>JBBTFY010000042.1:11449-63273 GCA_038041635.1 Pseudomonadota bacterium
GAGGAAGCGGGGCGGCGCGAAGGTGAGGCGCGCCTTGCGGCCACCCCGGTCAATTTCACCTATGTCGGCAACACGGGGATTGCTGGCTATGACAGCAGTCGTCCCTTTGCCAGCGCGCTTGCCGCATCGGGTGACAGCCTTGGTGCAGCTGGCGCCTTTGTGCTGATGCTGGCTGGCATCGCCCTGCCATGGGCGCTGATGCTCGGCGGGTTGATATTCGGTTGGCGCTGGATCCGGCGACGGTTCGTGACCGTGAAGCCTTCTACCCCCGATGCGTAATTAAGGCTGGCATGGGCGTATAAACTGCATAAGACATGCGCCCATGCATGCCGATCATCACGAAGCGCGCCCATCGCTTCTCGCCCGCCTCGTCAAACGCGGCCTGATGCCACTCTATCATCGCTACGGTTGGCGGGCGGAGGGAACGGTGCCCGAACCCCGCCGCTTTGTCATCATTGCCGCGCCGCATACATCGAATTGGGATTTCCCCTATTTTCTCGGCCTGACTCAGGCTTTGGGGGTGAAAGCGCATTTCATGGGCAAGCAATCTTTGTTCCGCTGGCCGCTCGGCGACTTCATGCGCGCCATGGGCGGGATCGCGGTTGATCGCTCCTCCAGCCATAATATGGTGCAGCAAATGGTCGAGGAGTTTGCGCGCCGCGACGTGTTCATGCTGACCATCGCGCCAGAGGGAACCCGGGGCCATTCGGCCAAATGGAAGACCGGATTTTACCAGATCGCGCTCGCCGCCAAGGTTCCGCTGGTCGTCGGGATGATGGATTATGGGCGGCGCGTCGGCGGGCTGGGCCCCGCGATCATGCCGACAGGGGACTATGCCGCTGACATGGCGCTTGTGTGGGACGTCTATAAGGACTGCACCCCCAAAAACCCTGCAGGCGCAACCAAGAACTTGGCCGATATTTTGGGCTTTGATCCTAGGCCATAAACTCACAAGCCATTAGGGCCGCCGACTCATTACTAGCGCGAACTGAGGTTTGAAGCGATTTAGTTCAGTGCAAGGAGGAAGATGCTGGAGCTGGCCAAGAGAGATTCCGCCTTCGCTCGGGTGTACGCCGAAGCCCAATATCAACGAGCCCTACCGCGCAATTCCACCCGCCGCGAGCACGGCCAGTGTCACAAGTTCGCTGGCCGCAGCAGCCATCGGTGCCACCTGTATCGGCTTTGCCATGCCGATCAGCATTGGCCCGATCACGCTGTCACCGCCCAATTCGCGGAGCAGCTTGGCCGATAGATTGGCCGATTGCAGGCCCGGCATGATCAGCACATTGGCGGGGCCAGACAGGCGCGCGAACGGGTATTTTTCCAACATCCGCATGTTGAGCGCGACATCGGGGGCCATTTCGCCCTCATATTCGAAACCCACCCCCTTTTCATCGAGGATGGCAACGGCATCGCGGATTGGCTCCAACCAGTTGCCCGGCGGGTTACCAAAGGTCGAGTAAGACAGAAAGGCGACGCGCGGTTCATGCCCCATCCGCCGCGCAACGGCAGCGGTTTCGATAGAGATTTCCGCCAATTGCGCTGCCGTAGGGCGTTCGTTGACCGTGGTGTCGGCCATGAACACCGTGTGATGCTGCCCGACCAGCACATGGATACCGAACGGCGTGCGGCCTGGTGCTGGGTCAATTACCCGCCGCACTTCACGCAAAGTCTGGGCATAGGTGCGGGTGGCTCCGGTAATCATCGCATCGGCGACCCCCATATCAACGAGCAACGAGCCAAAGATATTGCGGTCCTGATTAACCATCCGTTCGCAGTCGCGCCGCAAATAGCCGCGCCGTTGTAACCGTTCATACAGCCGTTCGGTCATTTCGGACACCAGCGGGCTGTGTTTCGAATTATGCAGTTCGTAATTTTCGGGGTCGGTAACGCCCAATTCACGCAACCGTTCGCGTACCGAATCGCGCCCCACCAGCACTGGTGTGCCATAACCGCCGTCGCGGAACATGATCGCCGCGCGCAGCACGACTTCTTCATCTGCCTCGGCAAAAATCACGCGCCTTGGGTTCTGCCGTGCCGCTTCATAGGCCAATGTGAGCACCGAAGTTGTCGGGTTGAGCCGCGCGCGCAATTCCTGACGATAGGCCTCCATATCAGCAATGGGTCGTTGGGCAACGCCGCTATCCATCGCCGCCTGTGCCACCGCAACGGGCACGATCTCCATCAATCGTGGGTCAAACGGCGATGGAATGATATATTCGGGGCCAAAGCTTGACGCCATGCCACCATAGGCATGCGCAACCTCTTCTGGCACGGGTTCACGGGCTAGCTCGGCGATGGCACGCGCAGCGGCAATTTTCATCGCATCGTTGATGGTCGTCGCCCGAACGTCGAGCGCCCCGCGAAAGATGAAGGGGAAGCACAGGACATTATTGACCTGGTTGGGGTAATCCGACCGCCCTGTCGCTATAATCGCATCGGGCCGCGCCGTCCGCGCATCGGGGGGGGATATTTCGGGATCTGGGTTGGCCATCGCAAAAATGATCGGCGACGGCGCCATATCTTTGACCATTTCGGGCTTGAGCGCTCCCGCAGCCGACAAGCCAAGGAACACGTCAGCGCCCTTAAGCGCTTCTTCAAGCGTTCGCGCCTCCGTCACAATCGCATGCGCAGACTTCCACTGATCCATCCCCTCGGCGCGGCCTTGCCAGATCACGCCCTTGCGGTCGCACATCGTTACATTGTCGTGCTTCACCCCCATCGCTTTCATCAATTCAGTGCAAGCAATAGCAGCAGCACCAGCGCCATTGACCACCACCTTGACGGTGGACAAATCGCGCCCCGTCAAATGGCAGGCGTTGATGAGGCCGGCCGACGAAATAATCGCGGTGCCGTGTTGATCGTCATGGAATACCGGGATGTTCATCCGGTCTTTCAGCGCCGCCTCGATGATGAAGCAATTGGGCGCGGCAATGTCTTCCAAATTGATGCCGCCAAAGCTCGGCTCCATCAGTGCCACCGCATTGATAAAAGCCTCTGGGTCTTCGGTATCAAGCTCAAGGTCGATTGAATCAACATCTGCAAAGCGTTTGAACAAGACCGCCTTGCCCTCCATGACCGGTTTGGAGGCAAGCGCGCCAAGGTTGCCGAGCCCAAGAATCGCCGTCCCATTGGAAATGACGGCAACCAAATTGCCCTTGGCGGTATAGTCATAGGCGGCAGCAGGGTCTTCGGCGATGGCGCGGACGGGCACCGCAACGCCGGGGGAATACGCAAGGCTAAGGTCGCGCTGTGTAGCCATTGGCTTTGACGCGACAATCTCTATTTTCCCAGGTCGGCCATGGCTGTGATACAGCAAGGCTTCGCGGTCGGAAAACTGGATCCTTGCTTCGTCGCTCACGCTATTACCCCTTGCGCTTCCATTGATACAGCAACCCTAACCCATCGGGAGCGAATTGGAATGCGGTAAACGAAATTATCGTTGCAAAATGATGGACTGCATCAGGCTTATGGTTATGCACGACGAATGACCGCGCCCGCCGCACCTTCAGCCCCGGCACCGATGCCCGTCGCCGTAAAGGCGGCAACACCAATGATGACGCAATATTTTGCGCTCAAACAAGAGGCTGGCGATTGTCTGCTTTTCTATCGCATGGGCGATTTTTTTGAACTGTTCTTTGACGATGCGCGCAAAGCTGCTGCCACGCTCGACATCGCGCTGACTTCGCGCGGGGGGCATGATGGCGAACCTATCCCGATGTGCGGGGTTCCGGTCCACGCCGCCACATCATACCTTGCACGTCTGATTCGCGCGGGACACCGTGTGGCCATCGCAGAGCAGGTCGAAACGCCTGAACAAGCCAAAGCGCGTGGCGGGTCAAAGGCGTTGGTGGCACGGGCGATCGTGCGCTTCGTGACACCCGGAACGCTGACCGAAGACGCATTGCTCGATAGCAAAACGACAAGCTGGTTGGTCGCATTGGCAGAAGCGGCAGGCGATAAAGCATGGGCGGCGGTTGATGTTTCAACCGGCGCATTCGAACTGGGCCTGCTAAACGACAATGGTACAGCGGAGTTGGCACGGCTGGCCCCAGCAGAGGTGCTGGTCGCAGACGGCGCAAGCATCGCTAGCGATGTGCCAGAGACATTGCGCCACACACGGCCTCGCGGTGACTTTGATAGTAGGCGCGGGACCGAAAGACTGAAGGCGCTCTATGGTGTCGCCACGCCCCAAGACTCTGGCGACGGATTTGGCGATTTCACCCGCGCCGAAACATCGGCTGCGGGGGCGCTGCTCGCATGGCTCGACCAGGCCAGTGCGGGGCAAATGCCGTGGTTGCAATCGCCGCGCCGCCGCCTGTCGGGCGACCATATGGCAATCGACGCTGCAACGCGCGACAGCCTAGAGATTATCCGGGCCAGCGATGGGGGCCGATCAGGCAGCCTGCTTGCTGTGGTGGACCGGACGGCAACAGGTGCAGGTGCGCGGCTGTTGGCACAGGATTTGGCGGCACCATTGGCAAATGCTGGTGCAATCATCGAGCGGCTCGACCTTGTCGGCTGGGCTATCGAGGAGGAACGGGTGCGGGGCGATATTCGCACCGCATTGGCAGCATTGCCCGATGTTGGCCGCGCATTGGGGCGGATAGTCGCCGGCCGGGGTTCTCCACGCGACCTTGGCGCATTGCGCGACGGACTAGATGGTGCGCGGGCGCTGCGCGAGGGGTTGGCGCGGCGCAGTGATTTGCCGCCATTGCTTGCCCGGCTGTTACCGCTGCTCGACGGGCATGGCGCGATGGTCGATGAGCTGGCGCGCGCACTGGTGGAACAGCCGCCGACCGAAAGTGCAAGCGGCGGTTATATTGCGCCGGGTTATGATGCTGCGCTCGATGCGCTACGTGACGTGGGCGCTGGCGGGCGCCGGGCCATCGCGGCGCTAGAGGCTGACTATCGGGATCGCACGGGCATTGCAGCGCTTAAAATCCGCCATAACGCGGTGCTTGGCTATCATGTCGAGGTGACGGCCAAACATGCCGATGCGCTGATGGCGGTGGATTCGGGTTTTGCGCACCGCCAGACGCTGGCGGGCGTGGTGCGGTTCAACTCGCCCGAACTGGCGCAGCACGCCGCGCAGGTGGTTCAAGCGGGTGCCCATGCACTGGCCGCAGAGGCGGCGCACCTTGAGAGCTTATTGGCGCAAACAGCAGCCCGCGCCGATGCGATTGCGGCCAGCGGCGCCGCGCTGGCGCGGATTGACGTATCGCTGGCATTGGCGGCGCGCGCAGTCGAAGGAGGATGGTGCCGCCCCAGCCTGTGCGACGAAGCATGCCTAGAGGTCGAGGGCGGACGTCATCCGGTGGTCGAGGCGGCGCTGGCGATGCGCGGGGAGCGCTTTATCGCCAATGATGCGAGCCTAAGCTCCGATGATCGTCTGTGGTTAATTACCGGGCCAAATATGGGCGGCAAATCAACCTTTTTGCGGCAAAATGCATTGATTGTGCTGCTCGCTCAGGCGGGTAGCTTTGTCCCCGCAGCGCGCGCACGGCTGGGGCTGGTGGACAGGCTGTTCAGCCGCGTCGGCGCTTCGGACAATCTGGCGCGCGGGCGCTCGACCTTCATGGTTGAAATGGTCGAAACGGCGGCGATATTGGCACAGGCGACCCCGCGCAGCTTTGTCATCCTCGACGAGGTAGGGCGCGGCACATCGACCTATGACGGCCTTGCGCTCGCTTGGTCGGTGGTCGAAGCGGTGCACGAGGTCAACACCTGCCGGTGCCTGTTCGCCACGCATTATCATGAACTGACGCGGCTTGCAGAGACCTTAGGCGCGCTCTCGCTCCATCATGTGCGCGCGCGTGAATGGAAGGGCGATCTGGTGTTGCTGCACGAGCTTGCTGATGGCCCCGCCGACCGCAGCTATGGCCTAGCGGTGGCGCGGCTCGCGGGGGTGCCGACGGCAGTAGTAAAACGCGCGGAGAGCGTGTTGGCCAAGCTCGAAGCGGGGCGTGCACAAACCGGTGGGCTGGCGGCAGGCCTAGACGACCTTCCGCTATTCGCAGCGATGGTTGCGGTGAACGAAGCCGCGCCGAGCGATGCTTTGCGCGTTGCACTTGATACGATTGACGCCGATGCGCTGACCCCACGCGAAGCTCTCGACGCGCTGTATCGGCTCAAAGGGTTGATGGGGGATGGCTGATCCCTTTGCCTTGTTACACGACCGCCGCACGATAATTGATCGACGCGCTTTGTGGGACGTGTTGAGCGAACTCGGCAACAGCGACTGCAGCCCCGTGCACAAGCGGGTCAAACTTGCCATCCTGCTTAAATCGGCGCTCGATGATGGGCGGGCGGTTATTGCCCGGCGCCTTGCCGAACACCCGTCGCGCGGGCGTGAGGCGACGGCGGCACAGGCGTTTCTGGTCGATCAAATCATCCGCCTACTCCATGATTTCACGGTTATCTACCTTTACCCGTCGGGCAATCGTT
Organism: Pseudomonadota bacterium; assembly: GCA_038041635.1. Lineage (GTDB taxonomy): Bacteria > Pseudomonadota > Alphaproteobacteria > Sphingomonadales > Sphingomonadaceae > Sphingopyxis. The sequence goes on from JBBTFY010000042.1 coordinate 17,897, forward strand.
CGGCGGGCGAGCGGCTCACCTTGATCGCGGTCGGCGGCTATGGCCGTGCCGAAATGGCACCGCACAGCGACATTGACATTGGTTTCCTGACCCCGTTCAAACAAACGAGCTGGGGTGAACAAGTCATCGAATCGATGCTCTATACGTTATGGGATTTGGGGCTGAAGGTCGGCCATTCGTCGCGCTCGCTCGACGACATGGTTCGCATGGCCAAAAGCGACCTTACGATTCGCACCGCATTGCTCGAAGGGCGTTATATTTGGGGCGACCGCGACCTGTATGAACAGGCGTCAGCGCGCTTTCTGAGCGAAGTGGTACGCGGCACCGAGCGCGCTTTTGTCAGCGAAAAACTCGCCGAGCGCGATGCGCGGCACAAGCGCATGGGCGACAGCCGCTATGTCGTCGAACCCAATGTCAAAGAGGGCAAGGGCGGCCTGCGCGACCTGCACACGCTGTTCTGGATCGGCAAATATCTGCACAAGGTGCGCTCGGTCAGCGAACTGGTCGATGCTGGCCTGTTGACTAAATCGGAATTGCGCCAATTTGCACGTGCCGAAAACTTTCTGCTCGCGGTGCGCTGTCATCTGCATATCCTGTCTCGGCGGGCCGAGGACCGTCTGACCTTTGATGTTCAGCGCGACATTGCATCGCGCATGCGTTTTGCCGACCGTCCGGGCAAGTCGGCGGTCGAACGCTTCATGCAGCTCTATTTCCTGCACGCTAAAACGGTGGGTGATGTGACGGGCGTATTCCTTGCACATCTCGATGACCAAATGGCCAAGCGCGGGCGGCGTTTTTTGCCATCGCTGCGGCGCCGTCCCGGCAAGTTGGAAGGGTTTGTGCTTGATCGTGGTCGGCTGGCGCTACCCAGCGATGACTGGTTCAGTAAATCGCCTATACAGCTGGTGAAACTGTTCGCGCTGGCGGACAAATATGGGTTGGAGGTGCATCCGCTGACGATGCGCACCGCGCGGCGCGATGCGCATTTGATAGATGCAAATGTGCGGCGTGACCCAGCCGCCAATGCGCTGTTTCTTGATGTGTTGACCAGTCCGCGAGACCCAGAAACAGTGCTGCGCTGGATGAACGAAGCTGCCGTTTTTGGACGCTTCATTCCCGATTTCGGGCGGGTTGTCGCGCAAATGCAATTCGACATGTATCATCACTATACTGTCGATGAGCATAGTATTCGCGCTATCGGCCTGCTCGCGCAGATCGAATCTGGCGTGCTGAAGGACGATCATCCGCTTACCCACGCCATCCTAGGCCAGCTACAGATGCGCCGCGTGCTGTATGTGGCGGTGCTGCTCCACGACATCGCCAAAGGGCGCGGCGGTGATCACAGCGTACTTGGTGCAGAGATAGCTGATAAATTATGCCCCCGGCTTGGCCTATCCCCTGCAGAGACCGAAACCGTGGCGTGGCTGGTGCGTCACCATTTGCTGATGGCGGCAACCGCGTTCAAACGCGATCTTTCCGATTTCAAGACGGTGCTCGATTTCGCTGGGGCGGTGCAAAGCCCCGAACGACTGCGACTGCTGCTGGCGCTAACCGTTGTGGATATCCGCGCAGTTGGTCCTGGCGTTTGGAATGGCTGGAAACGGCAATTGCTGACCGACTTGTTTGACGCCGCCGAAGAAGTGCTGCGCCTAGGCCATAAACAACGCGGTCGTGACGTGCGGATTTTGGCGCGCAAGGAGGAGGTGGCGGAGCGTCTGGCAATGACCCCCGCCGCCTTTGCCAAACTGGCGCGGCGGATGCCCGACAGCTATTGGGTCGCCGAATCCACCGATGTCGCGGTGCGCAACCTGTCCCTCATCAGCAAAGACATGGTCGATGGACTGGCGATGGAAATTACCTTTGACGCCGACCGCGCCGCAACGTTGGTCAGCGTCCATGCCGCCGACCATCCCGGGCTGTTTTTCCGCATCGCGGGCGGTATTCACTTGGCGGGCGGTAACATCATCGACGCGCGGGTGCACACAACCCGCGACGGCATGGCCATCGATAATTTTCTGGTTCAGGACCCTTTGGGCCGTCCGTTCCGCGACGCGAGCCAGATCGCCCGGCTCGAACGCGCGATAGCCGATGCGCTGAGCAATCGCGGCAGGTTGGTTGATCGGCTAGCAGCAAAACCGCTGGCGCGCACCCGAGCAGAGGCGTTCCGCATCGAGCCATCGGTGTTGATCGACAACAAAGCATCGAACCGCTTCACGGTGATTGAGGTCAATGCGCAGGACCGTCCGGCGCTGCTCAACCAGCTGGCCTATGCGCTGTTTCAATCGCGGGTGACGCTGCACAGCGCCCATATCGCCACCTATGGCGAACGCGCGGTCGATGTGTTTTACGTCACCGATTTGCTGGGCGGCAAGATAGAGGCAAAGCCGCGCGCAAAGGCATTGGAAAAACGGTTGCTAGAAGCGGCTAGTGGAGTCGTGGTGGTTGAGGTGGCGGAGAGGTTTGGTTGACACTAAACAGGGGGTTAAACAACGGCCGTCTGCGGGCTGCAGAGGTGTGGTGTCAACTTAATACAGCTTGTTTCCTTTCTTCGTTATCCTCTTGGCCTCGTCATCGGCGAACTTGTTTCAGGATCATAGATGAAAACAACGCTCTTCCTATTATCCCGAAACGAGTTCGCCGATGACGAAGGGGAAATTTCGCGCGGACGACGCGGACGGCGCAGAGAAGAGTTTTCCCCTCCCCCTTGTGGGGAGGGGTTAGGTGTGGGGGCGAGGCCGTGTCTACGGCTGAGAGATTTGTCACAAAGCCCCCCTTCGTCAGTGCTTTTTTTGGCTTCCCCTATCGCAAGCGATAGCGCCTGCGCACTGCCACCTCCCCCACAAGGGGGGGGAGATATGATGCCGATCAACGCTGTCAAAGAGCCAGCCTGCTAGCGTTCGCTAGGGGAAGGGCCCAAAGATACGCCTGTGAATGCCCGCGCGCATCTTACCATGGTGCGGGGGTTGTAGGAAAGCGGGTGCAAGCAGCGTATTGGTGCATTTCGTAAAGTGTCCCCGTAATTCCCGTAATTTGGAGATGGCGGAGTGCGTGGTTGGCTAGGTCACCCAGTTAGATCGGGCGGCCGCCTCATCGCAGCAAGTTCTTCGTCGGTTGGAAAAGTTAGTGATGCAAATTTCTCAACCTTGAAATATTTCTTGGTTACTGGACCAAACTTAGCTGCGACCGTTCTCGACAGGCGCACATCTTCGTCGAGTCCAGCATCTAACCCTAAAGCAGCGCTGTTCAGCGGGATCGTGTATGGCTTGTAACTATTCACTTCCTCTAGTGTAAGCGTAGTCGAGCCTACCTGACCTTCGAACGCTTCTGGCTTCGGGCCGACGCTGAGAAATTTGTTACGCATTGAGCAATATTCTTGGAATGTTGCCAACGACGAAGCGTGACGCACCGCGAGAAGCATCATGTCCTGCATAAAATCATATTCGCTAGCGGCGGCGAACACGGCCATTTCTTCGGCAGTGAATCGGATCGAACCTTCGTCCGTATGTCCAATCATCGGTATCAGCACCTGCCACGGTTCCATGTGGGTGCGACTGGAATCGTCGCGAAGTGCCATACAAGATTTGACGTGATTGCTGAGGCTTATGGTGCTGTTGATAATATGAAGCAACTTGACAGTTGTTGAGAATGAAAGCGCCTTTTGGCTCTCTGTTCGCTGCATTGCATCACGTCGAAGGGATTCATTCGATTGACGTTTAGCCAATAACCAAACGGGAATACCGCCCGCCAATGCGCCAATTACACCGCCAACGATTGCGGGGACCAAATCCCAATATTCTGCCAACTGGCTGCAGTTCGCTGATACGGGCATTCGCCGTATATAACGGCTTCGATGATTCTGTTCAATCTACCAACAAACCGAAAAAAGTGACGCTGACCTAGGCTGGAATCGACCCACCACTGGTTCAATGCCCCCCTCGGCGCAAAACAGACATTCCCCATCCACCCGCCAACACATCATTGCGCCCGCGCGCAATCCCGCTAAACACCCGCCATGAACATCGCCTTTCTTGCCTGCTCCGACACCATGCCAGGCTCCCCGACCCGCCGCGCCGATGCCTTTGAGCATGACTATCAGATCGCCGCGCTGCGCGCTGGCCTGTCGGGTAGCGGGGTGGGCGTGGTCGATGTGGACTGGCGCGCGCCGCTGGACCAGCTTTGCGCCTTCCCCCTCGCTCTGCTCGGCACGGCGTGGGACTATACCCAGCATCCGGCGCAATTTATGGAACGGTTGGAGGCATTAGAGGTGGCGGGCGTCACCGTGTGCAACCCAGCGCAGGTGGTGCGGTGGAATGCCGATAAACGCTATCTTGAGGCACTGGCCAGCGCGGGCGCGGTGTCTATCCCGACGCTGTGGCACGACGACGCGGGCGAGGCAGAGGTCGGGGCGGCGTTTGCGCATTTCGGCACCGACCGTGTGGTGGTGAAGCGGTGCGTGGGCGCGGGCGCGGTGGGGCAGTATAGCTTTATCAGGGGCGACGCGGCGCTAAGCGGCTGGGCGATGGGCCATGCGGCGATGATTCAGCCATTCCTGCCCGCGATTCAGGATGAGGGCGAATATAGTTTCATCTTCATCGACGGCACATTCTGTCACGCCTTGCTCAAACAGGCGGCGGCGGGCGATTACCGTATCCAGTCGCTGTATGGCGGGCGCGAAACGGCGATCACGCCAACGGTGGGCGACATCGACGCCGCCGATGGCATCATGGCGATGCTGCCTTTTGCGCAAGCGCCGCTTTATGCGCGGATTGACATGGTGCGCGGGCTTGATGGGAAGCTGGCGGTGATAGAGGCTGAGCTGATCGAGCCTTATCTTTACCCCCACCAGAGCCCAGAGTTTGGAGCGCGGCTGGCGCAAGCGGTTTTGGCGCGGCTTTAGCGAGTCCTCTTTTCTGCCCTTCCCCTAGCCAAGCCTGGCGGGTTACTCCGCGCCTTCCCTATTTTCGCCCGGTTCAATAATCGCGGCCGCCTCGATAAGGTCGAGCGAGCGACGCGCATCGTTGAGGCGGCGCGCATCGTTAAGCCAGCCCTGCACCAGCGGGCTGGAGCCGCCGGGCATAGCCTCCACCTCCATGATTGCCGCGTCGATGCGCCCTGCGGCTAGCGCCCGCTGCGCACGTTCGTAGCGGCGTATTGGCACCTGACTTGGCGCATCAGCGGGGCGGATGACAATCAGCGACGACAGACTACCGGTAATTCGCGTCATCCAGCCAGCTTCGGCATCGGTCAGCAATGTCGCTCGCAGCGCGTCGAGCCGCTGGATCAACTCCTCCTGCATGACGGGGCGCGCAGCGGCGCTGAGGATAGATTGCACCGCATTGGGCTGTGTCTCGCTAAAGCGCAGGCGCAATTGCGCCTCCATCGCACCCAGCCCAAGGCCGCGATCGATCGAGCGGCGCGCAGCAAAGGCCACGAGGATGGATTCGGCCTTGGCTGCATTGCCCGATGCACTGTCTGCCGCCAATGATATGCGTGCCAAGCGCTCTTCGAGCAGCGCTATTCGTGCCGAGATGCCTGCGGCGTCGCGTGGCCCAAGCGGAGCGACGGGCGCAGGCGGAGGCGGAGGCAGCGCTGCCACACTCGGTGCGCCACTATTTTTGGCCGTTTCCTGACCGATGGTGGCGATAGCCGCATCAGTCGGCCCGCTGAAAAATCGACTGAAAATCCAGCCGCCGCCAACTGTGCCGAGTAATAATGCCAGACCGAGAGCAATAGCCGTGAGCCGCCACGGTGAGCGCGAAGGACGTTCACCCGTCGCGGGATAGACGATGGGTCCGTCGCTTGTTGCCGTGCCTGATATGGGTGTGTGTGTCGTGTCGATCATGCGCTTGGTCTATCCCCTAGCTGCTCCGGCCCTCGTCATCATGGCACAGCTTTGCCGCAATCGCCAGCATTTCGGTATCATTCGGTATGTCGCTCCACCACGCTTCGCGCCAGCCATCACCCGCCGCAGCGGCGACGGCGGGGCTGATCGCGACCAGTGCGACTTGGCCCTTGACCTGCCCGACCTCCGCCAGCCGCCGCGCCGCCCGTTCGCTATGGACAAGCGCCACAGCAGGGCGATTCAGCGTTGCCGGGTTGATGGTTAGAGTGCATGTTCGATACACGCAGACAACGCTGCTTACAGCACCAAAATACTGAGGTTTTTCAGTATGTTGCTCGCCCGTCAGCCATAGCAAGCGGTGGTGCTGCGGGGCCGCCGCCAATAGCGCAGCGGCATCGCTTGTCCCGACCCGTTCGACGCTCAAACCCGCACTGCGCGCCGCCGCCGCCGTTGCATCGCCAACGCACCAGCATGGCAAAGCGTTGAGCGTGGCCAGCGCCGCCCCCGCATGGCGCACGGCGTTGGCGCTGGTCAGCAGCAGGCGGTCGAAATCGCGCGGGTCCGGCGCAGCCCACGCCAGTGCTTCGACCACGAACAGCGGGCATTTGATGACGGTAAGGCCGAGTGCTTCGGCGCGTATCGCGGTGGCGCTGGCGCCGGGTTCGGGGCGCAGGATGATGAGCGGCAGGGCGCGCGCAGCGCTCATCCCCCAAAGAGCGTGCGGATGGAGTGGGGTGCCCCGCCGAGCAGATGCGCCGCCAGTGCCGCCGCTTGGCGCGCATCGGACGCCATGGCGTCGCTCGCGCATTCGCCCGCAACATGCGCACGGCCATCGTGCGAGAATAGCTGAGCGTGCAGGGTCAATTGTCCATCTGCGCCAATCATCGCCAGCGCCGCCACGGGTGAGCGGCAATCACCGCCCAGCGCCGCCAGCAGTGCACGTTCGCAGAGCACCGCGCGCAATGTTGCCGCATCGCCAATAGCGCCCACCAACGCCGTGGCTATGGCATCATCGGCGCGCACCTCGATACCGATCGCGCCCTGTTGCGGCGCGGGCAACATGACATCGATGGCGATGGGAACCCCCGTTTCACCCATGCCCAGCCGATCCAGTCCGGCGGCGGCAAGGAAGGTCGCATCGGCGTCGCCGCCCGCAATTTTGGCAAGCCGTGTGCCGACATTGCCGCGCAACAAAACGGGGCGAATGTCGGGGCGTAGGCGTAGCAATTGTGCGGTGCGTCGCGGGCTGGACGTACCGATCCGCGCCCCCAAGGGCAGTGCGGCGATGCTCTCCGCGCCAATCAGGCGGTCGCGCACATCGGCGCGTGGCAACATGGCCGCGATGGCGAAGATGGCAGGGCGCAGCGTTTCAACATCCTTCATCGAATGCACCGCCGCGTCGATGGCACCATCGGCCAAAGCGCGGTCAAGTTCGCGCGTCCACAGCGCCTTGCCGCCGACATCAGCGAGCGCGCGGTCCTGTATTTTATCGCCGCTCGCCACCATCGGCACCAATTGCACCGCATCCACGGGCAGGCCATGCGACACAACAAGCGCATCGCGCGTCATTTCGGCCTGTCGCAAAGCCAGTGGCGATGCGCGCGTCCCCAATCGGAATGGGCGATCGACGGTGTAACAATGCATAGTCTTTGCCTAGCTTTACTTGCGGGATAAGGAAAGAGCGGGGTATGGAAGCGCGGTGAAACCTATCAGCATCATCCTGGGCATTGAATCGAGCTGCGACGAAACAGCAGCAGCATTGGTCACGTCCGATCGACGCGTGCTCGCCCATGCGCTGGCCGGACAAGCGGAGGCGCACGCGCCCTATGGCGGGGTTGTGCCCGAAATTGCGGCGCGCGCACATGTCGATAGGCTGATGCCATTGATCGAACAGGCGTTGCACGAAAGCGGGCTGACGCTGGCCGAGGTTGATGCGATTGCCGCGACTGCGGGGCCGGGGTTGATCGGCGGGGTGATGGTCGGGCTCGTCACCGCCAAAGCACTGGCGCATGCTTCGGCAAAGCCATTGATTGCGGTCAACCATCTGGAGGGGCACGCGCTGTCGCCGCGCTTAGCCGACGCGGCGCTCGCTTTTCCCTATCTGTTGTTGCTGGTATCGGGCGGGCATTGCCAATTGCTGGTGGTGTCGGGGGTCGGGCATTATCGCCGCTTAGCGACCACAATCGACGATGCGGCGGGTGAAGCGTTCGACAAGTCGGCGAAATTGCTGGGCCTGCCCTATCCCGGTGGGCCAGAGCTGGAGCGATTGGCCACAGGCGGAAACCCCAAAGCCATAGCCTTTCCGCGCCCATTATTGCGCAGCGCCGAGCCGCATTTCAGCTTTGCCGGCCTGAAAAGCGCGGTCGCGCGCGCGGTTGCCACGGGCGAGCATGCCCCGGCCGATGTCGCTGCGTCGTTTCAAGCGGCGGTGGTCGATTGCCTGATCGACCGGACACGGCTGGCACTGCGTGCGGCGGGACCTGTCACAGCGCTCGTCGTTGCGGGCGGCGTGGCCGCCAACGGCGCGGTGCGCGAGGCATTGCAATCATTGGCGAAAGAAGCGGGCTTGCGCTTTGTCGCGCCGCCGCTGTGGCTGTGCACCGACAATGCGGCGATGATCGGTTGGGCGGGGGCGGAACGCTTTGCCGCTGGGCTGACCGACCCGCTCGACATTGCCGCCCGCCCACGTTGGCCCTTGGATGATAGCGCGCTACCCGTGCGCGGCGCGGGGGTAAAAGCATGAACGGCAAGGCTAAAGACTGTTCGCTACACATAGCAATGGATCAAAGACTATTTCCCATCCATTTCCGTGATTTCCGAGTCGTTTGATGTCCCATCAAACTCGAAATCCCTCTATCGGCATCATCGGCGGCGGTGCGTGGGGCACGGCTTTGGCGCAGGTCATGGCCAGCGACGGCAGCGACGTGTTGCTGTGGGCACATGAGAGCGAGGTGGTCGCTGCTATTAACTACGATCATGCCAACCCCGCCTTTTTGCCCGGTATCACGCTGTCGCCCGGCATCGCCGCGACGACAGCGTTGGCCGATCTGGACACATGCAGCCTCATCCTCGCCGTCGCCCCGGCGCAGCATCTGGCGGCGTTGCTGGGCCAATTGTCCGGCCACGGACAGCCAATCATATTGTGTAGCAAGGGCATGGAGCAATCGACCGGGCGTTTGATGTGTGAGGTGGCGGTGGATGCCGGTTGGTCGGGGCCGGTTGCGGTGCTGTCCGGCCCGACATTTGCGCACGAAGTGGGCGCGGGGTTGCCTGCTGCGGTAACATTGGCATGCGCCGATGAAGGCGTGGCGGAGCAGCTGGCGAAGCGCATCGCACGGCCGATGCTGCGCCCCTATGCCTCCACCGATGTTATCGGGGCCGAAATTGGCGGCGTCGTCAAAAACGTCCTCGCCATCGCGTGCGGGGTGGTCGATGGCGCGGGCCTGGGGCAAAATGCACGCGCGGCATTGATTTCGCGCGGCTTTGCTGAAATGATGCGTTATGGCTTGGCGCGCGGGGCGCGGATGGAAACGCTGGCTGGGCTGGCGGGCTTGGGAGATTTGGTTCTGACCTGTTCATCGACCAGTTCGCGCAATTTTTCGTTAGGGCATGGGCTGGGCAAAGGGCGCGCGGCACCAGCGTTGCTGGCCGACCGCGCGACGGTGGCCGAAGGGGCGTATAGCGCCGCGATACTGGTTTCGGACGCCGCGCGGCGCGGTGTCGATATGCCGATCTGTGCCGCCGTCGCTGACCTCATCGCCGCCAACATCTCGGCAAAGGAGGCAATCACGGCGCTGCTTTCCCGTCCGCTCAAGCGCGAAGGCTGGGCCTCGCTTGACTGAGGCTCAGGCCCAACCTTCGAGCGACGACGTTGCCGCGCTCGCCAAGGGTGGCCGGACCAATTTGGTTGGTTTTGTCTTGCGCCTCATCGCACGGCTGCCCTTTTTATATTTTGCGGGGCGGTGGTATGGCGCGGAGGCACTGGGGCGATTTGCCTATGCGGTGCTGGTAGTCGAGTTCGCCGCGCAGCTGGCGACGCTGGGCCTGAAACGGGGCCTCGCCCAGATGCTGTCGTCGTGCGAGCGCGATGACGCGCATACCGGCGTGGTGTGGGACGCCATGCTGGTGACATTGGCCGCGTCGCTCGCTTTTGTTTTGCTGTTGATCGCCGTCCCGCATTTGATGTTCCCCAACAGTGGATATAGCGGGTTCGACCATCTGTTTCCGCTCATCATCATAGCGGTGGCCGGAACCGACATTGCATTATCGGCGCTCGCCTATCGCTATGATGTCGCGGCGACGGTGCGCGCCAGATCCATCGTCGAACCCTGGGCGATCAGCTGTGCTGCGATTGGCTTTGCTTTTTACTCGCTGCGTGACGGCCTGATCCTTGCCTATGTCGTGTCGATGCTGGCCGCATGGGTGACGGCGATGGTGCCGTTCCTGCGCAGCTATGGCCTGCCCGACGCCTGGAATCTGCATCCGGCGCGGCTGCTGGTCATCGCCAAGAAAAACTTGCCGCTAGCCGGAGCCGACGCGATCGAGTGGGGGTCACGGCGGCTCGATCTGGCGGTGCTCGGCCTGTTCGCCGCGCCCGCCATTGTCGGCATTTATTATGTGGCGCAACAGGTCGCGTCGCTGCCACAAAAGCTCAAGACCAGTTTTGACCCGATCCTTGGCCCCGTCATTTCGCGCGGCGTGGCGGAAGGGCGGCTGAAGGACGTGGCGGCACAAGTCGCGCAGGTTGGCTTTTGGGTGCTGGCGGCGCAGGCGGGGATCGCGCTGGCGCTCGGCATACCGGGCGCGGCGGTGATGGGGCTGGCCGGACCCGGATTTGCCGTCGGCGCGGGGGCGCTTGCTTTTCTGCTCGCCGCCGAAGTGGTCGCATCCACCGCCGTGACCAGCGAGGCAGCGCTGATCTATCTGGCCCCGCGTGCCAATTTTTTGCTGTCGCTGGCGATGATCGGGTCGCAGGCGGCGCTGAGCGTGCTGTTGTGCAGCGCGGTCATGCAAATGGGGTGGCCGCCGATCCTCTATGCCGTCGCGGTCGCGCTGGCGCTGGTCATCGCGCTGGCATTAGCGTCGCTGCTCAAGGCACGGTTGCTGGCGCGGCGGTGCGGTGCGTCGGTCCATGGCTGGCGACCCGCCTTGCTCTGGGCATCGGCGGGCGCGGTCGTGCTGGGCTGGGGCGCGGCGCAATTGCCCGAATGGGCGGAATTGCTGTTCGGCATTCCAGTGATATTGGGCATGTATTGCACGCTGATCTGGACGCGCGGTTTTGGCCCGGCGGACCGCGAATTGCTGCGCCCAACAAAAAAGACTTAGCCGAGACGTTTGGCAACCAATTGCCCCAAATCCACCTGTGCGCGCGGGCCGATTTGCGCAATAATCGCACCAGCGCACACCGCGCCGATGGTCAGGCAATCATGGATCGTGCGCCCCTGCGCCATCCCAGATAAAAATCCGGCGGCAAATAAATCGCCCGCGCCAGTGGTATCGATCACCTGTGCGATAGGTTCCGCAGCGACGCTTGTAGTCACGCCATCCTGAACTGCTATAGCACCATGCGCCCCGCGCGTGACAATGAGCAGCGGCACCTGCGGCGCGATGGCGGCGACCGCCGCGTCAAAATCGTCGGTCTGGGCCAGCGCGGCAATCTCCGCCTCATTAGCGAACAATATGTCGAATTGGCCCGCTGCGATCAGCGCGCGGAAATCTTCGCCGTGGCGCTCGATGATGAAGGCGTCGGAAAGGGTGAAGGCAATCTTGCCGCCCGCGCCGCGCGCAATCTCTATCGCCCGGCGCATCGCGGCGCGTGACAGTTCGGGATCCCACAAATAGCCCTCAAGATAAAGAATATCGGCGGCGGCAATGAGGTTTTCGTCGATCATCTCGCGCGACAACAGGTGGCTGGCCCCCAGAAAAGTGTTCATCGTCCGCTGACCATCGGGCGTCACCAATATCAGGCATCGCGCAGTGGGTGCGCCCGCGCCGAGCGCAGGGGTTTCATAATGGACGCCAACGGCGCGCAGGTCATGCGTGAACACTTTGCCCAGCTGGTCGTCGGCAACCTGACCGATGAAACCGCACGCATGGCCGAGCGCCGCCATGCCCGCCAGCGTATTCGCCGCCGACCCGCCCGACACTTCGACGCCGGGGCCCATTGTTGCGTAGAGCGCCTCAGCTTCGTCGGTGTCGATCAACTGCATCGACCCCTTGGCAAGTCCGCGCGCGGTGATGAAGGCGTCATCGGTGCGCGCAATCACATCGACGATGGCGTTACCGATGGCGACAACGTCGAAACGCTCTGGGCTGGTCATGATTGGCGATGCTCACACTAAAATATTGATAAGTCGCGCGGCCCTAAGGGTAGAGGCGCAATACCGCAAGTATATTGCGTGAGCGCCGCGACGCGGGCATGGGGTGGCGATGCTGATGAAAGCCATCGCCCTGTCGCTGCGCCAATTGGCCGACGCGCGGACATTTCGCCTGATGTTACTGGTGGCGATATTGACCTGCGCGATATTTGTGGGTCTGGGCGTGCTGGGCTGGCAGGCGATGCTCCACTGGTTGGTCCCGCGTTTTTCGGGCTGGATCGGCGCGGAAGAAGCGGCGGGGATAGCATTGCTGTTGACGCTGTTGTTCGGCTGGTTCCTGTTTCGCGCGCTCGCCATGGCGGTGATGGGGATGTTCACCGACAACATCATCGAATCGGTCGAGGAGGATCATTACCCCCAAGTTGCGGCGCGCGCGGTGCCGGTGTCGTTCGCGCGCGGCTTGGCGATGGGGCTACGTTCGGCAGCGCGGGCTGTGGGGTGGAATCTGCTCGCCGCGCCAGCCTATCTGGCTTTGCTGGTCACCGGCGTAGGGACATTGGCATTGGCGGTGGCGATTAACGCGGTTCTGCTGGGCCGTGATCTGGAGTTGATGGCAGCCGCGCGCCACCCGGGCCTTCCCGACCGGCCATTGCCGCGCAGGCAAAGGCTGTTGCTGGGCCTGGTCGCAGCAATCGCCTTTCTGGTGCCTGTGCTCAACCTATTCGCGCCCGTTTTTGCGGCGGCGCTGGCGGTGCATATGTTGCATATGCCAAAACAGGGTATGCCGAAACAGGAGACGGTATGAAATCCCAAGTCGGAGACGGTATGAAATCCCAAGTCGGAGACGGTATGAAATCAACGCTCATTCTCATTGCCCTTGCCGGCCTGCTCGGCGGATGCGGCGCGGCGACGACCAGCGGCAACGCGCCCGTCACGGCGGGCAATCGCCCCGCGCCGCGCACCTATAGCGGCGGCGCCGTGACGCATGCTGCGCCGCGACAGGGCGGTGACGGTGTCATGGGCCGCGATGCGGCGATGCTGACCCGCCTGTTCGGCGCGCCCCGGCTCGATAGACACGATGGCGCGGCGCATGTGCTGCAATATGCGGGAAGCGGGTGCGTGCTCGACGCCTATCTCTATGCTCCGCGCAGCGGTGCGGAGCCCGTGGTAACCCATGTCGACACCCGAAACCTAGACGGCGGCGACGTTGACGCAGCGGCGTGCATCGCGGCGCTGCAAAGGCGTTAAGTCGCCAGTTCCGCCAGCGCCCAAGTAGCGGCTTCTGCGACAATCGGGTCTTCATCATCAGCCAATGCGGCCAGCGGAGCCATCAGCGCCGCATCACCGCTATTTCCCGCAGCAATCGCGGCGTTGCGGACCATCCGGCTGCGCCCGATACGCTTGATCGGCGAGCCAGCGAACAGCGCACGGAATGCTGTATCGTCGAGCATCAACAGATCGGCAAGGCGCGGCGCGACCAGTTCGGCGCGCGGCAAAAAGGCACGGTTCGTGCGCGCGGCATCGGCGAACTTGTTCCACGGGCACACCGCCAGACAATCGTCACAGCCATAGATGCGGTTGCCGATGGCGCGGCGGAACTGGTGCGGAATAGCGCCCTTATGCTCGATGGTCAGGTAAGAAATGCACCGCCGCGCATCGAGGCGGTAAGGCGCGATGAAGGCAAGGGTCGGGCATGCCGTCTGGCAGGCGGTGCACGAACCGCAAGCATCGTGCGCCGCACCGTCGCCGGGCAATTCCAGCGTGGTATATATCGCGCCCAGAAACAGCCAGCTGCCGTCGGTCCGGCTGACTAGATTGCTATGTTTACCCTGCCAGCCAATTCCCGCCGCCGCGCTGAGCGGTTTTTCCATCACTGGCGCGGTATCGACAAAGACTTTGAGCGCAGAATCCGGGGCCCGCGCGATGATGTCACGCGCCAATGCCTTGAGCGCGCGTTTGACCACATCGTGATAATCGGCCCCCTGCGCGTAAACCGAAATGCGCCCGCGCGAGCGCTCTGCCGCCAACGCCAGCGGATCATGGCCCGGCGCATAGCTCATCCCCAGCATGATGACGCTGCGCACTTCGCTCCACAATGCGGCTGGCGATCCGCGTTCATGCGCGCGGCTTTCCATCCAGATCATGTCGCCATGGCAACCATCGGCGAGCCATTGGTTCAGCCGCCGTGCGGTTTCGGGAACGGCATCGGCGCGGGCAAAGCCGCAGGCGGCAAAGCCATGCTCCGCAGCGGATGCGCGGATGGCGCCGGTCAAGTCATTCGTGCCGCCTGCTGTCATGACTTGTTTACGTCCCTCGCTTATCGCATGGTCTTCGCACAGTGCGACGCGCACGTCACTATAAGGGTTTCAGTTTGTCAGACGTCGTTGTTGCCACCGGGCTGGGAAAGCGTTTCGGCGATTATCGCGCGGTCGATGGCGTGTCGCTATCCATCGCGCGGGGGAGCATCTTTGGCGTGCTTGGCCCCAATGGCGCGGGCAAGACGACGCTGCTGCGGATGTTGATGGGGGTCATCGACCCCGACACAGGCACGCGCAGCTTGCTGGGCAGCGACCGTCCGCGCGATGTGGCGCACCTTATCGGCTACCTGCCCGAAGAGCGCGGGCTATACCCCAGCATGACCGCGCGCGATTCGATTGCCTTCATGGGGGCATTGCGCGGTCTTTCCTGGGCCGAAGGACGCAAACGCGCCGATGTGCGGCTGGAAACTTTGGGCCTTGGCCACGCACCGGGGATGAAGGTGCGCAAACTCTCCAAAGGGATGGCGCAGATGGTGCAATTGGTCGGAGCGCTGATCCACGACCCCGAATTGATCGTGCTCGACGAACCCTTTTCCGGGCTGGATCCGGTCAATCAGGAGCGGCTTGAGGCGCTAGTGCGCGCCGAGCGGGATCGCGGGGCGACGATCATCCTCTCGACCCACGTCATGGCGCATGCGCAGCGGCTGTGCGACGAGCTAGCGATCATCGCGGGTGGGCGGCGGCACTTTCTTGGCAGCGTCGAGCAAGCGCGTGCGCTGCTCCCCATGGCGGTGCGCTATCGCCCGCGCGTCGATGGTGACGCCGCCGAAATGGAGCGGCTCTTGCCCGACGGCGCGACACGACAAGATGGCGAATGGCGCTTTGCGCTCGCCGACGATGGGGTTGAGCCGTTGCTGTCGGCGCTGGTCGCCGCGCATCACGGGGTCGAGGGGCTGGCAATCGAACGCCCCGGCCTGCACGAAGCCTTTGTCCATATCGTCGGCAAAGCCGCTGCGGAGAAAGCGTCATGAGGGTGCTGCGATCCGCGCTGGTCGTCGCGCGCCGCGATTTTACGTCGATCGTGCTGACGCCGACTTTTTTGCTGTTCCTGCTCGCGCCGCTGATGATGATCGGCTTTGCCGCGATTGGCGGGACCGGCGCCGGACAATTGGCGCAGCATGCGGGCGCGAGCGAGCGGATCATCGCGATTGTCCCGAGCGAACAATTGCGCGCCTTCGCCGCCGCCGACACGCAGCTGCGAAGGGTTTCCGGCCCGCCGCGACTGGTGATAAGCGCGGGCCAAGACACCAGAATCGGCGCGCTTGGCCGCGACCCCAATGTTCTGGCTATCCTCACCGGATCGGCGGAGCGGCCACGCATCCTTGAACGCGCGCCAAACAGCTATGCGGGGCGTTACCTTGCGACACTCGCCGAGACGGTGGCGCGGCAAGGACTGGCCCGCGCCGCCGACACCCATGCCGCCAGTAACGCGCGTTTTGAGACCATCGCCAGCATCGGCACCGCCCGCGCCGCGCAATCGGGGCTGGGCTACGGCGCGGTGTTCCTGCTGTTCCTGTTGTCGCTGCTGCTCGGCGGGCAGACCGTCGGCATGCTGGCGGAGGAAAAAGGCAATAAGGTTATCGAGATTATGGCCGCCGCCGCCCCGCTGGAGGGGGTGTTCCTCGGCAAATTGATCGGCATGCTCGGTGTCGCCTTGCTGTTCGTCACATTTTGGGTGTGCCTGATTGGCGGCGGCTTGTTGTTCGTCCATGCGCAAATGCCCGAAAATGTCGCGGGACTATTCAACCTGACCCCCGCCATCGGCTGGCCGTGGTTCATCGCGCTCGCCACGCTGTATTTTCTCTCGGCCTTTCTGCTGCTCGGCTCGGTGTTTCTGGGTGTCGGGGCACAGGCCAATACGGTGCGCGAAATACAGATGCTGTCGTTGCCGATTACCTTTTTCCAGGTCGGGATGTTTTCACTCGCCAGCGCCGCCGCCAATGCGCCGGGCACGATATGGGCGAGCGTAGCGCAGTGGCTGCCATGGTCGTCGCCCTTTGCCATGGCCGCGCGCGGCGCGACCGATGCACGAATTTGGCCACATATCGTGGCGCTAGGCTGGCAAGCGATCTGGATTGCCATCACGATAGCGCTCAGCGTTCGCCTGTTCCGCGCGGGGGTGTTGCGATCGGGCAGCGGGGGCGGGTGGAGCCTGCCGGGGCGACGCCGCGCCAACAATCATCCCTGAAACATCATCTGTTGACATGCCTGTAAATAGTGGCATTCTGCAACGTAGGGTCAGGACTCATCAATAGCGCGAACTGAGGTTTGAAGCGATTTCGTTCAGTGTAAGGAGGAAAGGCGAAGTGAATATGTCGATATTTCTAGGCTTTCTGACACAGCAATGGACGAAATCGGTCAAATCCTAAAGGACAGCAAAATGGCTTCCATCTCAGACCTAAATGCCCTTGAAGATAGCTACACTATCCCCTGCATGCATTTCGGCCCGATATGTTTGCCATTTTTCTGCCTCAGCCGTGCGATTAATGGGTCCTGACCCTAATATGGATGCAGGGAAAGTGCTGCGGATTCGCGGCGGTTCACCCTGCACCGCCTAAGGAGAGAAAACCATGGCCACCCTCGCCCATGATGTTGCCCCCGATTTTGTCGATGTCACCCTCCCCGAACTTTATGCCGAAGACCGTTGGCAGGCCCCGTTTGCCGCGCTGCGTGCCGAAGGCGGCATCCATTATTTTGCGGAAGGTCGCTTTGGTCCCTATTGGGCGCTGACCACCGCCAAACCGATTGTCGAGGTGGAGAGCAAGCCCGAAATTTTCTCATCCGAAAACAGTCTGGGCGGCATAACCGTCGCGGGGCGCGGCTATGAGAACCTCGAAACCTTTGAAATCCCGATGCCGATGTTCATCGCCATGGACGCGCCCAAACATACGGCACAGCGCAAAACAGTAGCGCCATCGTTCGGCCCGACGCCCGTTTCAGACATGAAGACAGAGGCGAGCGTCAGCACCGGAGCGGTGCTCGATTCGCTGCCCATAGGGACAAGTTTTGACTGGGTCGATCTGGTGTCGATGGAATTGACGACGCAGATGCTAGCGCGCCTGTTTGATTTCCCGTGGGAGGAGCGCCGCAAATTGACCTATTGGTCGGATGTCGCGGGTGATATCGAAGCTTTCCACAGCGAGGAAACGCGCAAGTTCCGTTTGGGCGTGGCCTATGAAATGGCGGCGGCATTCCACGCACTATGGGAATCGAAAAAGGGGCAGCCGCCGGGCAAGGACCTGATTTCGACGATGATGCACAGCGAAGCGATGAGCCATATGGACGATGGCGAGTTCATGGGCAATTTGTTGCTGCTGATTGTCGGCGGCAACGACACGACGCGCAATTCGATGTCGGCTTTTGCCTATGCGCTAAACCAATTCCCAGAGCAGCGCGCCAAATTGGAGGCCGACCCGACGCTCATCCCCAATGCAGTGCAGGAAATCATCCGCTGGCAAACCCCGCTCGCGCACATGCGCCGCACCGCTAAAGAAGACTATGATTTACAGGGGCACCACATCCGCAAGGGCGACCGGGTGGCGATGTTCTACCTCTCCGCCAACCGCGACGAAAGCGTCTTTCCAAACGGCGAGGCGATTGACATCACCCGCGAAAATGCGCGGCGGCATTTGTCGTTCGGCTATGGCATTCACCGCTGTGTCGGGGCGCGGGTCGCCGAATTGCAGCTGACGTCGCTGCTCGAAGAAATGGCCAAGCGGCGATTGCGCGTGGTGGTTGATGCCGAGCCCGATTTCGTGCCGGGCTGTTTTGTCCACGGCTACAAGAAAATGATGGTTCACCTCGAACATTATTAGCCTTTTCAAATCAGGCGGGGCCGCCTGATGGCTTGGAAAAGGTGGTGAAAAAATATTGTGTGTTTTCACCTCAGGTGTAACATCCCTTGTCATCATGGCGAATGCTTGCGGTGATGAGAAAGGTTCCGCCATGCACGCATATTCACACACCCTGTCCCGCCGCCATTTGCTGGGCGGGGCTGCGGCGTTGATCGGCGCGGGCCTTGTCGGCAGCACCACGGCCTGTGCGCAAAGCGAGAGCGCTGCATTCCCCTATCGCCTGAGCGACGCCGAATGGCGGCGGCGGCTGACCCCGATGCAATATTATGTGCTGCGGCAAGAGGGGACCGAGCGGCCCTTTTCCAACGCGCTGGGCAATGAACATCGCAGCGGGCGCTTTGCCTGCGCGGGCTGCGCGCTCCCGCTATTCGCCTCCAATACCAAATATGACAGCGGCACCGGCTGGCCCAGTTTTTACGCGCCACTGCCGCGCGGCATAGGCACTTCGAGCGATAATTTGCTCGGCATCACCCGCACCGAAGTGCATTGCGCGCGCTGTGGCGGGCATTTGGGACATGTGTTCGACGATGGCCCGCGCCCGACCGGCAAACGCTATTGCATGAACGGCGCGGCGCTGACATTTTCCCCCGCGTAATAATATTTCACGTTTCGATTGCTATTTTTTAGCTTTGCCGCTACAGGCTCCGCTCAAGAACGGCGCGCGGGCCAATTCCCCGGCGCTGATCCGGTAGCGTGATTGCCAAATGACCCCGATTTTCCGTGGGTTGGCCAGCCGGACTTCGTTCTTTCTCTCCAAGAGATTGTCCCTATCACGCGGGTCGGTTTCAAAACCACCCGCGCTCCAGCGCGCCCTGCCCTATGGCTTTTTGCCTGACTGGGTTGCGAGCGCGCTCGCGCATATGAAAGATATTTATGACTGATTTTCAATCGCTCGGCCTGGCCGAGCCAATCCTCAAGGCGCTGATCACCAAGGGCTATAACAGTCCGACACCGATCCAGTTGCAAGCCATCCCGCCCGTGCTGGCAAAGCGCGACCTGTGTGGCATCGCGCAAACCGGCACCGGAAAGACCGCCGCGTTCGCGCTGCCCGCGCTCGACCACCTCAGCCGCAACCCCGGCCCGCCGCCAAAGCGGTCGGCGCGCGTGCTCATACTGTCGCCGACGCGCGAACTTGCGGCGCAAATTGCCGATAGTTTTCGCGATTATGGCCGCAATATGCGCCTGTCGGTCGCATGCGTATTCGGCGGCGTGCCGATCCAAAAGCAAATCCGCACGCTGGTTTCGGGTGTTGACGTCCTTGTCGCCACACCGGGCCGCATGCTCGATTTGATCGAGCAACGCGCGCTCCAGCTGAACGGGGTCGAGATTTTCGTGCTCGACGAAGCCGACCAGATGATGGACTTAGGCTTTATCCAGCCGCTGCGCCGCGTCCATGCGCTTCTTCCGCGTGACCGCCAGACGTTGTTTTTCTCGGCCACCATGCCGCGCGCGATTGCCGAGCTTGGCGCATCCTTCCTGACCGACCCGGTCCATGTGTCGGTCGCGCCGCAAGCCACCACGGCGGAGCGCGTGCGTCAGGTCGTGACCTTTGTCGAGCAAAAGGAAAAGCCGGCCTTGCTGTCGATCGCGCTCAAAGGGCAGGCAATCGACCGCGCTTTGGTGTTCACCCGCACCAAACATGGTGCCGACCGCGTCGTCCGCCAGATGGCGGCGTGCGGCATCGCTTCCGCCGCTATCCACGGCAATAAAAGCCAGGCCCAGCGCACCACCGCGCTGCAGGCATTCCGCTCCGGTCAGGTCCGCATCCTCGTTGCCACCGACATCGCTGCGCGCGGTATCGACGTTTCGGGGGTCAGCCATGTGTTCAATTACGAACTGCCCAATGTCGCCGAGCAATATGTTCACCGCATCGGCCGCACCGCGCGCGCCGGAGCCGAAGGGCTGGCGATCAGTTTTTGTGCGCCTGACGAGCGTCCTTATCTGCGCGACATCGAGAAATTGACGCGGATCAAGTGCGATATTGTGCCGCTACCCGAAAACTTTGTCGCGGCGGTTCAGTCCATGCCAAAGGCCGCCAACCCGCCCAGCCAGCGCGATACGCGCGGTGGCTTTGGCCGGGGCAATCAGGCGGGGCGCGGTCAGCCCCAAGGCGGCCGACGCGAAGAGGGCGACGGCGCAGAGCGCCCGCGCAACTATAACCGCCGCAAAGGGCCGGTTGGCGCGCATCGCGGTGCGGTTAAACGCATGGGTTAAGGGTCGCCGACCCTATGGTGTGGGCGGGTGCGCTACTGTCGGCGTATCCGCCACACAGTAAGGCCCGCCCCCGCTGGCATTGGCACGCTCTCCAGCCAGTCTGGTGCACGGTCCGTTGCCAATTGGTCGGCTAAACTATCGCCGGACGCTGCTCTAAAATTGTCAAACTCAGCGGCGCTTGTGCAGACAACGACCAGCGCCGCGCCGCTTGACTCTATGGCCTGGCGCGCGGCGCTCGCGTCACCGACAAAAGCCGTGATGACACGCGCCATCACTGCATTGTTGCGGTGGTGCGCGGTGGCCATCACGCTATGGCGCGTGCGCTGTAAAATATGCGGCCCCACGTCGAGCGGAGCGAAGAGCAAAGTCGGCTCTATGGCGTTCAGCGCCGATAGGCTTGGCGGGTCAACACAGCCGTGGCCAGCCGCATCGTCTGCGACAAGTGCCGGTGTCGCGCCGGGCAATGCGGTGATAGCAAGCGCCGCCAAAGCGCCTGCGGTTGGCGGCAATACCACCAATATGCCCATCGTTGCCAATATCCTGAGCCCAGCATTGGCAATCCCACGCGCCCAGCGCCAGACATAGAATGCGGCAAAGGCGGTGCCGGGTATCGCATAAAGATGCGCAATGGCCGTGACGCGCATGACCAGCAAGGACAGGAGCGCCATAGCGGCAAGCGCCGCCAAAACGATCAACCATCGCCGCCGCATCTCACCCGTCGCGCTACGCATGGCCAATGTAGTGCCAATCAATCCGACCATAGTCGGTGCCAGCATATACCCCGTCATCGCATCTATAATCGACCATAAGGGAAGCCCTTCACGGACGTGGACATACCAATATTGGGTAACGATGGGGTCGAGGGTGCCAAAGGGGCCGCCCGCGCAACTTGGCGCAATCAGCAACAGGCTTGCTGCGGAGAGCAGCCCGCCCGCGCCCAGACATACCGCGCGCGCCAAGCGGCCCGGAGCGGCGCGATCAACCAGCGGTGCGCCAAATACTACCACCAGCGCAGCAGCCCCCAATGCCGCCAGATAGGGCAGCGACAGCGCATCGCACCATGTGGCGGAAAGCCCCACTGGCCCGCGCGTCACCCATTGCAGCATCAAAGCCGCAACACATAATGTCACAAGATAGGCGATCAATCGCGCGCGTGCGGCAACGCCGCCGCTCCACCACCACTCCACCGCCATGATCGCCGCAATCATGGTCACACCGGGCAGGGCTTCGAGCGATATTGCCAAATATGTCGCGGCTGCCAGCCCTGCTAACATCCCGGTTCGGCGGCTTGCGGGGAGGGTTGCCAGCAGAAGCAAGACGCCCGAAAGAGCAATTTGCCACCCATGATGATCGATCCGCAGGGGCGCAAATTGAAACAATATGAGCTGGTTGGACGCAAGCAAAAGCGGCGCGAGCATCGCAATGCGCCGATCGCCAAGCGCCGCGCCCGTGCGCGTAACAACCCAGAACAGCGGCGCGAGCAAGAGCAGCGGCCACAGCGCCATGGCGAGCGATTCAGCCATAGCTTGACCAAGCAAGGGCGAGAATGCCGCGATGCCAAGCGCCAGCGGCGCATCGACAATCCGCGACCAGTGCATCAAGCCGCCACCAGCGGCGGGGTTGATGCGGTGCTGGCTGATGTCCCACCACCCCTGTCCGTGGAGCAGGTCGCGCACCTGCACCAGCCGCAACGCATCGTCGGGATCGACGGTGCTTTGGGTCATGATCGCGCCAAAGCTCAGCGCAATCGACAGGGCGGCCACCGCCAGCCACAACAGCATGGCAAAGCGCATCGGCGTGATATGCTTGGTCATGCGCGCGTCGCTCATCCGCGAAAAACGACGCGGGCGCGCAACAAGTAAGTCGCCTGAAAACTGACCGCGATGGCGACCAATTTGGCGATGCGCGCGTCCAGCCCCGCCGTTTCGCCGCCGCCGACAATCGCGGTGGTGATGGCCAGCCCGATCAATGCCGACAAGGCGAACAGCGCCTTTTGCTTTGTCCGTTCATCGCTGCCGCGCGTTGCCGCGCCATCGGCAAAGACGATGCGGCTCGACACCAGCCAGTGGACCAAAATGCCGCTGCTATAGCCAATCGCCGACGCTGACCAAGCGGACATGCCGGTGCCGAGCAGGATCAGGAACAGCCCGGCATCGGTGGCGAGCGCCATCACGCTGGCGAACACATAGCGCATCCAGCGAACATCGCCGCGCAATGCCGCCTGCCACAGGGTGCCAAGCCGCTGGGCAAGAGCGTTCACTATGCCGCTTTCGCAGCGCGCGCGGGCACGTCTCGGACCGAGGCGAGCGCGGCCCTCTCGCCTTCGCTGCCGCTTTCATGATATTCGGCGTCCTCATTAACGCCCCAAATGTCATAGACGCGCGCCCCCGCGACGATGTTTTTGACCGTCAGCATTGCGGTCATCATCGCATGGTCCTGATTATTATAGCGGTGCATGCCGTTGCGCCCGACCATGTGCAGCGCTGGATAGCGCGCTTCCAGTTCGCTGCGCATCGCTTCGACATTGGCGGCATAGGCATCGTCATAGACCGGATAGGCCTTTTCCTGCCGCACGACCGCGCCGCCCACAACATCATCGGGGTTGCACAAGCCAAGGATCGCCATTTCCGATTTGGCGAGCGCTATCAGATCCACATCGCTGGATGACCATAGGCCGTCGCCTTCGAAACAGAAATATTCGAGGCCAACGCAAGCGAGCGCCTTGTCAGGGACCATTTCGGGCGACCAGCTGCGAAAGTTCTGGACACGGCCAACCTTGACCTTGCTGTCATGGATATAAATCCAGTTGTCGGGGAATAGATCGTCCGATTTAATCATCAAGGCGACGGTCAAAAAATCGCGATATTTCAGGTCGCTTGCTTGCTGCAAGCTTGCTGGCAACGGGTGGATACGCGCTGCCAATTCGCGCATCGGCGCGCTGCTAATCACATGCGCGGCGCTGATCGTGACGGTCGAACCATCAGCCTTGGTTGCGGACAATTTCCAGCGGCCCGTGCCTTGATCTTCGCTCAATTGTTTGAAACTATGCCCCATCAGCACATGGTTGCCGCCAGCAACAACTTTGTCGCGCGCCGCGTCCCACATCATCCCCGGCCCCTGACGCGGATAGCGAAAACTCTCCAGCAATGTCTTGGTTTCCATGCCATCGTTAGGGCTTTTGTTGAGGCCAAGGCTGCGCTTCAGCCCGTCGATCACCGCCGCGCCGAGGCTAAGCCCCTTGATCCGTTGCGCCGCCCAGTCCGATGACATTTCATCGCACGGCATTCCCCACACCTTTTCGGTATAGGTCTTGAAAAATATCGAATAGAGCTTCCACCCGAACTGGTTGACGGTCCAATCCTCGAAACTGCGCACCGCTGTGTTCGGGAAAAGTTTCGCCTTGGCATAGCTGAGCATGCACAAAGTGGAGCGGATGATACCAAGGTTGAACAGCGCCTCGAACGCGCGGAGCGGGTAGCTGTAAAACTTGCCCTCATAATAGATGCGCGACATGCGCGGGCGCTGGATGAAATCGTCGGGGAGGATTTCGTTCCACAGGTCAACCACTTCTTTTGCCTTGGAAAAAAAGCGGTGCCCGCCAATGTCGAACCGGAAACCCTCATGCTCCACTGTGCGG
Organism: Pseudomonadota bacterium; assembly: GCA_038041635.1. Taxonomy (GTDB): domain Bacteria; phylum Pseudomonadota; class Alphaproteobacteria; order Sphingomonadales; family Sphingomonadaceae; genus Sphingopyxis. The sequence goes on from JBBTFY010000042.1 coordinate 42,079, forward strand.
CTGATACCGCCGACATAACGCTCGTCCTTCTCGATGACCGTCACCTTATACCCCTGCTTGGTCAGCAGATAGGCGGCGGTGAGGCCAGCCGGCCCAGCGCCGATGATAGCAACGTCTGCGACGGTCGGTGATTGAGACATTTACGGCGGCTCCCTTGGCGTGAACGCTTCAGGAAGTGAATGAACGAAGGGTCTAAAGAATTGGTTAACGCGGCGTTAGGGGGTGGGTGTTTCGGATATTGCGGTTATCGCAACGATATGTTAAAAACATTAACGCAAATGCTAAGACGTATATTTAGTGCGCGGTAGCCAGTGGGTGTGAAAATGACAAATATCGACGATCGGGACGATTTGATCGTTCCCGATGAAAGCGATTCCGAACTTGCCAAAACAGCGAGTAGAGTATTGGCGCGCGCACGCGATCAGCGAATTACGGTTCGGCTGGATGATGGCACCGAACTGTTCTTACCAAAAATGCTAACGGAGCTCATGGTTCAAATGCTGACGGAACTTTCTTATGGTAATGCCGTCACCATAGTGCCGATCCACGCAGAGTTAACGACTCAGGAAGCGGCAAATCATTTGAATGTGTCACGGCCATTTTTAATCAAACAGCTCGAAAAAGGAGCATTGCCGTTCCACAAAGTCGGCAGCCATCGTCGCGTAAAATTCACTGATCTGAGAGTATTTCGGGCAGAATTTGAAAATCGGCGCGAGGCTGCGATGCAGAGTCTGGCAACAGAAGCCCAAGAACTGGGTTTAGGGTATTAATGAGTGAAACTGTCGCGCTACACGGTCATTCTTGATGCAAATGTCCTATATTCTGCGCCGTTACGCGACTTGTTGCTCGAATTGGCGGTTGGTGATCTGTTTCGTGCGAAATGGACTAGCGAGATCGAGGACGAGTGGGTTCGATCACTATTGCATGATAGGCCCGATATAGACGAGCATAAACTTAGGGCGACATGCGTGAAAATGCGAGACTCGGTGCTTGATTGCGAGGTCAGTGGGTATGGTGAGCTAATCGATGGACTCGCACTCCCTGATAAAGATGATAGACACGTTCTGGCCGCTGCTATTCACGCCAAATGTGACGCAATTATCACATATAATCTAAGCGATTTCCCGAGTGAAGTTGTCGCGAAATATGACATTGAAGTTTTGCACCCCGACGATTTCCTTCACTTTCAATTCGACTTGTCAGAGGCTGCGGTGATAACGGCTGTGCAACGAATACGGCGTCGATTAATCAAACCATCAATCAGCCAACGCGATTATCTCGACCGGATGGAAGGTTTAGGGTTGCCCAAAATTGCCGCCGCGTTGAAGCGATTTGAGGCTGTTCTCTAACCCCCTCAATGCCGGAAATGCCGCATGCCGGTAAACACCATCGCCAGGCCAGCGGCGTCGGCGGCGGCAATCACTTCGTCATCGCGCATCGACCCGCCGGGCTGGATCACGCAGGTCGCGCCCGCCTCCACCGCCGCCAGCAGCCCGTCAGCGAAGGGGAAAAAGGCGTCGCTGGCCACGCTGGAGCCAATCGTGCGCGGCGCGCTCCAGCCGAATGTCTCTGCGGCTTCCCGCGCCTTTGCCGCCGCAATCCGCGCGCTATCGCGGCGGTTCATCTGTCCCGCGCCGACCCCCGCCGTCGCGCCTTCATGCGCATAGACGATGGCGTTCGATTTAACATGTTTGGCCACGGTCCATGCGAACAGCGCATCGGCGACTTCCTGCTCGCTCGGCGCGCGCTTGGTCACGACCTTGAGGTCGGCGGCGGTAACATGGCCATTGTCGCGGGTCTGCACCAGCCAGCCGCCGGTGATCGTCTTCATCATCAACCCGCCGCGCAGTGGATCGGGCAGCGCCCCGGTCAAGAGCAGCCGCAGATTCTTTTTCTTGGCGAATATCGCGCGGGCATCAGCGTCGGCATCGGGGGCGACGACGACCTCGGTAAAGATGGCGGTCATCGCCTCGGCGGTCGGTCCATCAATTAGGCCATTGACCGCGATGATCCCGCCGAACGCCGATACGCTGTCGCATTCGAACGCCGCTTTATAGGCGTCGGCCAATGTTGCCCCGCTCGCCACGCCGCACGGATTGGCATGTTTGACGATGACACAGGTCGGGGCGGCATCACGAAACTCGGCCACCAGCTCCAGCGCCGCATCGGCGTCACCCAAATTATTATAGCTTAGCGCCTTGCCCTGCACCTGTTCCGCTTGGCCAATGCCATATGCGTGCGGGCCGTGCGGCGCATAAAAGGCCGCGCGCTGGTGCGGATTCTCGCCATAGCGCAGTTCGGATTTAAGGTCGCAAATCGCGGGCAGCATGTCGGGGAACAACTTGCCCTGATCGACGAAACCGAACCAGCTGGCGATCATCCCGTCATAGGCGGCGGTGTGCGCAAAGGCTTTGGCCGCCAGCGCCTTGCGGAATGCCATATCGGTCGAACCATCGCCGTCTATCAGCGCGGCATAATCCGCCGGGTCGGTAACTATCGCGACATGGGCATGGTTTTTGGCGGCGCTGCGCACCATCGCCGGGCCGCCAATGTCGATATTTTCGATAATCTCGTCGCGCGCCGCGCCGCGCATCACCGTTTCAAGGAACGGATAGAGGTTGATAACCGCTAGGTCGATCGCGCCGATGCCATGCGCGTCCATCGCCGCGACATGGGCGGGGTCGTCGCGCACGGCGAGCAGTCCGCCATGGACCATCGGGTGCAGCGTCTTGACGCGGCCGTCCATCATTTCGGGAAATCCGGTCAAGTCCGCGACATCGCGCACATCCAGCCCCGCCTCGCGCAGCGCCTTTGCGGTGCCGCCGGTCGAGACCAGCTCGACCCCCTTTGCCGCCAAGGCGCGGGCCAGATCAACCACCCCCGCCTTGTCAGACACCGAGAGTAAGGCACGTTTGATGGTCACGGCGTCGGTCACAAATCACTCCTAATGTTATTTGGCATCAACCAATATGTTTGAGCAGCCAGCCGATGCTGGCCCCGCCCGCAGGAACGTTCCCCGTCAATTCCAGCTGGAAAGTCGGGCTTGGCCGCCCGTCACTATCGACCCACAGGCTTTCCTCGATCCGCAATTTAGCCCCTGCACAGCGCAATTGCCACAGCGCCCCGCCCGACAGGCGCAGCAAGGCAGCCTGACCATCGGCGGTCAAAGTGGGTTCGACATCAACACCAAGGTGAAAACGGATGGCAAAGGGCAGACCATCATGGCGGCGTTTGCGCCCCATTGGGATCAGCATATCCTCGCCGCGCAGCTCGCGCCCCGAACCCGCAAGGATGAGCAGGCGGCGGTGCGTAAAACCGTGGCGTTTGACATAGCCATCGTGGCTCAGCTCCAGCCGGCTCGCCCCACCTGCGTCATTGGCGACTTCGCGGCGGTCAATTTCGACCATGGTCACGCCCTTGCCCAGCGTGCCGTCGGGTAAGATCGCGGTCGAGTTTTGGTCGGCGAGCGTCAGCGTCGAATGCGCCGCAGTGGTGCGTAGCCCCGCCGCCAAATCATTGGGGATGAGCGCTCCCGCCAGCGCCGCGCCGCCGCAATTGACGATGATCCGGTGCGGCCCATCGGAAAACTCGATGGCCAGCGTCGATGCGCAGCCCGCATCGGTCGCGCGCGCCACGGGGGGCGGCGCGGCGTCGACTTGCATGAGGGAACGCCCGGCCACCAGACGTTGATAGCCCCAGTCACGCGCCTGTCGCAGCGGGCGGGCGCGAATGCCGCTTGCCGCCACCACCGACTGCACGGTTTCGGCTGATGTCGCCCCGCTACCCTGCCAGCTGCCCAGACCGCCGTCGCCGTGCGTCAGCGCGGTCAAGGCGGGGACCGCAACGCGAAGCGTTTCGCCGATCCATGGCGGCGGGTCCATTTTACGAAGCGTGTAGACGCGGGCGAGCATCGACAGCACCGCAATGGCATCGGCTTGTTGTGCGGGCGCGCGGCTGATGGTGCCGCCATCGGCATAGAAACAGCCTAGCAGCGCACGCCGCAGGCCCGCCTCGCCATAGGCTTTGCGCGGGTCGCCGCCGGGCAGCGCCAGCCCCGCCGCAACCACCCCCGCCCATGCGACAAGCTGTGGCACCCCTGCGCGGACACTGTCGGCGGTGCGGTCCAGGTGGCGCGCGGTGCGGGCGATGCCGTTGAGCACGCGTGAGCGGTGGACATGGTCGTCGGTCGAGAGCAGCATTGGCGCATAAGCGAGCCAGAACAGGATGCGCCATCCGGCATTGTCGGGCCGCCACGCCGGTTCGGCTATCTTCTCGTCATGCGCGTCGATCCAACGTTTTTGCAGAGCTTCGGCGATCTGGGCGACATCCTGTGGGTTGCCGGCAGCGGCCAAGTCGCGCAGCCACGCAAAGCTGTGGATATAATCGGCGAATGGCCCGGGCAGCATCAAATTGGCAAAGTCGAGCCGCGCGGTCGGCTGTTTCAGCCCGCGAAACAGGAAATGCCCGGCGCGAATCGCTTTCCCCGCCATCGGGTCGCCGGGGATCGGGTCTTCGGGAACCCCCAGCAGTTTGAGCGGAAAGCGCCCCCGCAGCCGCAGCGCGTGCAGCGGGGTTCGCCACGTCAGTCGATAAAAGCGCGCGGCAACGCGGTCAGCCAGGCTGGCCCCGCGATCATCCGATAACAGGATAAGCCGCTTGCCCGTTTCGATCGAATCTGGTTGCGGCTCCGGCATGGATGCGTCGCTACCCGAGCGTATCAGCGCCGCGCTGTCATCACCGTCTTGGCTGTGTCCGCGCGCGGGGGCGGCCATGTCCAGCTGCTCGCTCACGCCCCACGTAATGCTTTGATATTGCTGGCATAATGTGCCGCGCCGCCCTTGAACGTCGCCGATCCAGCGACCAGCACATCGGCCCCGGCGGCGATGACTTGCGGTGCGTAAACTGTGTCCACTCCGCCATCAACCTCCAGCCGGATGTCACGGCCACTCTTGTCAATCATGGAACGGATAGCAGCGATTTTCCTAAGCTGGCTGGTGATAAAGCTTTGTCCGCCAAACCCGGGATTGACGCTCATCACCAGCACCAGATCAACCTCCTCGATCAAATAATCGAGCATTTTGGCTGGGGTCGCAGGGTTGAGCACGACACCAGCGCGGCAACCCAGCGCCTTGATCGATTGCACCGTGCGGTGCGCATGCGGCCCCGCTTCGGGGTGAAAGCTGATGATGTCCGCCCCCGCATCGGCAAAGGCTTTGAGGAAGGCATCGACGGGCGAAATCATCAAATGGACGTCGAGCGGTTTGGCTGTATGCGGGCGCAGCGCCGCTACCACAGCCGGGCCAATGGTGATGTTCGGCACGAAATGCCCGTCCATCACATCGACATGGATCCAGTCGGCGCCCGCCGCATCTATCGCGCGCACTTCTTCGCCCAGCCGGGCAAAATCAGCGGAGAGGATCGACGGGGCAATCAATATGGGGCGGGTGGCGGACATGGTTGGCCACTAGCTCTAGCGCCACCGCGAATCAGTGGCAACTATGTTGAGCCTGCGCTTGTCATCGACGCCAACGCCATCCGCCATCTGTCTTTGCACGATAGATGGGCATAGGAACCAGCGCCGCCACCGCGACTAGCCCTAGCATCAGCAGCACCTGCCCTTCGAATAACCACGCCAGGCCGATCAACAACGCCATATGCGCGATCAGGAGCGCCCAACCCTGCCAAGCAATCGGCAGACCCGCGCCATAACCATAGCGTTTGGCCGCAAACCACGGCGCGCTGCTGTCAAACAAATGCATCATCATGTATCTCCTTTGCTTGCCGCAGGCCGCCCGCGTTTGGGTGTGCCGCTTACAGCTACTTTGATGCCACGCCGTCCCAGAGCCTCACGCAACAACACCTCTATCTGGGCGTTGGCGCTGCGCAAATCGCCCGCCGCCACGCGCTCAACCGCCGCGTGGAGCGCGGGGTCGAGGCGCAGGGGAAAGGCTTTTTTGAGCGGTGTGGACATGGCGGGTGACTAATAAAGCGAACCGGTGTTGACCACCGGTTGGGTGTCGCGTTCGCCGCACAGCACGACCATCAGGTTGCTGACCATCGCGGCGCGACGTTCATCATCAAGCTCGACGACCTTTTTCTCCGACAACATCGCCAGCGCCATTTCGACCATGCCGACCGCGCCCTCGACCAGCGTCTTGCGCGCAGCGACCACCGCCTGCGCCTGTTGCCGGCGGAGCATCGCGCCCGCAATCTCCGATGCATAAGCAAGGTGCGTGAAACCGCATTCATCGACGCTGATCCCCGCGACCCGCAGCCGTTCAGTCAGTGCAATGCGCAGCTCTGCGCCGACCTCATCATGATTGCCGCGCAGTGTCACTTCCTTATGCTCGATGTCGTCATAGGGGTAGCGCGAGCCGATGGTGCGGACCGCCGCCTCTATCTGTGCCATCACGAACGCCTTATAATCATCGACGTCAAACAGCGCCTGCGCGGTGTCGGTGACCCGCCACACCACTTGCGCCGCAATCTCGATCGGGTTGCCGCGCAGGTCGTTGACCTTGATCTTGTCGGAAATGACGTTGTTGGCGCGCGCCGATATTTTGGCCTTGCCCATCCATGGCCAGACCCAGCGCAGCCCCTCTTTACGGTCGGTGCCGCGATACGCCCCGAACAAGGTAATCACCGCCGCCTGATTGGGCTGGAGCATGTAAAAGCCGGATGAGGCCAGCGCGAATCCGGTGATAAACAGCGCCAGCCTTGTTATCCCCCACGGCGCGCCGCCCTTGTCCGTGAACCCGATAATCGCGTCGATCATCAGCGCCAGAAACACCAGCATGATCAGCAACATCAAATAGCCGCTAAAGGTGTGGGCGGGGCGCTCGCTGCTGGCGTTCAGATCGCCTCTGTTTGCAACAATATCAGTCATGAAAACCTCCATAATTATGACATAATAATAATATCATAATTATGGAGAGTCAAGTGCCCCCGCATCGGGTAAGCACAGGGCCAAGTCAGCTCGCTGGAAAGCCGCGCCGCCGCAGCAGCGCGCCGACATCGGGGTCGCGTCCGCGAAACGCCCGGTACGCCGCCGCGCGGTCGGTCTCATTACCCGTGGACAGCAACAGCGTGCGGAAACGATCAGCCACCGTCCGGTCCCACGGCCCGCCCGCTTCGGTGAAGGCTGCCCAAGTGTCGGCATCCATCGTTTCGGACCAAAGATAGCTGTAATAGCCGGCCGAATAAGCATCGGAACTGAACAGATGGCCAAATTGCGGCAGGCGGTGACGCATGACAATTTCGCGCGGCATACCCAATTCGCGCAAGGCATCGCGTTCAAACGCCGCGATGTCGGTCACCGGGGTGCTGCGGTTATGCAGCCGCATATCGAGGATCGCGCTCGCCAGATATTCAACGGTGCCAAAGCCTTGGTTGAACTTTTCGGATGCGGCAATTTTGTCGAGCAACGCTTGCGGCATCGGCGCGCCGGTCTGCCAATGTGTGGCAAAGCGGCTGAGCACTTCGGGGGTCATCAGCCAATTTTCGTTCACTTGGCTTGGATATTCAACAAAGTCACGCGGAACCCCGGCCAGATCGGGATAGGTCACATCCTGCAACAGATAGTGGATGCCATGGCCAAATTCGTGGAACAAAGTGCTGGCATCATCGAGGCTGATCAGCGTCGGCGCACCGTTCGCGCCGCGCGTGAAATTATTATTGTTCGATGCGATGACGGTCGCGGCGGGACTAAGGCGCTGCTGGCTGCGATAGGTGGTCATCCACGCGCCAGAGCGTTTGCCATCGCGCGCAAAATTGTCGAGATACAGCACGCCAACATGGGCATTGGTGCGGCTGTTGGTGACTTCGAATGTGCGCACCGCTGGGTCGAACACCGAAATGCTGCCCGTGGTATCGCGAAATTGCAGGTCGTAAAGCTGCCCCGCCGCCCAGAACATCCCGTTGACCAGATTGTCGAGCTGAAGATAAGGCTTCACTTCATCTTCGGACAGGTCATAGCGGGCTTTGCGCACCTTTTCGGCGAAATAGCGGTAATCCCACGCCTCGATCATGATTGGCGCGGTGTGCGCTGCTGCAGCCTCGCTATTGGCAATTGCTTGCATATCAGCGACCTCTTCATGCACCCGCGCGACCGCCGGACGCCACACCCGCATCATCAGGTCCATCGCGCGGTCGGGATTGCCCGCCATCGTGTCGGCCATGCGGTAATAAGCATGGTTTTGAAAACCGAGCAGTACCGCGCGCTGTTGCCGCAATGCCAATATCCGGCTGATCGTCGGGCCTGTGTTATTGGCCCCCGCATTATCGCCGCGAGTGGTAAAGGCGCGCCATACCCGTTCGCGAAGCGCGCGGTTATGCGCGAATTGCAACACGGGCTGCGCCGAAGAGCGCGTATTCTTGATCGCCCATTGGCCGGGGTGTCCGGCGGCGGCGGCGGCGCTCGCAAGGCTCGCCTTGAACCCGGCGTCCAGCCCTGCCAGCTCGGCCTCGTTCGTCACAAAGGTCAGCGTCGATTCGTCCGCCAGCAGTTTGGAGCCGAACTCGGCAAACAGCCCCGCCAATTCGGTGTTGAACGCGGTCAGCTGTGCCTTTTGCGCAGGATTCAAATTGGCGCCGTTGCGGACATATTCCTCAAACGCACGCTCGACGATCCGCATTTGCTGCGCATTCAGCCCCGCCGATGCGCGGCCATCATAGACCGCCTTATAACGCTGGAATAATTTATCATCGAGGCTGATCTCGTCGAAGAACGCCGATAGGCGCGGCTCCCACTCTGCCTCCAACTCCTGCACCCGTGCATTGCTATTGTTCGATGTTGCCACCCCCCAATAGCCCGACAGTCGGTCGATGGTCGTGCCCGCGCGCATCATCGCAACATGGGTATTCTCAAATGTCGGAGCGGCCGGATTGTCGCGCACGACCGCCACTTCGCGGCGCATATCGTCCATCGCCTGCGTCCAAGCAGCGGGAAAATCCTCTGCATTCATGCGGTCCCATGCAGGAACGCCAGCATATGGGCCCGTCCATTCAGCGGTGAGCGGGTTTTGCGCGGCAACAGGGGCGGTTGCGGCAGGCGGTGTTTCGCTCGTCGTTGGGGTGGCGCAGGATGCGAGTATGGCAGTGCTGGCCAGCAGTATGGAAATGCGGGTGCGCATGGGGGTAGAGTCCTTCTTCCGGAGAGTGTGTTGCCGCACTATGGCGCGCGGCGGGATAGTTGCAAATGAAATGTGTGACTCGCGGCCATCATAGCGACATCACCCGATCAGATCATCGAGGAACAGGCTCATGAACTGCGCCTGTGAAGTCACGCCAGTCTTTTGATAAATACTCGCCAATTGTGCGCGCACGGTCCCGCTGGCTACATCCCGCAGCTGCGCAATGTCGCTGATGTCGCACCCTTTCAGCAAAAACAGCGCAACGTCGGCCTGCGCCGGAGTAAACTCCCACTCGGCAAAACGGACGCGGATGAGGTCGGCCAGCGCCCCTTGCGCAACCGCGACGGCGGTGGCCCTTAGCCGCGTTTCGGCCAGCATTTGGCGCAACTGCCACGTCCCGAAAAAGACCCCGACGACCAGAGCTAGGGCAATGGCGGCCTCGACCATCACATGCCCGCTTATGCCGTCCGCGACGATGTCGCCGATAGCGTCAGCGACGAAAAATGTCGCCGCTATCGCCTGTAGCATCACAATCGCCGCCACCATCGGTGTGCGACGATTATGATGCGGAAATGGCGGCGCGGGCGATGGGATCATTTTGCTCCTGGTATCATCGCGCGGACAATATGCGCGCCGCTGCGCCGTGTTTCGAATAGCACACCCATAAGGTGAAGCGCGATCAGAACATAGAGCAGATTGACGAACAGCTCATGCAGCTCCGCCACCGCTTCGCCTGATTCTTCGCCTTCGCCTGCTTCCTCGGCCTCTTCACCGCCCTCGCCGCCGTGCTCGGCTTGCTCATTCTCACCCTCTTCACCACCCTCGCCATATGCAAGGCTTTGCCAAGACTGCATTTCGCTTGAGCTAGGCCGTGTTGGCGGGCCGGTCATCATCACGCCGGTGGTTATGACACCCGCCAATGTGGCCCAGATGGCGTAGACCATCAGCGCGCCAATCGGGTTGTGCGAACGATGCTCTTCCTTGCGGCCCGCAGCAATGTCGCGAATATGCGCTATGGCGCGCGCGGGGCTGGGCGGGAACGAGGTGAAACGCGCCGCTTGCGGCCCAACCAGCCCCCAAAGCAATCGCAGGGCGAGCAGCGCGGCCAGGCAATATCCGGCCCAGATATGCGCGATTGACCCTTCGCCAACGACAAGCGCGTTGATGATGACTATGGTTACGACACCCCAATGCGTTAGCTTGACAATGGGGTCCCATCTGCGAGTCAATCGGGCTGGGGCCAATGGGACGGGGGGTTCTGGTTCGTTCATGCTGCATTCCTTGGCTTTGTGTCCAGCCATTGTGTGCAGCGCGAAACAAAGCGGCCATTGCGATGCTGCTTAATTTGCAGGATTAAGCAATCGCTTATGCGGCGACTTCATCCGCCAAACGCAAACTCCGCGACGCCTGGCACATCGACGCGAAAGGCAAAGACGTCGCCCGCTTGCGGCTGGTCGGCCAGTTGCGCCTCGCTCAGCCCGGTGCGCGCGCTGGTGACAAAGGCGGTGCGGCGGTCCACGCCGCCAAAGGCGATCATCGTCGGGCGCTGAACCGGTAGGCGGATGTCCACGATTATTTCTCCAGCAGGAGAGAGGCGCACAATCCGCCAGCCGTCGAATAAAGCGGTCCAGTAACAGCCTTCTTCATCGAAACTACCGCCATCGGGCCGACCAAGGCCAGGCCCGACGCCCACTTCAAATTGATGGAGGATGTGGCGGTTGGATAATGCACCTGTAGCGGCGTCACAATCATAGGCACGCACCGCATGGCTTGGCGTGTCGGCGTGGCAAAAGCGGGTGCCGCCAGAATAAAAAGCTGCGCCGTTGCAGGTCATCATCCCGCTTTCTACCTTGATCAATTCGCCAGCGGTGCTGAGCCGATAGAGTGCCGCGTCGGCTTGCGTCTTGGCTCCATTGACGCTGCCCACCCAGAAATTGCCGGCGGGATCGCAGCGGCCGTCATTCATCCGGTGGTGCGGCTTGCCCGCCAGCACTTGCTCACCAAATGGGCGCGGCACATCGCCCCAGCCGTCGATCAGCGCACAGCCATTCTTCATCCCCAGCACCATCCCGCCCGATTTGCGAAACGCGAAACAGGCAGCGGGTGCATCGAATGTGCGGCTCTCAACAAATCCGCTACGGCTGTCCCAGCGGTGCATCGCGTTGGCGGCAATATCGACCCAATAGAGCCGTGCTTCGTGGGCGTTCCAGCGCGGGCTTTCGCCCAATTCGCAGTGTGATTCGATGAGGCGGGACGCGGTGGAGGAGAGCGTGGCGAGCGGGGAAAACAATGTCATTCTTGCCCTATATCACCATGCATTTGCGCTGTGGAGTCGCACGCTAAGCGAATGCTTGCTTGACGCGAACGTAAACGTCAGCTTTGATGCGCACCATATTCCCACGGAGTCCCTGCCATGTCGCTCGATAACATATCGCGTTCCGCCTATAATGAGGATCATGAGGCGTTCCGCCGCACCGTCCGCCAATTTCTCCAGACGGAAATTGCCCCCAACGCGGCGCAGTGGCAGGCCGCCAAAATCGTCCCCAAATCGGTGTGGCCAAAGGCGGGGGCGCTCGGCATGCTGTGCCCGACGGTGCCAGAGGAATATGGCGGGCTGGGCCTCGATTTTGGCTATAACGCCATCGTTGACGAAGAAAGCACCTATTATGGCGGCGTTGCCACTGGGTTTTCGTTGCAATCCGACATCGTTGTCAACTATCTCATCAGCTATGGCTCCGAAGAGCAAAAGGCGCATTGGTTGCCCAAAATGGTGTCGGGCGACGTTGTCACCGCGATTGCCATGACCGAGCCGGGAACCGGCAGCGACTTGCAGGGGATGCGGACGAGCGCCAAAAAAGATGGCAATCATTATGTCATCAACGGGTCCAAAACCTATATCACCAACGGCCAGAATGCCGATTTGATATTGGTGTGCGTCAAGACCGATACCGAGGTCCAGCCCGCGTGGAAGGGCATGTCAATCATACTGGTCGAAGGCGACCGCGAAGGGTTTGAACGCGGCCGCAACCTTGATAAAATCGGCATGGACGAAGCCGACACATCGGAGTTGTTTTTCAATGACGTCCGCGTTCCCATCACCAATTGCCTTGGTGAAGAGGGCAAGGGTTTTATCTATTTGATGAGCGAACTGCCGCAGGAACGCCTGTCTATTGCGGTGTCGGCGATGGCGTCGTCGCAGCGCGCATTTGATGAAACCGTTGTTTTTGCGCGGGGCAGAATGGTTTTCGGCAAGCCGCTGCTCGATTTTCAAAACACGCGCTTCGTGCTCGCGGACCTCAAAGCCAAATTGCAAGTTGGTTGGGCGCACCTCGACTGGGCCTTGGCGCGGCACCTTAAAAAAGAACTGACCGCCGAAGAAGGCGCTGCTGCCAAATTATGGCACACCGAATTGCAATGGGAAGTGATGGACAAATGCCTACAACTCCATGGCGGCGCGGGCTATATGAACGAATATCCCATCGCCCGCATGTGGCGCGGGGCGCGGGTGACGCGCATATTCGGCGGCACCAATGAAATCATGAAAGAGTTGATCGGGAGGAAGCTATGACAACAGCCTATATCGTTGATGCGGTGCGCACCGCTGGTGGCAAACGCGGTGGCAAGCTTAGCGGATGGCACCCCGTTGATATGGCAGCGGCAACGCTCGACGCCATTGTAAGCCGCACCGGGATTGACGGGTCGCGCGTCGAGGACGTCATCATGGGCTGCGTCATGCAGGGCGGCCAACAGGCAGGTCAGGTTGGCCGCAATGCCGTGTTGGCAGCGAACAATTTGCCCGACAGCGTCCCCGCCGTGTCGATTGATCGCCAGTGCGGGTCCAGCCAGCAAGCGATGCAATTCGCGGCGCAGGCCGTGATGTCGGGCACACAGGATATGGTGATTGCCGCTGGTGTGGAGAGTATGACCCGCGTGCCGATGGGCTCCACCATGATGCTCCACATGAAAGAAGGGATGGGCAATTATAAATCGCCCCGGCTTGAGGAGAAATATCCCGGCATCATGTTTTCGCAGTTCGTCGGCGCGGAAATGATGGTCAAGAAGCACGGCTTTACCCGCGACGACCTCGACCGATTTGCGCTGCGCAGCCATGAGCTTGCCGCCGTCGCGAGCGAGGCCGGGGTTTTTGCCAATGAGATCATCGGCCTCGACATCGAAACGCCAGAGGGCGCGTCTGTCCACACGATTGACGAAGGCATCCGCTTTGGCGCGACTTTGGAGGGCATCGCCTCGGTCAAGCTGCTACAGGAGGGCGGCACCGTCACCGCCGCCAATGCCAGCCAGATTTGCGACGGCGCCTCTGCGGTGCTGATCGTCTCTGAACAAGCACTCAAGGACCATGGCCTCACCCCCATTGCGCGCATCCACAATGTCACGGTGACGGCAGGCGACCCCGTCATCATGCTCGAAGAGCCGCTGTTCGCCACGACACGCGCCCTGCAGCGTGCGGGGATGAAAATCGGCGACATCGACTATTATGAGGTGAATGAGGCGTTCGCCCCCGTGCCGCTCGCTTGGCTCAAACATGTCGGGGCAGACCCCACGCGGCTCAACGTCCATGGCGGTGCGATTGCGCTCGGCCACCCATTGGGCGCGAGCGGCACCAAGCTGATGGCGACATTGCTGAATGTTCTGAAAGCCAAGAACGGCAAATATGGGCTGCAAACGATGTGCGAAGGCGGCGGTATCGCCAACGTCACGATTGTTGAACGGCTTTGAACATCCCGTTCGTCCTGAGGAGCCATTGAGTTCATCGAAATGGCGTCTCGAAGGACATGCTTCGAGACGGACCTTCGACTGCCGCTCAGTCCCTCCTCAGCACGAACGGGAATATTAAGGAGATCAAAATCATGAAACTCGATTCCACCGTATCTGCTATTGTTACTGGCGGCGCATCTGGCCTTGGTGCCGCAACCGCGCGCGCGCTGGCCAGCAAAGGGGTCAGGGTCGCCATCTTTGACCTGCAAGAGGAAAAGGGCCTCGCCATCGCCGCTGAAATTGGCGGTATATTTTGCGAGGTCAACGTCACCGACGATGCGTCTGTCGATGCCGGATTTGCCAAGGCTCGCGCCGCGCACGGACAAGAGCGCATCCTCGTCAATTGCGCTGGCACGGGCAACGCAATCAAGACTGCTAGCCGATCCAAAACCGATGGCAGCATCAAGCATTTCCCGCTCGACGCGTTCAATTGGATCATCCAGATCAATTTGGTTGGCACCTTCCGCTGCGTTGCCAAATCAGCGGCCGGGATGCTTACCCTCGATCCGCTGGAAGATGGTGATCGCGGGGCCATCGTCAACACCGCATCCGTCGCGGGCGAGGATGGTCAAATTGGTCAGGCCGCCTATGCTGCGTCAAAGGCGGGGGTGATCGGCATGACTCTCCCCATCGCGCGCGACCTGTCGGCTGAGGCCATACGCATCAACACCATATTGCCGGGCATATTCGATACGCCGCTGCTCGCGGGCGCGCCGCAAAATGTCCGCGATGCGCTGGGTGCGTCGGTGCCGCACCCCAAACGTTTGGGCAACCCGGCCGAATATGCACATCTGGCGCTGACGATGATCGAAAACGGCTATTTCAACGGCGAGGATGTTCGCCTTGACGGTGCGATCAGGATGGCTCCACGCTAATATCGCAGCTAACCGCCACATTGAATATGGGTTTGGGAATATGGGTTTGGAGAAACAAATTGACCGTCAATCTTTATAGTTTCGTCGTCATGTATCGCCGCGCACTCGACACCGCATCACATCTGCTGGCTAAGGGTGTCGCACACGCAAAGGACCAAGGCATCGCCGAACAAGACATATTGGAATGGCGGCTGGTCGATGACATGAACCCGCTGGCGTTCCAGCTGGCGGTCGTCACCAATTATGCGCAGGGCTGGCCGGCCCGAGCAGCGGGTGTGACGGTTCCTGAAGCGGTCACAGGCAGCGAGCTGGACATTGCCGGATTTGAGGCCGCTTTGGCCAATGCAAAGGCATTTCTCGATACGCTGACGCCCGAACAATTTGCGGGCCGCGACGATACGCCGCTCACCTTCAAAATTACCGATGGCATGGAACCAACGCTGCTGGTTGGTCAGTGGATAACCGGATTTGCGACAGTCAACATCACTTTCCATTTGTCGATGGCCTATGCCATTTTGCGGGCAAAGGGTGTGCCGCTCGGCAAGGTTGATCTGTTCCCGGCCGGGCTGTGAATCGCTGATGGCACGGCCCGACCCTTGGCGGCTTGATACCGCGCCCTACCCTGTCAGCGACGATTTTCAGACGCGCTTTCAGGATTTGGACGTCAACGGCCATATCAACAATGTCGCCTTTGCCGCTTTGTTCGAAAGCGGTCGGGTGCTGCTCAACCGCCGCATCCGGCCGTGGGCAGAGCGCCCCGCCAATGAGCGCACGATGGTCGCGAGCGTCGAAATAACCTATCTGGCCGAAGGTAATTTCCCCGATCCGGTCACCATCACTTCGGGGGTTGGGCGCATTGGCACGTCAAGCTGGACGATCATCCAGGCGATGTTCCAAGGCGGGCACTGCATCGCCACCTGTGACGCCGTCATCGTGTGCCGCACCGATGGCGAGGCCAGACCGCTGCGCCCCGAGATGGCGATGGAGTTAGGGAAACTGCTGGTCAGCGCTTAGGTCCGCTCACCCCTCGGGCGTGGTCAACCGCCGGACAAAGCCGATTAAGCCCGTTTGACGGCTGCGTTTCAGGCGTTCGGCATCAAGGATGCTGGCGACATCTTCATAACAGCGCTCAACATCATCGTTGATCAGGACATAGTCATAACCGTCCCAGTGGCTGATTTCCGCCGCCGCGCGCTCCATGCGTCCGGCAATCACCTCTTCGCTGTCGGTGGCGCGTGCGCGCAATCGCCGCTCCAGCTCGCTCAGCGACGGCGGAAAGATAAACACCCGCACCACATCGCCGCCCGCGCGTTGATACAGCTGCTGTGCGCCCTGCCAGTCGATGTCGAACAACACGTCGCGCCCCGCCGCCAGCGCCTGTTCAACCGGTGCTCGCGGCGTGCCATAACGATGGCCAAAGACGTGCGCCCACTCAAGAAATTCATGTTTGGCGACCATATCCTTGAATGTCGCGACATCGACGAAATGATAGTCGTGGCCATCAACCTCGCCGGGGCGGATCGGCCGCGTGGTCGCGGACACCGACATGGTCAGGCCATCGTCGCCGGCCAGCAATTTGCGCGAGATTGTCGATTTGCCCGCGCCAGAGGGGGAGGATACGACGAACAGGATTCCGCGCCGTTTGAAATGATCGGTGCGTTCAGGTTCGGGTGCGGCAGCCATGGCCGCTATTGCAACGTGGGCGCGCGTGCGTCAATCATGCACTATGACAATTTCGCGCAAATATTGGTTCGCTACCCTCCTCGTCCTCGCGGCAGCAGCAGCGATACTCACCTTCATGGGCCGCGTTCCCATCTGCACCTGCGGCACCATCAAGCTGTGGCACGGCGTCGTCAACTCGGCGGAAAACAGCCAGCATCTCAGCGACTGGTATAGTTTCAGCCACATCATCCACGGATTCCTGTTCTTTGCCGCGCTCAAATGGCTGTTGCCGCGCGTGCATCTCGGCTGGCGGCTGGTCATCGCTACAGGCGTTGAGGCATCGTGGGAAATCCTCGAAAACACCCCGATGGTGATTGACCGCTACCGCGAGGCGACGATGGCATTCGGCTATTCGGGCGATTCGGTGCTCAACAGCATGAGCGATTGCGCGATGATGATTATCGGCTTTCTGTTCGCAGCCCGCGTGCGGGCGCGGATATGGATACCCATCGCCATCGCGTTCGAGCTGTTCACACTGTGGCGGATCCGCGACAATCTGACGCTCAATGTGTTGATGCTGGTTTATCCGGTTGAGTCGATCAGGGATTGGCAGGGCGGGGCCTAAGGCGTCAGCCGATGCCCTGAGCCAACCGAATCGCTTGCCTTTTGACGCGTGCCCCGCTAGTCGCGCGCTTCCAATGACACCGTCCGGCTAACAAGGGCTGCCGCGGCGTGTCGACATGGACTTCCATAAGGAGACCGAAATGCCCAAGCTAAAGACCAAAAGCGGTGTGAAAAAGCGCTTCAAATTCACCGCGACCGGCCTCGTCAAACATGGCGTTGCTGGCAAGCGCCACCGGCTGTCGAGCCATAATGCCAAATATATTCGCACCAATCGCGGCACCAGCGTGCTCAGCGATTCGGATGTTGGTCACGTGCGCCTGTGGGCGCCGTACGGCCTGAAATAAGGAGCGCATGACATGACACGCATCAAACGTGGCGTCACCACGCGCGCCAAGCACAAGAATATCCTTGATCAAGCCAAGGGCTATTACGGTCGGCGCAAAAACACCATCCGCGTTGCGCGCCAAGCCGTCGAAAAGGCCGGCCAATATGCCTATCGCGACCGTAAGGTTAGAAAGCGCGATTTTCGCGGTCTGTGGATTCAGCGCATCAACGCGGCTGTCCGCGTCGAAGGGCTCACCTATTCAACATTCATGCACGGCGTAAAGCTGGCTGGTATCGAGATTGACCGCAAGATCATGGCCGATTTGGCGATGAACGAAGCGGCGGCGTTTAGCGCGATTATCGCGCAGGCGAAGGCCGCGTTGCCACAAGCAGCGTAATCCCTCCTTCGGTAATGCGCAGATGGGCGTGGACGGCGGTTGCTGTTCGCGCCCATATGCTTATGGAATGACGAAGATGCGTAATGTTGAAAAATTGGGCGAAACAATAGCCGCTGCCATTGCCGCCGCCAACGGTCTGGAGGCGTTGGAGGCGGTGCGCATTGACGCGCTTGGCAAGCAGGGCAGCGTTTCAGCTTTGCTCAAATCACTGGGCGCTATGACGCCCGAGCAGCGTCAAACCGATGGCCCGCGCATCAATGGGTTGCGCGAAGCTGTGGCGGGTGCGCTGGCGGAGCGCAAGGCGGCGCTGGAAGCCACAGCCCTCAACGCCCGCCTCGCCGCCGAGCGACTCGACATGTCGCTCCCCGTCGCTGCCATGTCACTGGGCAGCGTCCACCCTATCAGCCAAGTCATGGACGAGTTGGCCGAGATTTTTGCCGATCTGGGCTTTGCCGTCGCAACGGGGCCAGAGATAGAAAGCGAATGGTATAATTTCGACGCGCTCAACATCCCTGCAACCCATCCGGCCCGCGCTATGCACGACACATTCTATATGGGCGATAACCAACGGAGCGACGATGGTGGTGGGCGCATGCTATTGCGCACCCACACATCTCCGGTGCAGATCCGCACGATGATGGCCACGCCGCCGCCGATCCGCATCATCGCGCCGGGCCGTGTCTATCGCAGCGACAGCGACGCCACCCACACCCCGATGTTCCATCAGGTCGAAGGGTTGGTGATCGACCGCGGCATCCATATGGGCCACCTCAAATGGACGTTGGAAACTTTCCTCAAGGCCTTTTTTGAACGCGATGACATCGTCCTGCGGCTCCGCCCCAGCTATTTCCCCTTCACCGAACCGTCGGCTGAGGTCGATATCGGCTATGCCCAAGAAAAAGCCCGCCGCGTCGTTGGCGGGTCGGGCGATGCGCCGGGGCACGCGTGGATGGAATTGCTGGGCAGCGGCATGGTTCACCGCAACGTCATCACCAATTGCGGGCTTGACCCCGCTATATGGCAGGGCTTTGCCTTTGGCGTCGGGGTCGATCGGCTGGCGATGCTGAAATATGGCATGGATGATTTGCGCGCCTTTTTCGACGGTGATTTGCGCTGGCTGCGCCATTACGGGTTCAGCGCGCTGAATGTGCCGACACTGTCAGGAGGGATTTCGGCATGAAGATCACCCTCGATTGGTTGAAAGAGCATCTCGACACCAGCGCGGGCGTTGATGAAGTGGTGGCGACGCTGAACCGCATCGGGTTGGAGGTTGAAGGCGTCGAAGACCCTGCGGCCAAACTCGCCGGATTCCGCATCGCCCGCGTGCTGAGCGCCGCCCCGCACCCACAGGCTGACAAGCTACAGGTGCTGAGCGTCGATGCGGGAGACGGCCCCGTGCAGGTCGTGTGCGGCGCACCCAATGCCCGCGCCGGCTTGGTCGGTGTGTTTGGGCAAGCGGGCACAGTGGTGCCGTCAAACGGCATGGAATTGCGCGTCGCCGCCATTCGCGGCGTCACGTCAAACGGCATGATGTGCTCTTCGCGCGAGCTGGAGCTAGGTGATGACCATGACGGCATCATCGAATTGCCCGCCAATGCGCCGGTCGGGCAAGCGTTCGCCGATTATGCGGGGGTCAGTGACCCTGTGATCGACATATCGGTGACCCCCAACCGCCAGGACTGCATGGGCGTGCGCGGTATTGCGCGCGATTTGGCGGCGGCGGGGCTTGGCACGCTAAAACCGCTGTTGCCGCGCGATGGTGTGGATGCTGCCTACGCACCGCTGGCCGAGGCGCTGGCGGCGTTGTCAGACGAGGCGCGGGTGCCAGCCTGCGCGGTCAATATCCGGACCGATGACGTGGATGGTTGCCCCGCTTTTTATGGCCGCACCATTCACGGCGTAACCAACGGCGCGTCGCCCGGATGGATGCAGCGACGGTTGAATGCGGTGGGGCAACGCCCCATCTCGGCGCTGGTCGATATTACCAATTTTGTCATGCTCGACCTTGGGCGGCCTAGCCATGCCTATGACCTCGCGCAGCTCCACGGCGCGGTCGTCGCGCGCAGGGCGGTGGATGGCGAAACCTGCACCGCGCTCAATGGCAAAGTCTATGCGCTCACCGGCGACATGACCGTCATCGCCGACGATAGCGGCGTTCACGACATCGCCGGAATAATGGGCGGCGAGCATTCGGGTTGCTCCGACGCCACAACCGATATGTTGCTGGAGATCGCCTATTTCACCCCAGAAAATATCGCGATGACCGGACAGGCGCTCGCCCTAACCAGCGACGCGCGCAGCCGCTTTGAACGCGGCGTTGACCCGGCGTTCCTCGATGACGCAACCGCGATCATCACCGCTTTGATAATAGAGCATTGCGGCGGAACAGCCTCTGCGGTCAGCCGCGCAGGTGCGCCGCCCTTGGACGTCAAAACACTCTCCTATGACCCCGGCCTGTGCGCGTCATTGGGCGGAATTGAGGTGTCCGCAGACAAGCAACGCACGATATTGGAGTCGCTCGGCTTTGCCATAAAATCCGTTCGTGCTGAGGAGGGTCTGAGTCGAGGCGAAGGCCCGTCTCGAAGCACCCTTCGAGATACCGCTTCGACAAGCTCAGCGGCTCCTCAGGGCGAACGGCAAGTTAGAGATATCTGGACCGTCACCGTGCCCAGTTGGCGGCGCGACGTGGACGGCGCGGCCGACCTGGTCGAAGAAGTGACGCGGATCATCGGCTTCGACCATATCGCATCGGTGCCGTTGCCCCGCGACCCGGGCGTCGCCAGGTCCACCGCGACCCCTGAGCAGCTGATCGAGCGCAAGCTGCGCCGTGCGGCGGCAAGCCTTGGCTTCCACGAAGCGGTGACGTGGAGCTTCATTTCCGAAGCCGAGGCGGCGCATGTCGGCGGCGGCGCGTGGAGCATCGCCAACCCGATCAGCGAAGAGATGAAGGTGATGCGCCCGTCGCTATTGCCCGGCCTGCTCAGCGCGGCCGCACGTAATCAGAACCGGGGTGCGAGCAGTATTCGCCTGTACGAGATCGGGCGGCGTTACCTTGCCGACGGCGAACGACCGACGCTGGGGCTGGTCATGGCGGGTTATAAAGCGGATCGATCTTGGCAAGCTGGCAAGACCCAAGGCTTTGATGCGTACGACGCCAAAGCTGCGGCCATCGCACTACTAGAAGCAGCTGGTGCTCCCGTGGACAGGCTTCAGGTGATGGGCGTTGAGGCCGAGGACGGCATCTGGCACCCCGGTCAATCGGGCACGCTCAGACTGGGACCGAAAACCATATTGGCCGAATTTGGCGCGCTCCACCCCGCATTGACCAAGGCGTTCGATGTCGATGGCGTAGGTGTGGCAGCGCAGATTTTCCTCGACGCGCTGCCCGCGAAACGCGGCGGCGTA
>JBBTFY010000043.1:0-40005 GCA_038041635.1 Pseudomonadota bacterium
CAAGAAAACGGTTGCGAACACCGGTGCGGGCGAACTCAACGCCCTGGCGGCGGTCAAGGCTGCCATGGCCTTCGAATAAATTCTGGGAAGCGTGGGTATGGCGGCCGGTGTGGAAACACATCGGTGGCGGCTGTCACCTGACCCGCCCGATCAGCGCAGCCTATGAAGGCGCAGGATTTAAAACCGAGCGGATGGGGGAACACTACATGCCCAAAACACCGCGCCCGTTCGGCTGGGTCGAATGGGGCACTGCGCGGGTTTAATTGTCCTTCCCCACTCCCCCTGCGTAAGAGGGATGATACCCCATTGACCCGTTCGCCCTGAACCCGTTCGCCCTGAGGAGGTGCTGAGTGCCTGCCTGTCAGGCAGTCGAAGCACCGTCTCGAAGGGTGAGTTACTTCGGGGGCTATGCTTCGAGACGGAGCCTCGGCCTTACGACCTCGACTCCTCCTCAGCACGAACGGAAATGGTGAAGGTCAATATAAGTCAGCGCTCGCCATCACCGCATCATCGCCCAGATGCGCGCGGCCCTTGGCCTTGGCGAGCTGCATCTGCTTGTGCCGCTCGGCAAAGCGCATCCGGTCATCGTCGGTGCGGGTTACCACGCAGTGCGGGCATTGCACCCCCTCGATATAGTCGCTTGATTGTCGATCTTCGCCTGTCATCGGCATCCGGCACGCGCGGCACAGAGTGTGCGGCCCGACGGACAGGCCATGGCCGACGCTGACCCGCTCATCAAAGACAAAGCATTCACCGTGCCATAGGCTTTCGTCCGCTGGCACTTTTTCGAGATAGTTGAGGATGCCCCCTTTGAGGTGCGCGACATCCTCTATCCCCTCAGCGCGCAGGAATGCTGTGGATTTTTCGCAGCGGATGCCGCCGGTGCAGAACATGGCGACGCGCGGGTTATTGCCAAACTGGGTGCGGTGCGCGCGGAACCACGCCGGAAACTCGCCAAAGCTGCTGGTCTTGGGATCGATGGCGCGGGCGAAACTGCCAATCTTCACCTCATAATCGTTGCGGGTGTCGATGACGATGGTCGCAGGGTCGGCGATCAGCGCGTTCCATTCGGCAGGATCAACATAGCGGCCGACATCGCGTGACGGATCAATACCTGGAACGCCCAGCGTGACGATCTCGCGCTTCAGTCGCACCTTCATCCGCCGGAATGGCGCACTTTCGGCGGCGCTATATTTGACGTCGAGCGCGCCGCAGCCGGGCCCAACACTCTCTAACAGCGTGCGGATATGCGCGAGCACGGCGGCTATGCCCTGTCCGCTGCCCGCTATCGTGCCATTTATCCCTTCTGACGCGAGCAACAATGTGCCGCGAACCCCCTGCGCGCAGCACAGGTCGAACAGTGGCGCGCGAAGGGCCACGGGGTCATCAAAGGGGGCAAACTGGTAGAGCGCGGCGATGGTGTAGGTCATAGAGCGGCCTATAACCGCGCGCGATATTCTGCGCTACCCCGCTTTCTTCTCCAGTCGGAACGCATGCAGCAGCGGTTCGGTATAGCCGCTTGGCTGTTCGGCCCCCTCAAATATCAGGGCGCGCGCCGCGCGATAGGCAATGCCATCGGGGGTGAGCGGCTGATAGAGCGGGTCGCCAGCATTTTGCGCATCAACTTTTGCGGTCATACGGACGAGCGCGGCATCCACCTGTGCCGCGTCACACACACCGTGCAGTAGCCAGTTGGCGAGCGCCTGGCTGGCGATGCGCAGCGTCGCGCGGTCCTCCATCAGGCCCACATCATTAATGTCGGGCACCTTTGAACAGCCAATCCCTTGGTCGATCCAGCGGACGACATAGCCCAAAATGCCCTGGCAATTGTTATCAAGCTCGCGGCGCACCTCATCATCGGTCCAGTTGCGCCCGATGGCGACCGGGATGGCGAGCAGACGGTCGAGCGATGGCACCCCCTCCTGCGCGATAACCGCCTGCCGCGCGAACACATCAACGGCGTGATAATGAAGCGCGTGCAGCGTCGCCGCAGTGGGTGACGGCACCCATGCGGTGTTGGCCCCCGCTATCGGGTGGGCGATTTTTTGCTCTACCATCGCCGCCATCAGGTCGGGCATCGCCCACATCCCCTTGCCGATCTGTGCTCGGCCAGACAGGCCACATCTAAGGCCAATGCGGACATTGCGGTCCTCATAGGCGGATATCCAGTCGCTTGCCTTCATCTCACCCTTGGGGATCATCGGCCCCGCGCGCATCGACGTATGAATTTCGTCGCCGGTGCGATCAAGAAAGCCAGTGTTGATGAAGGCTATGCGGTCACGCACCGCATGGATGCAAGCGGCTAGGTTGGCCGACGTGCGCCGCTCCTCATCCATCACGCCGACCTTGATGGTGTGACGGGAAAGCCCGAGCATATCCTCCACCGCGTCGAACAGGCAGTTGGTGAAGGCGGCCTCATCGGGCCCGTGCATCTTTGGCTTGACGATATAGACGCTGCCCGTCCGACTATTACGAAAGCGCCCATTGCCGCGCAGATCATGCAGCGCGATACAGGATGTCATGACGGCGTCGAGCAGCCCTTCGTGCGCCTCGCTCCCGTCGGGAAGTCGCACGGCTGGATTGGTCATCAGATGCCCGACATTACGAACGAACATCAGCGAGCGGCCGGGCAAGAGGAAAGGCGTGCCATCGGGCGCGGTCCATTCGCGGTCGGGATTGAGTGCGCGGGTGACGCTACGCCCACCCTTGTCAAACGTGTCGCACAGGGTGCCGTTCATCAGGCCGAGCCAGTTACGCCACGCCGCCACTTTGTCGAACGCATCGACCGCCGCGACGCTATCCTCAAGGTCAACAATCGTCGTCAACGCGCTTTCCAAGATGACATCGGCGATATGCCCGGGGTCTAAGCGGCCGACAGCATGTTGGTCATCAATGATGATTTCAATGTGCAATCCATTATTCTGGAGTAGTAATCCCCCGTCACGACGATCAACCAATTGCGCAGGGTCTGCGAGCAATAATTCCCCGCCCGCCCAATCTTTCCACGAACTATTGGCAAGCGGTGCAACGGCATCAAGAAACGTCTTGGCAGCGACCACAACCTGGGCACCGCGAACCTCATCATAACCGCCCGGCTTTGCTTTGCCCGGCAGGGCGTCGGTGCCGTAAAAGGCATCATATAAACTGCCCCAGCGGGCGTTCGCGGCGTTGAGTGCAAAACGTGCGTTGAGCGACGGCACCACCAGTTGTGGCCCCGCCATCGTTGCAATCTCTGGATCAACATTGGTCGTACCAATGGTGAAGGGCGCGGGTTCGGGAACCAGATAACCAATCTCACGCAAAAACACCTGATAAGCATCGGCGTCGTGCGGCTGGTCAGCATGCTGGGCATGCCAATCATCAATATCCGATTGCATCCGGTGGCGGGTGGCCAGCAGCGCAGCGTTCTCTGGCTCGAACCGCGCCAATATGTCCGCAAGGCCCGCCCAAAAATGGTCAGCGCCTATCCCCGTTCCGGGTAGCATTTCGCCTTCAACAAAGGTCACCAACTGGCGATCAACCTGCAAACCGGCGCACAACGCATATTCAGACATAGATACTCCCTCGCATCACGCGCAGAAACGCGCGGACTATAGCTTGATTGCGACTGGGGAGGAAGCGAGGCGGCTATGGCTGGCCGGGCCTTTGATTGCAAGGGGTGGAGTGTGGAGCGATGAGCGGCTATCGTGCTCCGATGACCAGCCTTACTGCCACTGAACGCGCCATCATTGAGCGCCCCGATCAAGCCGCGATGCTTGGTCAAGTGTTGGCGTGGTCGGCGGTCAACAGCGGTTCGCGCAACATGGATGGTCTGGCCAAAATGGCGGCACTGCTGGCCGATGCCTTTGCGGTTTTGCCAGGCACTGTGACCTGTGCCTGCCCGATGCCAGTGGAGGCTGTGCGCGCCGATGGCAGCACGGCAGAAGTAGCGCATGGCGAGCATTTGCTGGTGTCGGTGCGGCCCGAAGCGGCGCGGCGGTTACTGTTCACCGGGCATATGGATACAGTGTTCGGGATTGATCATGTTTTTCAATCTTATCAATGGCTTGATGGAAATACACTCAACGGGCCCGGCGTTGCGGACATGAAGGGCGGCATCGCGGTGATGCTGGCCGCGCTACAGGCAGTTGAAGCGGTCAGCGCCCCGGATTTCGGCTATGACATCATCATCAACAGCGATGAGGAAGTCGGCTCGCTGTCTTCCGCCGCGCTGATTGCCAAATATGCCCACGGCAAAATCGCAGCGCTGACCTATGAGCCGTCAGCCCTCCCCGATGGCACATTGGCGGGGGCACGACCGGGCAGCGGCAATTTTTCGATCACCATTCGCGGTAAGTCCGCTCATGCAGGGCGCAACCCACAGGACGGCCGCAACGCGTTGGTCGCAGCGGCCGATCTGGCGGTGCGGCTGAAAGCAGCGGTGCGCCCCGGCCTGAGCATAAATCCCGCCAAGATCGACGGCGGCAGCGCCAATAATGTGGTGCCCGACATGGCGGTGCTGCGCGTCAATTTGCGCCCGCTGACCTCCGATGACGAAGTGCAGGCCAAAATCCTGCTGGCCGATCTTACCCGCACCATCGCCAGCGAGCATGACCTCCACGTCCATATGCATGGCGGTTTTGCCCGCCCGCCCAAAGTCATTGACCCAGCAGCAGCGCGGCTGTTTGCGCTGGTCGAGCAAGCGGGCGCGGACCTTGGCCTGTCGATCAGCCATAAGGACACAGGCGGGGTGTGCGACGGCAATAATATTGCGGCGTGCGGGGTTCCGGTGATCGACACAATGGGGGTGCGCGGCGGCGCCATCCATTCATCGGACGAATATCTGATCGTCGATAGTCTGGTCGAACGGGCGCGGCTGTCGGCGCTGTCGATCCTGCGCATATTGGATAGAGGAATCGTGTGAGTTTATGAGTTTTGTCATCAGACCAGCAACGCTGGCGGACCTGCAACCCATGTATGAAATGGCCAAGTTGACGGGCGGCGGCTTCACCAACCTGCCCCCCGACAAGGCGGCGCTGCGGGCCAAGTTGGAGCGGACGGCAGCAGCATTTGCGGGAGAACCTACAAACGCGGATTCAGGAGGGCATGACCAATTGTTCGTGCTGATGCTCGAAAACCGCAATACGGGCGAGATACGCGGCACGTGCCAGATATTCACCGAGGTAGGCGTGCGCTGGCCGTTTTACAGCTATCGCATCGGCAGCATCAGCCAGCATAGCGCCGAGTTGAACCGAACATTTCGCGCCGATACGCTCAGCCTCGTCACCGATCTGGAGGGGTCGAGCGAAGTTGGCGGGCTGTTTCTCCACCCAAATGAACGCGCGGGCGGGCTGGGCCTGTTGCTCGCCCGGTCGCGTTATTTGTTCATCCGCGCCAATCGTGAGCGATTTGGCGAGCGCATCCTCGCCGAACTGCGCGGGGTCATCGACGATGCGGGCGGATCGCCGTTCTGGGACGGGGTCGCGGGCAAGTTTTTCGGGATGGGTTTTGACGAAGCGGACCAGTTCAATGCGCTAAACGGTAACCAGTTTATCGCCGATTTAATGCCCAGCCACCCCGTCTATGTCGCGATGCTGACCGACGCGGCGCGCGCCGTCATCGGCGTGCCGCACCCCAGCGGACGGGCGGCGATGCGGATGCTGGAGAATGAAGGCTTTGCCTTTGAAAATTATATCGACATTTTCGACGGCGGCCCGACCATGACCGCGCGCACCGACCAGGTAAAGACGATCCGCGATGCGCAAAGTGCGACGCTGACCTTCATCGGTCATGGCGGCACCCGTTCGCTGGTGGCAACAGGCAAAGCGGCGGATTTTCGCTGTTGTTTCGCGCATGTCGCGGCGCATGACGACGGTATCATGATCGAGCCGGAAGCCGCAGAGGCGCTGGGGGTTAGCGTTGGCGATACACTCGACTGGATCGGATGTTGATGGGTGGCATTCGTCATTGCGAGCGGAGCGAAGCAAACCAGGGCGGTTAAACTACACTGGATTGCCGCGTCCCCTGAAACAAGTTCAGGGTCCTCGCAATGACGGTGGATGGGAGATCGTAATGACGAAGGAATACCATGCTAACCGAAATCAACTTTGACGGTATAATCGGGCCGAGCCACAATTATGCTGGCCTGTCGCCGGGCAATATCGCGTCGGCGACCAATGCCGGCGCGGTAGCACAGCCGCGTGCAGCGGCGCTGCAAGGGCTGGCCAAGATGCGCGCCAACCTTGATCTGGGGCTTATGCAAGGGTGGTTCATGCCGCAGGACCGCCCCAATCAGGCTTGGCTGAGCGCGATCGGCACGGCCTATGACGGGGCAGAGCCGCATATCCGCGCCGCCGCGTTTTCGGCATCGGCGATGTGGGCGGCGAATGCCGCGACCGTCAGCCCCGCGAGCGACAGCGCGGACGGAAAATGCCATTTGACCGTCGCCAACCTGATGACCATGCCGCATCGCAGCCATGAATGGGCGGGAACGCTGGCGCAATTGCGGCTGGCGTTCGCTGGCCCCGCTTTTGTGGTGCACGCGCCCGTCCCAGCCCCGTTCGGCGACGAAGGCGCGGCCAACCATATGCGCATCGCCCCCACGCACGGCGAGGCTGGTGTCGAGATTTTCGTCTATGGCAAAAGCGGTGGCGCTTTCCCCGCGCGCCAGCATATCGAGGCGTCGAAGGCAGTGGCGCGGCTGCACGGCCTCTCCCTTAAGCGCACACTGTTCATCGAGCAAAACCCCGCCGCGATTGCTGCGGGCGCTTTCCACAATGATGTGGTGGCGGTTGCCAATGAGCGCGTGCTGTTGGTCCACGAGCTTGCCTTTGCGGACCGCGACGCCGCCCATGCGGCCATCCGCGCCGCCGCGCCTTGGAGCGCGATTATCGAGGTGAGCGAGGCCGACGTGCCGCTGTCCGACGCCATCACCAGCTATTTATTCAACGCGCAATTGGTGACGTTGCCCACGGGTGAAATGGCGTTGGTTGTGCCGATCGAGGCGATAGCAACCCCAAGCGTTGCGCGCTGGATGAACACTATGGTCGCGGGCAATGGCCCGATCAGGCGGATCATTCCCGTCGATGTGCGCCAGTCGATGGCCAATGGCGGCGGCCCGGCCTGTTTGCGGCTGCGCGTGGTTGCGGACCCGGCGGCGGTGGACCCGCGTTTCCTGTGCGATGCCGCTAAAATTGACCTAGCCAGTGCCATTGTAGCGCGGCATTGGCCAGAGGCGATTGCGCCCGCTGATCTGGCCTTGCCCGCATTGCAAAGCGAGGTTCGCGCTGCGCGGACGGCGCTGTTGGGTGAACTGGATTTGAGCGAGCTTGTTTAGGGTCGCCCCAATAGATGCCCACCCCCGACCCCTCCCGCATGCGGGAGGGGAGCGATGCTTGCCGAGCCAAAGGCGAGGATAGCTGCAGCGGGGTGGGAGTTTGCCTGATGTGCATGTGTCAACAGCCACTAGTGTCGAATTAACTTACAGTTTACCATATTATCCGGCCACGATTCGCGGTTTTGCGGGGCTGGCACGATGTTTGCGAAGCAATGCTAAACAGGAAAAGCTGTAATATGTGGAAAAAGTTCAAACGGCTGTTCATCATCAAAACCCGTTTTGAGGCGTGCCTGATCATCTATGCGCTGGGCCTTGGCGCGATTGAACGCGGGCTGCATTATCTCGATACCTATCCCGGCACCGGTGGGTATTTGTTGATGGCAGCATGCACGGGTTCGGTGTTCCTTGGCGGGGCCAAGATATTCGACAGCCTGCGTTACGAGCAGGAAAATGCCGCAAGAATGATTGACAATGGCACAGGGGCCGCCACAACGGCTTTGTGACAGGGTGGCCAGCAGAGCCGCCTCATAAGCGGGAGCCTGACCCAATGGCAAAAAAACCTAAATTGGAACTAACGGGCGAACCCGAAGGCGGCGCGGCGATGAGCCCGCTGATTGGCTTGGCGCGTGAGGATTTGATCGGCGCGGTCGGCATGTTGCTGCGCGAAACTGCAACCAAACCCGACAAAGCGATGCGCCATATGCAGGCATTTGGCGCGGATGTCATGAAAATTGTCACAGGCAAAAGCGAGCTTGCCCCCAATGCCAAAGACAAACGTTTCAAGGACGCGGCGTGGACATTCAACCCGTTTTACCGCGCGGGGGTGCAATATTATCTGGCGGTGCAAGCGGGCACGCAGCGCTGGATAGATGACCTTGAGCTGGACGAGTTGGAGCGCAACCGCGCGCGCTTTGTCTCTGGCATGATCCTCGACGCATTGTCGCCGACCAACAGCTTGGCGGGCAACCCGTCGGCGATCAAACGCGCCATCGACAGCGGCGGATTGTCGCTGATGAAGGGTTTGCAGAACGCCTATAACGACATTGTTCACAACAATGCGATTGTCAGTCAGGTTGACAAACGCCCGTTCAAAATCGGCGAGAATATCGCGATTACGCCGGGCCAAGTGGTGTGGCGCACCGAGATGATGGAGCTGATCCAATATGCGCCGACCACCGAGACAGTGCATAGCATCCCGCAGCTCACCGTGCCGCCGCAGATCAACAAGGCGTATCTGAACGACCTGACCCCCACAAAGTCGGTGGTGCAGTTGCAATTGGCGGCTGGCATCCAGCCGTTCCTGATCAGCTGGCGCAACCCGGGGGTCGAGCAGGGCCACTGGGGCCTTGGCGATTATGTCGATGCAGTGATCGAGGCAATCGGCGTCATTTGTTCAATCACGGGATCGGACAAGGTCAACCTGTCTGGCGGCTGTTCGGGCGGGATTACGCTCGCCACCATATTGTCCAAAATGGCAGCAAAGGGCGACAAACGCGCCAATGCCGCGACGTTGATGGTGTGCGTGCTGGCCCCCGAAGCGACCGACAGCGAGGTCGGCGCGCTGGTTTCCAAACATGGCATAGAGCTGGCGCGGCAACGCAGCGCCAAGAAGGGCATCCTAGACGGCACGTCGCTGTCCCGCGCGTTCGCGTGGCTGCGGCCCAACGATCTGGTGTGGAATTATGTCGTCAATAATTACCTGCACGGCGAAGATCCGCCCGCGTTCGACATATTATTCTGGAACAATGACTCGACCAACCTGCCCGCCAAGCTGCACAGTGACTATCTCGATTTCTACGAGACACAGCCCTTTGCGGTGCCGGGTCAGGCCGAATTGGCAGGGCATGTCGTTGACCTGAGAAAAGTGACGAACGATCTGTTCCTGCTGGCCGGTGTGACCGACCATATCACGCCGTGGAAGGCCTGTTACCGATCAACGCAGCTGTTCGGGTCAAAAAATGTCGAGTTTGTCCTGTCGCAATCCGGGCATATCCAAGCGATCCTCAACCCGCCGGGTAACCCCAAGGCCAAATATTTCCGCTCCTCTAAAAAGCCGCCCGCGACGCCCGAAAAATGGCTGGGGCAAGCCGAAGAAGTCGCTGGAAGCTGGTGGCCATTCTGGGCCGAATGGGTCAAAGAGCGCGCTGGACCGATGCGGCAAGCGCCAAGCGTGCTGGGCAACAAGGAATATCCGCCGCTGGGCGCCGCGCCCGGCGACTATGCATTTGGGTAGAAATAGCCTCCCCCCGTTCGTGTTGAGCCTGTCGAAACACTGTCTTTCTTGCTTTGCTTTAGAAAATACAACCCTTCGACAAGCTCAGGGCGAACGGATCATGAAATTGAAAGTGAATATATGACGGATTCTAAGCAATCCCTAGGCGATGCCGAGGTGATGATGATGACCGCAAGTGGCCGCACGCTGCGCGTGGCGCGCTGGAAAGCCCAAAGTCAAAAGCGTGGGAAAACAAGCGTCCCGCCGCTGCTGTTCTTCAACGGCGTTGGCGCGAATATCGAACTGGTCGCGCCGTTCGCGCGCAGCGTGGGGGAGCGCGACTTCATCATTTTCGATATGCCGGGCGTCGGTGAATCGCCCGATCCGCTCATCCCCTATAACCCGATCACCATGTCACAAACCGCGTCGCAAATCATGTCCGATCTGGGCTATGACAGCATGGACGTGATGGGGGTCAGTTGGGGCGGCGCGATGGCGCAGCATTTCGCGATGCAATATCCCGCGCGGGTTGAGCGGCTCATCCTCGCCGCGACCACGGCAGGTTGGATGATGATGCCCGGCAAATTGAGCGCGCTGAGCAAGATGGCCAATCCGCGCCGTTACATCGACCCCGATTTCATGGCGAAGAATTTTGCGACGCTTTATGGCGGCAAAACCGACGGTGCCGACGGCCATGTCGGCCGCGTCCGTCCGCCCAGCGGGGTCGGTTATTTTTATCAATTGCTCGCCATGGTCGGGTGGACCAGCGCGCCGCTTTTGCCCTTTTTGCTCAAGGCCGAAACGCTGGTCATCATGGGCGAGGATGACAATATCGTCCCCGTGTCCAACGGTCGTTTCCTCGCCAGCCTGATTCCGGGTGCCGAACTGCACATCGTCAAAGATGGCGGGCATTTGTTCCTTGTGAGCCAAGCCGAAGAGTCGCTGGCCATCGTCAATGCGTTCCTGAGCCGGCCTAGGAAAACGGCGCGCGCAGCAGCGCAGGGCGGAGAGGCACGCGGGGCAAAGCGCAAGGCAGCGTGATCGCGTTTACGCACTGCCCCGTATCGCCGCGACGGCGTCGATCAGCTGCGCGACGGAAAAGGGTTTGGGCATGAAGGCGACATTGGCAAGCGCAATGGAGCCGCGCAATTGCTCCTCGGCATAGCCTGACATGAACAGCACGGGGACTTCTTCTCTGGCCTTACGGATCTCCTGAACCATCGTCGGCCCGTCCATAGTGGGCATCATCACATCGGTGATAATCAGGTCCACCTCCGCCATCGCGGCGTATTTTTCCAGCCCGTCCTCGCCGTGATTGGCGGTGACGACGGTATAGCCCGCACGGACCAGCGCGCGCTGTGCGACCGCACGGACCATTTCCTCATCCTCGACCAGCAAGATAGTGCCGCTGCCCCAATGCATTGAACGCGCTGTGGCGGGCGCGGTGGCGGGTGCTTCGACCTGTTCGGGTCCGCTGTAAACGGGCAAATAGATAGAGAATGTCGTGCCCTGCCCCATGATAGAATCGGCAAAGATATAGCCGCCCGATTGTTTGACGATGCCATAGACGGTGGCGAGGCCAAGTCCGGTGCCCTTGCCCAAATCCTTGGTCGTGAAAAAGGGATCGAAGATTTTTGGCAGGACATCGGCGGCGATTCCGGTGCCGCTGTCGCCCACGGTCAACAGGCTATAATAGCCGGGCGGCATTCCCTCGCGCGCTAATTTGCGCGACTCGGCGTTGCTTATCGCGCGCGTCGCCATCGTCAGCGCGCCGCCGCGCGGCATAGCGTCACGCGCATTGACCGCGAGGTTGACGATCACCTGTTCCAGTTGAACGGGGTCGGCGCGCACGGGGCCAATCCCGCGCCCGTGCTGCACCTCCAGCGTCACGCCTTCACCCAGCAGGCGTTGGAGCAGGTGCGAAACGTCCGCCACGATGTCCGATAGGTTGAGTATCTGTGGGCGCAGCGTCTGTTGCCGAGAAAATGCCAGCAATTGCCGCGTTAAATTGGCGGCACGGTTGGCGTTGCTGCGCAGTCCCTGAATATCGTCATAGTCGCTGTCGCCCGGGCTGTGGCGCAGCAGCATGAGGTCGCAATTGCCGAGGATTGCGGTGAGGATATTATTGAAATCATGCGCAATGCCGCCCGCCAACTGCCCCACCGCCTGCATTTTGGTTGCTTGCACCATTTGTTGACGTAGGTCGCGGTCATCCCCGCCATCTTTCAGCGCAAGCAACACCGCTGCGTCGCCCATGCCGCGCACACCGACGAGGCCGACTGAGACATTATCGTCGGGCCGCGCGCTAAGCCGGACAGCAAGGTCGCCAGCGCTTGATCGCCCACCGGCATGACGGCGCACAGCCTCTGCTATCGCGGCTTTGTCCTCCGCCACAACAATGTCGCCGGGATAGCTGGGGAGCCGCGTTGCATCCAGTCCGGCCAGACGCTGAAAAGCCGCATTCAGGAACAAGAAGCGCCCTTCGCGATCAACCATCGCCATGCCAAAGGGCAGTGCAGTGAGCAGGTTTTCGACATAATCGAGTGCAATGCCGCGTTCCGCCGCACCGCCGTCTTCGTCAATCAGCAACAAGAGCAGCGGGGCAGACGCATCCTCAGCATCAAAGGGAAGTTCAATAATCCGCAGCGGCGTTGCCCCCGCCGCGTCGCGTTCGCGGTCAAACCGGATCAGCCCATTGGTGTCGAGGCGCAGCATATTGGCAAAATCATGGCCATCAACGCGCGCATCCTTGCTGCCAGAAGCGCGCAGGCGGAATGCAGGGTTGCTGGCCTGCACGGTCCCTGACGCCGACACCAGCGCCGCCATCACCCCGGATTCGCCCAATATACGTCCCGGCATTTCGTTCAATTGTGCGGTGACCATGGCCACAGGGTCCACAGTCTGTCGCATCTGCCAACGCCACAGCAGATGGTCCGCGCCGCGCCCAATACGGCACACCGAACCGCTGATCTCGCGCCCATTGCACATAAAGCCCGATATGGCTGCTTCGCCATCGCGCCAGGCGCTGCGCCCCACTTCGCTCAGTAAAGCGTTGGTTTGCGCATCCACAGGCAAGCCCGGCGGGGTTACGGCGCCCCCAAACCAATCGCTATAGAGGTCATTGGTGCACACCAGTCGTCCCGTTCGGTCGGTAATCGCCATGCTGATATTTTCAGAATCCGCCACGGCGCGCACCAACGCCCAGTCATGCGATTCCGCAATATGGGCGACATTGGGCCGTGATTGCGAACGCAACGCGTGGAGAGAGGCTGCGGCAATCAATCCCACACCAAGAAATCCCGCCATCAGGGGGAGCGACCCGCTCGCCAGCCACACCAGCCACCCTGCGACAAGCGTTGCCAGAGCGACAAGGCCGGCTGGGACATAGCCCCGCCAACCAGCCTGCGGTTTCAAAAAGTGGTCAATATTGGACGATGCTTGGTTCACCAGATCCTGACGCGTGCTTCCGGAGACAGATAGAGACGGCCACCCGACTCGACATTGAACGCCGAATACCACGCATCGAGGTTGCGCACGACCCACGCACGCTGAACCGATGGCGAATGCGGGTCGGTGGTGATGCGTTGCAGCAGATTGGCGTCACGATAGTTGCGCCGCCACACTTGCGCCCAACCTAGGAAGAAACGCTGATCGCCCGTAGTGCCATTGATGATCGGTGCCTCATGCCCGTTCAACGAACGTTTATAGGCGTCATAGGCAATCGACAGGCCAGCCAAATCGCCGATATTCTCACCCAGCGTGAACTCACCCGACAGATGCTCACCGAGCACCTCATAAGCGTCATATTGCGCAATGAGTTGACGGCCAGCGGCTTCGAATGCAGCAACATCCTGGGGTGTCCACCAGTCAGCCAAGCGGCCATGTTCGTCATATTTCGCGCCCTGATCGTCGAAATGATGGCTGATTTCATGGCCAATCACCGCGCCGATACCGCCATAGTTAATCGCAGGGTCAGCGTTGGGGTCGAAAAATGGCGGTTGCAGGATCGCAGCCGGGAACACAATTTCGTTCATCCCGAAATTGGCATAGGCGTTGACCTGCATCGGGGTCATCCCCCATTCCCAGCGGCGCAGCGGCGTTCCCAATTTGCCGATCTGATAGTGATGTTCGAACTGGTTCGACCGCCACGCATTGCCGAACACATCGTCGGCGCGCATATCAAGCCCGTCATAGCTGCGCCACTGGCTGGGGTAGCCGATTTTGACCGTGAAATTATTGAGTTTGGCGCGCGCGCGCACTTTGGTTTGCGGCTGCATCCACGTCAAATGGTCGATGCGATTGCCCAGCGCCGCCATGACATTACCAACCAGCGTGTCCATCGCAGCCTTGGTCGAAGCAGGGAAATAGCGCGCGACATAGCGCTGGCTGACCTCGTCACCCAGCACCCCTTCGGTAAATTGGACCGCCTGTTTCCAGCGCGCCTGACGCTGCGGCGTCCCCGACAAAGTGGTGCCGTAAAAGGCAAAGTCGGCATCCGCTACTGCAGCGGGAAGCTGGTCGGAATAGGTCGATAGACTGCGGACGATAAGCTGGTCGCGCAGCACCTCTAGCGGTGCAGCGGCCACTTCATGCGCCATGCCGGTAAAGGCCGATGGTTGGCTGACCAGCACATCGCCCTGTGTTGCCCCAACGCCGTTCAGATAGGCGGAAAAATTGAACCCCGGTGCCAGTGCCTGCAATGCCGCGACGGTCATTTTGTTATAGACTTTGGTCGCATCGCCGCTGTCGATCCGGTTCCAGTGCGCCTGCGCCAGCCGCGTTTCAAACGCCATGAGCGCGGCGGCGCGCGGGGCGGCATTGCTTTCCCCCGCCAATGTCAGCATATGTTCGAGATAGGCGACATAGGCCGTGCGAATAGCCACGAAACGCGGCGCGGACTCAAGATAATAATCGCGGTCAGGCAGGCCGATGCCGCCCTGCGCCATGGTGAAGATATAATCCTCTGGATTGCGGTCATCCTGTCCGACAAAGCCGGGGAAGATGGTGCCGATGCCCGCGCGGTCCGCCGCCGCCGCTAGCGCGGGATAATCGGCGCGGTTGGTCAGCGCGCGCACCTGGGTAAGCCATGGGGTGATGGGTGCCATGCCGCGCGCTTCGATGCCCGCTTCGTCGAGATAGCTGGTATAAGCGCGTCCGATATTGCTGTTCGGGTCGGTGCGCGCCTCGTCCAGGATGGCGTGGGTGCGATCAAGGCTAAGATCACCCAAAGCGGTGAACATGCCATAGTTCGACTTGTCCGCCGGAATCGCGGTGCTGCGCGCCCATGCGCCGTTGGCAAAGCCGTAAAAATCATCACCCGGTCGCACCGAAGTGTCCATACCCGCAGAGTCAAAGCCAAAGCTGCCGTAAAAGGGCGTTAGCGCCGGGGTGGTGGCCGTAGTTTGCGGGGCCGCCGCCGTTTCGGTTGTCGTGGGCGCACATGCGCCAAGCACAGCCAAGGAAACACCAGACACTAGCAAAAGATTCAAACGCATGATTGCACTCCCTAATCGAAGATGTCCGGCCAGTTTGTCGGGGGCGGCCGGAGAGTTGTTATACCGCTCTATAACAGTGCCACAGCGGCAATCAACCGTGGCAATCAATCCCCGTCGATCAGGTCGATGACGCGTGCCAACCGCGCCTTGAGGTGCAGTTGACGTTTCTGGCGCACCCATGTGGACCACATGAACAATGAAACCAGATAGCCAATCGAAGCAGAAACAACAGCCACAACCACAAGCCCGAACGCCAGAATTGGCCCCATGCCTGTCACCCATTGCAGCGCATCAGCGAGGTAACCATATTGCGTAGCCGTGGCCACAGGCCGCCCATAGGTCAGCGCATCGATCCGCAAAATGAAACGCCCCACTTCGTACGATGCAACCCAGATAAATGGCGTCGTGATGGGGTTGGTGACAAAGGTGGTCAGCGCCGCAACGGGCACATTGGCGCGAACAGGCAGCGCCAAGATTGCCGCAAAAAAGATTTGCCCGAACGGCACGATGATGCCGACAAGAGTGCCGAGCGCCACGCCGCGCGGAACGGAGCGACGGGTGAAGCGCCACAATTCTGGTGCCAAAACACGGTGCGCAAAGGGCCGCAGATAACGGTTACCCTCCATCTGTTCACGCGTGGGCATGTTGCGCCCAACCCAATCGCCCAGACGTGACATTAGCCGCGATCCCGCATCAAACGGCCCTGTTCGCGTTTCCACTCACGTTCTTTGGTCGCATCGCGCTTGTCATGCGCTTTTTTGCCCTTGGCCAGCGCCAATTCGACCTTGGCGCGGCCACGTCCGTTGAAATAGACCGACAGCGGCACCAATGTCATGCCGTCGCGGGCCACCGCGCCGTGAAACTTGCGGATTTCACGGCCGGAGAGCAATAATTTGCGCGGGCGGCGCGGTTCGTGGTTGAACCGGTTGCCGTGGCTGAACTCGGGGATATGGCTGTTGATGAGCCACACCTGCCCGTCCTTGACCTCGGCATAGCTATCGCCAATCGTCCCTTCGCCAAAGCGCAGCGATTTGACCTCGGTTCCGGTGAGGGCAATGCCGGCCTCATAAACTGCGTCGATGCTATAGTCGTAGCGCGCGCGGCGGTTTTCCGCGACAATTTTGACCTTGTCAAACTCAACTGGGTGCGGGCGCGCCATCAGATCAAGCCAGCATGCACAAGCGCGGCATCAACCTGCACACGCGATGCCGCATTGGCGGGAATGATCGGCAGCCGCGCCTGTTCATCAAACCATGGGTTAAGCCGCGCCATCGCATATTTAGCTGGGGCAGGTGACGCATCGGAAAACATCGCCGCGTGTAGCGGGTACAACCGCTCGTGCAGGATGAGCGCTGCCGCATGATCGCCCGCCGATAGGGCAGCGGCAAAGTCGGCGCACAGGCGCGGCGCGACATTGGCGGTCACAGAAATGCACCCCACCCCGCCCATTATATCATGGGCTAACCACAGATCATCATTGCCCGATAGCTGGCAGAAACCTGCACCCAGCAACGCCCGCTGCTGTGTGACACGGGCCAAGTCACCGCTGGCGTCCTTGACCGCAACCACCGTTGGCAGTGCCGCGATCCGCGCCAATGTTTCGGGCAGAATGTCGGTCATGGTCCGGCCCGGAACATTATAGACGATGATCGGCAGGTCGCTCGCCTCGGTCAAATGTTCGAAATGCGCGACCATGCCGTCCTGACTTGGGCGGTTGTAATAGGGTGCGACGATGAGCGCAGCGTCCGCGCCGGCCTGGCTGGCATAAGCCATGTGGCGCACCGCAGTAGCCGTATCATTCGACCCACATCCGGCGATGACGGGCACGCGCCCCGCCGCTTGTTCGATGACGATGTCGATGACGCGGTAATGCTCGTCAAAACTCAATGTCGCGCTCTCGCCCGTGGTGCCGCACGGCACCAAGGCGCTGCTGCCGGACGCAATTTGCCAGTCAACAAAGCGGCGCAACGCCGCTTCATCAATCAACCCGTCGCTAAACGGGGTCAACAGGGCCGGAATTGAGCCCGAAAACATGCATCTGCTCCTTTACAGGGTGGATTCGCTTCGCCTAGAATCACCAGAATGGGCCAAACCGTCTGTAACCACTCCCGTTCAGCGCCCAATAAGGATGTGCCCCCTATCATGGCAAGCATGGTTTCACGACTCCCCCTTTCAAAAATGGCAATGGCCGCGCTGTTACTAACCCCCGCGATGTGCATGGCCAATGAACTGACGCCAGAACAGCGTGCTTGGTATCAGGCGCAGCTGGGGTTGCAGGCCACAGGGGCAAGCGCCGCTGTCAATCCGACGGGCGAAGCGGTCATCGAATGGCAGGCGCTCGACCGCGCCGACAGTCCATCATTCGACCGCGTTACCACTTTCCTGATGGCCAACCCCGGCTGGCCCAATGAGGCCGAGCTTAGGCGCAAGGCCGAGAGCGCGCTCGACATCAATGGCTTTGTCCCCGCCAGCGCCGCCGCCTATTTCGCGCGGTTTGCACCGACCAATGCCGCTGGGCAACTGCGCTATGCGTTGGCGCTGCGTGCCGATAATCGGCTAGAGGAGGCCAATGCCACCGCGCGGCGCGCATGGACGGGCGGGGCGCTGTCCCCCACCGAAGAAGCGCGGTTGCTGTCCGTCTTTCCCGGTGCGTTGAATGCCGCCGACCAAGACGCGCGGATGGAGCGCCTGTTGTGGAGCGCCAGTGCCGCCGACGCGACGCGCCAGATCAGCTTTGTCTCCTCTGCCCGCCGCGCCGAGTTTGAAGCGCGATTGGCGATGCGTGCCCGCGCACCGGCTGCCGCCCTGCGCGCCGCAGAGGTTGAGGGCGCGAACCCAGCATTGCTCCGTGAAAATGCGGGCTATATTTTCGACAAGGCACGCTGGCTGGTCGCGAGCGGGCAAACACAGGCGGCACGGGCACTGCTCGCCAATCCGCGCACATTGTCCGCACCGCCGCTTGACCCCGATAACTGGCTGGAGCTGCTGCTCGCTCAGGCACGCGGCGCCGCACGCGATGGGCAACATGCGCTCGCCTATGACATAGCACGGCAAGTGAGTGACTTGTTCCCGGCAGGCACGGTCATCATCGAACAGCCCCTGCCCGTGCGCGACAAATATACTTCGCTGGTATGGCTCGGCGCGCAGACGGCGTTTCAGCAACTGGGCCGGGCGCGTGAGGCGGCGGAGCTTTATGCGCTCTATGCCGCTGGCGGGCGGTCACCCCAAGTGCAGGCGCGTGGCCTCTATTGGGCAGGAAGAGCGGCGAGCGCTTCCGGTGATCAGGCGCTGGCCAATGACTATTTCACCCGCGCCGCCCGTAATTTTGACCAGTTTCACGGGCAATTGGCGCTCGAACGGCTGGGGCAAGCGCAGCCGCACCCCGTGGCCAACCAGACCGTGCGCTTTTCGGATGCGCAAGCCGATGTTTTCAACAATAATACGGTCGTTCGCGCGACGCGCGTGCTGGGCGAAATTGGCGCGCGGCGCGACCAGACTTTGTTCCTGCGCACCATCGCCAATAATGCGCGCAGCGACGTCGACCATTATTTTGCGGGCCGTCTGTCCAGCGAAATTGGCCGCCCCGATCTGGCGGTGATGATTGGCCGCAGCGCACGGATCAACGGCTATGATAATTACATTCCCGTGGCATTCCCGACCGTGCGGGTGCCAGAGGGATATGATGAGGACTGGACCTTCATCCACGCGATCAGTCGTCAGGAAAGCCAGTTCGACCGTGCCGCAACCAGCCGCGTCGGTGCGCGCGGGTTGATGCAGTTGATGCCGGGAACGGCGCGCGAAACATCGTCGCGGATGGGGCTTAATTACAATCTCGATGCGCTGACCAGCGACACTAATTACAATATTATGTTGGGCTCGACCTACTTCCGGCGGATGCTCAGTTACTATGCAGGTAGTTATCCGCTCGCGGTCGCGGCCTATAACGCGGGGCCGGGCAATGTGAACCGCTGGCTGACCGCCAATGGCGACCCGCGCACCGGCAGCGTTGATATATTGACGTGGATTGAGGCGATTCCGCTTAACGAGACACGCAATTATGTGCAGCGCGTGCTCGAAAACGCGGTGGTTTATGACACGCTGCGCCCCGGTGCGCCCGATGGCCAGCGCAATATGCTGTCGCGTTATTTGGGTAAATCTACCCCGGGTTAGCCCCTAGAGCAGGATGGGATTTGATATAATCAAATCACCTGCTCTAACCATTTGTTTTACCGCGTTTTGCGAGTCATCAGGTGATTTCACCTGACTTCAAAACGCTCTAACTCTTCGCCTCATACCCAAAGGCATCCTTAGCCAGCGCGACCACGGCCGGGTCGGCGTCGGGCATGGTCATCGGCACTTTGGCTTCCAGCGTGTCGGCGATGTGGGTGAGCGCAGCGATGCGCGCGGCCTTTTTGCTATTGCCATCGACGACGCACCATGGTGCCCAGCGGGTGTCGGTTTGCGCAAACATATCAGCATAAGCGGCGCGATAATCGGCGCGGTGGGCGCGGTTGCGATAATCCTCCGCCCCCGTTTTCCAACGTTTCCACGGGTCATCAAGCCGCTTGGCCAGTCGCTTGTCCTGTTCACCTTGAGTGATGTGGACAAAGATTTTGATTAGCGTTGTGCCGCTTTGCGATAGTTGCGATTCAAACTCGTTAATCTCGTCATAGGCACGTTGCCAGTCCGCTTCGCTCGCATAGCCCTCAACCCGTTCCACCGCGACGCGGCCATACCAGCTGCGGTCAAACACAGCGATTTCGCGCCTTGCTGGCAAGCGCTGCCAGAACCGCCACAGATAATGATGGTCTTTTTCTTGCGCCGTCGGCGCGCCGATAGGCCATACCTGAAAATAGCGCGGATCCCATTCGCCGCACAGCCGCTGAATGATGCCGCCCTTTCCGGCCGCATCCCAGCCTTCGAGCAGGATAATCGACTGACAGCCGTGCGTGATGTGCGCCGCCTGTATCCGTTCCAGCCGCGACTGTAGCACGGTCAGGTCTGCGTCAAAATCACCCGCATATTTGGCGCCGGATTCATATTTGGATAGATCGTGGGTCATGAGAATGCTCCGTTGGTGCGTGGCCTAACACGGCATCACTGGGTCGGCAAACAGGGGACGCCATAACGACGCATAACATCATCATTGGTCATCAATACCGCATTTTCCACCTTTGCTTGCGCTAAAATGAGATGGTCGAATGGGTCGGAATGCGCGGTTTCACCAAAGGCTTCGACCGCTTGCACATGCGCAATTTCAATAGGGATCAAGGTAAATCTCTCGGCGCTCAACAGCGGTTGCACTGATCGCACAGAGGCGGGCAATTTGCCAATACGGTGCTTGATCGCAATTTCCCACAAGGACGCCATGCTCACCACAACATCAGTTGAACTATTTGCAATCAAGCCCCGCGCACGGCGCCCCAACCGAGCATCATCGTCAAACCACCATAGCAAGACATGCGTGTCGAGCAGCAGTTTCAAAATTTGTCTGGCTCATGGTCATAATCCCAAGCCTCAAAACTCGCGAGGATATCGTCGGGCCAAGTGTCAAAATCGTCGGCCATGCCGATTTTTCCCCGCAGCGCACCGGGCTGCCGTGGCTTGCCGTCCTTGGTGTAAACCCATTGCCCATCGACAAGATAGGGCGGGCCAGCAGGCGCAGCGATGGGTGCTGATGGTTGAACAGAAAATGATAATGGCATTTCGCGGACCCCCGTATTTTGGCCAGGTGACGGACCCGCAGGCCCAGTTTCCGAGCCAAGCGTGCCAAGATAATCCTTGACCAAAGCCGACAGCGACGTTCCCAGTTCCGCCGCACGAATGCGCGCGCGGCGATGGACCTCGTCATCCAGAGCGATGGTGACATTTTTCATGCCGTCACAGTATCACAGTATCACAGAAATGCAACTGTTATTTTGGCCCGTCAACGATGCGGATCCCCAGCTCTTTTAGCTGTCTG
Organism: Pseudomonadota bacterium; assembly: GCA_038041635.1. GTDB lineage: Bacteria > Pseudomonadota > Alphaproteobacteria > Sphingomonadales > Sphingomonadaceae > Sphingopyxis. Next base: position 20,985 of record JBBTFY010000043.1, read on the forward strand.
TCGCTGACCGCCGACGGTGCGTTCATCATCAGATCCTCGGCCTTTTGGTTCATCGGGAACAGCACCACCTCGCGCAGGTTCGGTTCGTCCGCGAGCAGCATGACAATGCGGTCAACACCCGGAGCAGAGCCACCATGCGGCGGTGCGCCATATTTGAACGCGTTAATCATCCCCGCAAAGTCGCGATCAACGTCGGCTTGTGTATAGCCCGCAATCTCGAACGCCTTGTACATGATGTCGGGACGATGGTTACGGATCGCGCCAGACGACAGCTCGATGCCGTTGCAGACGATATCATATTGCCATGCGAGGATGTCGAGCGGGTCCATGGTTTCGAGCGCTTCAAGTTCGCCCTGCGGCATGCTGAACGGGTTGTGGCTAAAATCAATCTTGCCGGTTTCTTCGTCCGCCTCGAACATCGGGAAATCGACAACCCAGCAGAAATCGAAGCAATTGGGATCAATGAGGTCAAGCTGTTCAGCGGCGCGGGTGCGCGCAAGGCCCGCGAGCCGCGCGGCGGGTGCCGCCTTACCCGCCGCAAAGAAACAACCGTCATCGGGGCCAAGGCCAAGCGCGTCGTAGAGCGCAAGCATGCCCGCTTCGCCATGGTTTTTGGCGATAGGCCCGCCAAACTCGCCGTCCTTGCGCGTCACATAGCCAAGGCCGGGGAACCCCTCACCCTGTGCCCATGCGTTCATGTCGTCAAAGAATTTGCGGCTCTTTTCCGCCGTGGCGGGCGCTGGGATGGCGCGCACCACCGCGCCGTCCGCGACCATGTCGGCAAAGCGGCCAAAGCCTGAACCGACAAAATGGTCGGATACATCGTGGATGATGATCGGGTTGCGCAAATCGGGCTTGTCATTGCCATATTTGAGCATCGACGTGGCGTAGGGGATGCGCGGAAACGGCAGCGGCGTCACCGATTTACCACCCGCAAATTGTTCAAACACGCCGTGCAGCACAGGCTCGATCGCCGCAAACACATCGTCCTGCGTGACGAAGCTCATCTCGAAATCAAGCTGGTAAAACTCGCCGGGCGAACGGTCTGCGCGCGCATCCTCGTCGCGGAAACAGGGCGCGATTTGGAAATAGCGGTCGAACCCCGCAACCATCAACAGTTGTTTGAACATCTGTGGCGCCTGTGGCAGCGCGTAAAACTTGCCCGGATGCATCCGGCTGGGGACCAGGAAATCGCGCGCGCCTTCGGGTGACGACGCGGTCAGGATAGGCGTTTGAAATTCAAAAAAGCCCTGCGCGGTCATCCGCTGGCGCAGGCTGGCGATAACCGACGAACGCAGCATGATGTTTTTATGGAGCCGCTCACGCCGTAAATCGAGGAAGCGGTATTTCAGGCGAATATCCTCTGGATATTCTTGATCGCCGAACACCGGCATTGGCAGTTCCTGCGCCGCCGATTGCACAATCACGCTGCTTGCGCGCAGCTCAATTTCACCCGTGGGTAGGCCCGCATTGACCGTTTCGGGTGAGCGCGCGACGACATCCCCCGTTACCGTCAGCACGGATTCGACCCGCGCACCGTCGAGCGTAGCAAAGTCCGCATCATCGGCATTGGCGACAATCTGGGTGATGCCATAATGGTCGCGCAGGTCGATAAACAGCAGATTGCCGTGGTCGCGCTTGCGATGCACCCAGCCGGAGATGCGTGCTTGGGCTTTGACGTCGGTTGCGCGCAATGCGCCGCAGTGATGTGAACGATAAATATGCATGGCGGGGCGCATAGAGCCTGATCGTTCATGATGGAAGCGCTTTGCGCTGATATTTTGAGCGTGAATCAGGCTCCACGAATATTTGAAGACCTTGATTCACGTTTAGGGGCGTTTCGCCCCGAAACGATCAAGGTCATGAACGGGATGATGCAAGATGGAAGTGCTATCCAACTGATGCTTGCCAACCATGCCCAAATCGCGCAATCGTTGGTCAAAATATGGGGGCAGTTGCGCGTGACATTGGCTTTTACGGGGCTCGATTGGGCCATTGTCGCAATCTATGTGGGCGCTCTTGCCATTGCGGGCTATTTATCGAGCCGCAAGCAACTGACCAACGCCGACGACTATTTCCTAGCCAGCCACCACGCACCGACATGGTTGGTAGCCATATCGGTGCTGTCCACCACCCAATCCGCCGCGACATTTCTGGGTGCGCCCGACAACAGCTATCGGGGCGACTATAGCTATCTTACCACCAATATCGCCGCGCTGATTGCGGCTGCGCTGGTCGCGCGTTTCCTTATTCCGCGTTTCTATGCGCTCGGCGTCACGACGGTCTATGAGTTGCTTGAGCGCCGCTATGATGCGAATGCGCGGCGGGCTGCGGCGGCGATGTATATGGTCGGGCGGATATTGGCGAGCGGGGCCAGGCTTTACCTTGCGGCCATTGCGGTTTCGATGATGATTTTCCTCGATGTCACGCCGCAGCACATCTTTATCGCGTCGGTGGTGCTGGTGATTTTTGGCCTCGCCTTCACACTTTTTGGCGGTTTGAACGCCGTTATCTGGAGCGATTTGGTGCAGGTAACGCTCTATGTCGGGGCGGCTCTCATCACGCTCTATTTGCTGTGGGCGAGCATCCCGCTCTCGACCGCAGAGATGATCGACGCGCTGCGCCATGCGCCGGGTGGCCCAAACTCAGAAAGTATGGACAAATTACGGCTGATCGACACCTCGTTCGATTTCTCCAAACCCTTTTCGCTGTTTGCGATCCTGACGGGGTTAGTGTTGCTCAACATCGGTAATGCGGGGTTGGACCAAGACACGACGCAGCGCTTCTTGAGCTGTGAAAATGCCGCGCAGGGCCGCCGCGCGCTCTATATGTCAGCGCTCATCGGCATTCCGGTGGTGGTGATATTTCTTGCTATCGGTTCGCTGCTCCACCTCCATTACGATCGCCCCGATTTGATCGGCAGCGGCGCGACCGCCGCGAACGCGGCCTTTGCAGGCGAGAAAATCACCATTTTCATGGCCTATATCTTGTCAGAAATACCGCCCGGCTTGCGCGGGCTGGTGACAGTCGGCGTGATAGCGGCGGCGGCGATAAACTCTGGCCTCATATCCATGTCGGCCGTAGCAATCAGCGATTTTTATCGCCCGCTGCGTGAACGCCGCACCCCGATGCCGCCGATGCATTATGTCTTTGCCGGGCGGATAATGGTGGTGGTGCTGGCGTGCGCGTTGCTGGCTATGTCGATGCTATGCTATTATTGGCAGCATTATACCGACACACCTTTGCTGGAGTTTGTGCTTGGCGTGATGATCTTTGCCTATTCGGGGTTGCTTGGCGTCTATGCGGTAGCGGTTTTCACGTCGCGCGGATCGTCCAACTCCGTCATTGCGGCGCTGATCGCGGGGTTCCTAGCTACTCTGTTGCAACAGGCCTATGTCGTCGATCTGCTATACCTGCCACCCGCCATCAAATTACTCGCCTTCCCCTGGCAATTATGTATCGGGGCGAGCATTGCCTTTCTTGTTTGTTTGGCGGGGTCGAGCCGGGGTAGCGCGGACGCGCAAAGCGCGCTAGGCGAAGCCAAGCCATGAAGATCCACGACCTCATCACCGATTCTGCGCAGCTGGCTGACCTGTGCGCACGGCTGTCCACATCGCCATTTGTCACGGTCGATACCGAGTTCATGCGCGAAAACACATTCTACCCCGAATTGTGCCTGATCCAGATTGCCAATGAACATGAGGCGGCGGCGATTGACCCCAAAGCCCCCGGCATCGACATGCAGCCATTGCTCGATCTGATGGTCAACAACGAAAATGTGCTCAAGATTTTTCACGCGGGCGGGCAGGACGTCGAGATTATTTTCAACCTGACGGGCAAAACACCGCACCCCATTTTCGACACGCAAATCGGCGCAATGGCGCTCGCGCAAGCAGAGCAACAGGGATATTCGAACCTAGTAGAAAGCTGGCTTGGCGTGACTTTGGACAAGGGCGCGCGCTTTACCGATTGGTCGCGCCGCCCGCTCGATAAACGGCAGATTGACTATGCCATTGCCGATGTGACGCACCTTGCGGTCATATTCCCCAAAATGCTGGACAAATTGCAGGCGACGGGCCGGGGCCACTGGCTTGATGAAGAGATGGAGAAGCTCGCCGACCCCGGAAATTATTCGCTAGACCCGAGTGACGCTTGGCTGCGCGTCAAGATTCAGTCGCGCAAACCCGACGTATTGGGCCGCCTGCGCGCCCTTGGTGCCTGGCGTGAACTTGAGGCGCGGTCCAAAAACCTGCCGCGCGGGCGCATCGCCAAGGATGAGACGCTGGCCGAGATCGCCGCGCATCCGCCGCGCAATCAGGACGAACTGGGCAAGGTTCGCGGGTTGTCGTCCACATGGAGAAGCAACGACATTGGCGCGCGGTTGATGGAGGCACTTGAGGGTGCACAGCCGCTCCACCGCGAAGACCTGCCCAGTCATTCCCCGCGCGCACCGGGGCTTGGCAAGGATGGTGCCCTGGTCGCCGACTTGCTCAAATTGCTGCTCAAAATTCGCGCAAAAGAAATGAATGTCGCTGCACGGTTAATCGCCCGTTCGGATGAGTTGGAGCAGTTGGCATCCGGCGGACGCGATGGATTGGCGATTCTGACCGGATGGCGTGCCGAGATATTTGGTCACGACGCGCTTGAATTGGTCGAAGGACGGTTGGGCTTTGCCGTCCATGGAGGCAAATTGGCGATGTCGCGGACAACAGTGGAGAGTGAATGATGATACGCAAGGCAGTGATGATGCTCACAATAGCAACCGGCCTGTCGGCCTGTGCTGGCGGCGAACGCGAGCGCTATCAAACGGGTATCCGCGAACCTATCTCGATGCGCGATGATGGTGATGAGTGCGGCTCTACTCTGGTGCAAACCTATGTCGGCCTACGCGCAAACCAGACCGTGCGCGAAGAAGTATCACGGCGCAGCGGCGCCGAAGTCATCCGCTGGATCGAGCCGGGCATGGCGGTAACGATGGATTTTAGCCCCAGCCGATTGAACGCCGAACTCGATCAGGATGGTGTGGTCGTCACACTGCGCTGCGGATAGGCTGAGTGATTTCGAGTGGAATGGAACATTCCACGGCTCGGAAATCACGTAAAAGAAAAGGAAAAGAGAGTCTGTTGCGATTCAATCTGAAGCGAACAGACTCTATACTGCCACGCGCGGCGACAGGCCAAGCCCTGACGCCAGCTGATTGAGGCGCCGCTGAACCTGTTCCCCCATCATCGCTGCTATGCCCGGTTCAAGCGTCAGGGTCAGCTTGCTGTTATCCCGCTGCAACTGACTGTGCGCAAACACGGCAATCGTCCCACCTGAAAGCCGTTGAGCCAGCCGCATGGCCAGTCCCCATTGCCATGCGCGCGTGAGGCGCGCATCAAGCGTCGCATCTTCGCCGACGTCAAAATACCGACCCCGCCCGCCAGCGCTGGTGAACAATGCTTGCGCCAATACCAAGCGGTCGGGCACGTCAACCCCCAGCCAATGGCCATGCAGTGCCGTTTCGGCGGCGCGCTCAGCGCGAAAATCCGGATTGGCTGTTGATGCCGCTTCGGACAAGTGACAGGCGGCCAACCGCAGCCGCGCTTCGGCGGGGGTGTCGGTGATGAATAATGGCGCAATCCATCGATTCATCGCGTCACCAACAGGTGCAAAGCGGGCACTGCGCCGCCCCAGCGCCACAGCCGCAACCAACAGCGGGTCCGTTGCGCGCACGGTCGCAGGCAAATCTTGAAACAGCAATCCTTCGCGCAGCCCACTGGCGGATACGATCAGCTCGCTGCTTTGCAACTGATCAGCCAGCGGCACCAGCAGCGCCGCAGCGGCTGGAATGGTGTTGACCCGCGCCGAAGTTAATTCCTGCAGCCGTTCGCGATCATGCACCCCATATTTGCGCAACCGCAGGTGCAATTTTCGCGCAGCATCAACCGCGATATGATGCCCCGCCACCACCCGGAGCGCGGCCGGGGCATCCAGCATGTGATAACGCGACAATGCGCGTAGCGACCCGCCAACTAAATAGAGCGGCAAGCCAGCATCGTCGCCCGGCCAATTTGCCACGGCAATGGTGCGGCGGATATATTTGGCAAAAGCGCGGCCATGTGCATGTTGCAACGCCTCCAATCGCAACACGCCAAGCGGAAAACTGCTATGATGCGTGGTTTCCCCGCCCCGCACGCGAACCAGTTCCAGGCTGCCGCCGCCAAGGTCAGCGACGATGCCATCGGCACCGGGGAAGGCGGATATCACCCCGTTCCCAGAGGCGCGTGCTTCTTCGCGTCCCGTCAATATCCTGATGTCGTGGCCAGCCCGCTTGGCATCCGCCACGAAATCCCCGCTGTTGCTGGCGTCACGCACCGCCGCCGTTGCGACTATGCGCACATCCTCTATGCCCATGGCCGTGGTCAGAGCCTTGAACCGAGACAAGCCAGCAATGGCGCGCGAATAGCCAGGCTCCTCAATCTTGCCGCTCGTCGCCAAATCAGCGCCAAGGCCAGCCATGATTTTTTCGTTAAAAATGGGCTGAGGTGCGCGGACAGGCCCCGCATAAACAACCAACCGTACCGAATTGGAGCCAATGTCAATAATGGCGATGTGATTCTGGTCAGCCATGTCGATCTACAGGACCTAGTCGCGGCACATCTTTGCGCTCATGCAATGCTTCACCCCGCCCTGACAATGACGGGTTATTCATGAAATAACGGTGCAGATTAAACGCCTTGCCGTCGGGATGCGTGCGCGCATAGGTGCCGTCGCTCAACAATTCCCAGCTTTGTTCATTGTCCAACAGATTGGCAACCAGCACTTGGTCGAGCAACTGGTCGTGCACCGTCTGGTTTTCGATCGGCAACATATATTCGACGCGTCTATCGAAATTGCGGTTCATCCAGTCCGCCGAACTGATGAACACATGCGCGCGGCGCGACGGCAGCGCCGCCCCATTGGCAAAAGCAAAGACGCGGCTATGTTCCAAAAAGCGGCCAACCACGGATTTGACCCGGATATTTTCCGACATCCCAGCAACGCCTGGCCGCAGGCAACAGATACCGCGCACGATGAGGTCAATCGGCACGCCAGCCGCGCTCGCTTCGTACAGCTTGTCTATAAGACGCGCATCAACCAGCGAATTCATCTTGGCCCAAATGCCGCTTTCCTGTCCTGCTTTGGCGCGGGAGATTTCAGCATCAATCAATGCCATCAGTTTTTCGCGCAGGCCAATCGGCGCCATTGTTACCATTTCAAGGCCGGCAGGCTCGACATAGCCCGTGATGAAGTTGAACAATTGCGCCGCATCACGGCCCGCGCGATCATCGGCTGTAAAGAAACTGAAGTCGGTGTAAATGCGGGCGGTTATCGGGTGGTAATTGCCCGTTCCGAAATGGCAATAGGTGCGGTATACGCCGCCTTCGCGCCGCACCACCATCGATACCTTTGCGTGGGTTTTCCAGTCGATAAAGCCATAAACGACCTGTACGCCCGCGCGTTCCAGCTGCGCCGCCCAATGGAGGTTTTGCTCCTCGTCAAAGCGCGCTTTAAGTTCGACAACCGCTGTTACCGCTTTGCCCGCCTCCGCCGCTTCGATCAACGCACGAATGACAGGCGATTGATCGCCCGCACGATAGAGCGTCTGTTTGATGGCCATCACATCGGGGTCAGCCGCCGCCTGTTGCAAAAAGGCCAGAACAACATCGAAACTCTCATAGGGGTGATGGACCAGAATATCCTTGCTACGGATCGCGGCAAAGCAATCACCGTCATGGTCGCGGATACGTTCGGGGAACCGCGCGATATAGGGCTTGAACTTGAGATCGGGTCGATTTTCGCTCACCACTTGCTGCAAATCGCCAAGGCCTATCAGGCTTGGCGAGCGCAATATTTCAGGGGTCGAATCTTCGCTCTCATCGAGCAGTTCGGCGACAAGTGTGTCTGGCGTTTCGGCGGAAAACTCGGCCATGACAATTCGCCCACGGCGGCGTTGGCGAATGGCGCTGCGGAAATATTGCACCAGATCCTCGGCTTCTTCTTCCAGTTCGATGTCACTGTCGCGGATCAGGCGAAAACGGCCACAGGCTAAAACAGTAAAACCGGGGAACAGCCGATCAGCGAAGAGCGCAATGACGGTATCAAGGGCGATATAGGTGATCCCCTCACCCGCCATTCGGACAAAACGCGGCAAGGTCGGCGGCACCATCACCAGTTCGCGGATCGACTCGCCATTGTCTGGGCGCACCAGATCAAACAGCACCGCCATCCCTTTGTTGGGAATGAACGGAAACGGGTGCGCGGGGTCGAGAGCCTGAGGCGTCAACAGCGGAAATATCTGCTCGTCGAAATGCTGCTCAAGTCGCGAGCGTAGTGCCCTGGCCTGTTCCAGTGTATCGACCACCAATATCCCGCTGGCCGCAAGTTCTGCCGACAAGCGCGAAAATTGCTCCTGCTGTTCGCCAACCAAGACACGCGACGCATTGGCCACCGCCGCCAATTGCTGTTCGACGCTGAGCCCGTCTTGCGAAACTTGCTCGATACCTTGCCGTTGATGCCCCATGATTCCCGCGACGCGGACCATGAAAAACTCGTCGAGATTATTGCCTGAAATCGAGAGAAAGCGGAGACGCTCGAGCAAGGGATGCGCAGGATTACGTGCTTCCTCCATTACGCGGTGATTAAACGCAAGCCACGACAATTCCCGGTTGAAATAGCGTGCCTGCGGGGCTTTTATCGCGGCTCCCGCATCAGGTGCAGCGGCGCTCTTCATGTATCAAACCCGGCGTCAACGCTATCCGCCGCCTGATACAGACCCGCGTCAATCATGGCTTCGCGTGCCAACCGGGTGCCCAGCGGGCGTCCGCTCGCCAGCGCCAGCGCAACTATCGCATCAACGGCGGCGTGAATGGCGGCATAGCTGCGCTCAATGCGCTGCGTGATATAGTTGGCCAGAACTGGCGCGTGCGCAAGGCCGCGACCATGTAGCAATCGTTCGATGAGCGCGGCGCTTAAGTTCGCATCGGGATCGCCAATCATAACGATGGGTGCTGTTTTCAACCGTGTCCGCAAATCTGGCAATTGCACGGCGTCAACCTGCTCGCGCGCATTGGCAATAATCAACAGGCGGTGCCCACCGGATTGTGCGCGATTCCACGCGTGGAACATCGCATTCTCGTCGGCATGCTCGATGGAATCGACAACCTCACCAGCGCACGCGGCAACAAATAATTTTGCCAACAAAGATTTCCCGCTGCCATGTGGGCCAATCAGGATTGTCGCAGGCGCCGTCCATTCATCGAACCGCTGCAAATGACGCGCGGCTATCGCGTTGCTATCGCCCACCAGAAATGCGCCATCCGATTCATGGGCACTGCGGCACCACGTCAACGGCAATGCCAGTTGTTTATGCACAGGGTGCGGCGCAACAGCGCTGCCAAATAAATCAGCGGCCAGTTCTGTTTCGGCCATTTCCATCATCGCGAAATACGAAAAGTGTTGCCGTTCTGCGATACGCGCCATCCGGCCGCAGTCAGCGCTGCACGCAGGCCCGCAGCATCACCGCGATACCGCACGCGCAGCACCGACACGCCGCCAATGGCAACACTGCTGGCACTGGCGCTCTCCACGCCGCCGACTGAACGCAGCCCTGTTTCGGCGGCAATGACGCCCAAGGCATCGGGGGTTTCGATTTGCACCGAAAAAGCGCTTGTCGTCGCGGCTGGTGATGTCGCCGCTGAGGGCGCGGCACCAGCTACGTCAGGCGTCATCGCCTCTTCAACTAATGCTATCTCTTCGGGCGCTATTGGTGCTTCGATGATGAGCGATGAATCAGTGCGTAGACGGCCATCGGCAAGCGCAGTAATGTAAAGCGCATCCATCCTCTTCACGCCATCGACCATCATCTGACGTAGGCCATCGGGCGAACGCGCCGTGAGCGTAAAATTACCAATCATCTCGTTATCAGGGCCATAACGCGCCGAAAAATAGCCGATAATCGGCCCGCCCGGCCACATCCGTTCGACCCTGACCGATGGATAGAGGACATCGGATGCCCCATATTGATCGAGAATGTCACGCCACCACGCGCGGTTGCGCCGCCGCTGTTGCCCGGCATTAAGCAACAACACGTCGCCGCCATTGCCCGATGTGCGGACATAATCAATGCTGCTGTCGCTCGTGCGGAACTCTGCCCAAGCGCGCTGCCATTCGCTGCGCCGCTCAAACACTTGCGCGACGCCACCTTCATAGACAATCGGCATGACCAGCAAGGGTGGCGAACGGAATACGCGGCCCGATATGCCCAGGATTTGTCCAGCGCGCGCGCGGTCGAATGTGATACCCAGCGTCGCGCGATAGCGGCCAAGACCAATCTGTTCATGTTCGACGACAATTGCCGAGACGATGCCGTTGAGCGTCGAATCGGGCAGGCTGGGCGCCCCCGTGCCGCCGTTAATCTGTCGGTACAATGCGGCCCAGCCCTTGCGCTGCGCCTCCTGCCAGCCCTTTTGTCGCGCATCCTCGGGCGAATCACCGGTAACATCGACGACGATGCCGCTAACCATCAGGTCGTTTGAGCTGCTGATTGGCGCAATTCCGCGATCTCCAGCCTCAATCTGCGCAATAACCACTGCGCCGCTGGCCAGTAACAGGCCCGCAAATGCAGCGAATAGAGCACGTTTCCGCAGCCCTTGAGAGGATGTTAAAGCAATCACCGCGCCCTTTTGACGATATCGGCATGGAAATCCAACCCTGATGTGGTTAGGGCCGCATTATGACCGACAAGTCTTTGCCAAACGAGCCATATACCTACGCCAAAGCCGGCGTTTCCATCAATGCTGGCAACGCGCTGGTGCGCGCCATCGCCCCGCTGGCCAAAGCGACTCGGCGCGCCGGGGCCAATGCCGACCTCGGCGGGTTCGGCGGCTTTTTCGATCTCAAGGCGGCTGGCTTCACCGACCCGTTGCTGGTCGCCGCCAATGACGGTGTTGGCACCAAGCTAAAGCTCGCTATCGAAAGCGGTCGCCATGACGGCGTCGGCATAGATTTGGTCGCAATGTGTGCCAATGACCTGATTGTCCAAGGCGCTGAACCGTTATTCTTCCTCGATTATTATGCGACCGGAAAGCTCGACAACGCCGTTGCAACGGCGGTGATTGCGGGCATTGCCGAGGGGTGCAAACAAGCGGGATGCGCGCTGATCGGCGGCGAAACGGCGGAAATGCCCGGCATGTATGCCGACGATGATTATGACCTTGCCGGGTTCTGTGTCGGCGCGGTTGAGCGCGACCAAGTGCTAACCGCAGATAAACTCGCGGCGGGCGACACCATCCTCGGCCTTGCATCATCGGGGGTCCACTCAAACGGTTTCTCACTGGTGCGCAGGCTGGCAGCGGACCGGGCATGGAAACTCGACCGACCTGCGCTGTTCGACCAATCGACATTGCTCATCGACGCGCTGATGGCACCGACGCGGATATATGTGCGCGCGTTACTGCCGCTGATCCGATCGGGTCACATTCATGCGCTGGCGCACATCACCGGCGGCGGGCTACTGGAAAATATCCCGCGCATCCTGCCCGACCATCTGCATGCGCATGTTGACGCGGACGCGTGGGAACAGCCGCGCCTGATGGCCTTCCTTCAGGCACAGGGGCATATCGAACCAGAGGAAATGGCGCGCACATTCAACTGCGGCATCGGCATGGCGGTGGTGGTTGCACCCGAAGACGTGGATCATGTGACTGTCGCGCTCGAAGCCGCCGGAGAGGTTGTGCACCGCATCGGCCATATCGCGGCGGGCGCAAAGGGCTGCACCGTGTCGGGCAGCAGCGGAACATGGTGTGCGAAGGCAAGCTGGAGCGCAGCGCATGGCGGCTAAGTCCCGCGTCGCCATTCTCATCTCTGGCGCGGGGACCAATATGGCTGCGCTGCTCTATGCGTCGCGTGCTGCCGACTGTCCCTATGAAGTGGTGCTGGTCGCCAGCAACAATCCGGACGCGCCGGGCCTGACGCTGGCCAAGGCAGAAGGCGTGTCGGCTTTTGCGCTAAGTCACGATGGCCTGACCCGCGAGGATCATGACGCCGCGATGCACGCCGCCATCACCGCCGCCCGCACCGATTTTGTCGCGCTCGCGGGCTATATGCGTATTCTTTCGGACGGCTTTGTGGCGAGCTGGCAGGGGCGAATGCTCAACATCCATCCATCATTACTGCCCAAATACAAAGGGTTGGAACCGCACCAGCGCGCGCTCGACGCGGGCGACGCCGTGGTGGGGTGCAGCGTCCATCTGGTGACGCCTGCGGTCGATGACGGCGAAGTGTTGGGCCAAGTTGCGGTCGCCATTCTGCCCGGCGACACGGCCGAAACATTGGCTGCGCGCGTGCGTGTTGCCGAGCATCAGCTCTACCCGCGCATATTGGCCGACTATGTTTCGCGCGATAGCTCGCCCGACTATCTGGTGGCGCGGGTCCGCGCGTTGGCGATGGCGCAGGTCGAAGCCGACGAAGTCCTGTCGCACGGCATGCCCTGTTTCGGGATCATCGGCGGCAAGAAATTCGCTTATGTCAGCCTCGATCATCATGGTGACGAAAAAATCGCGTTGCTGGTTAAAATCAGCGGGGCCGAGGAACAGGCGATGTTAATTGAGGGTGACGCCGATCGTTACTACCGCCCGCCTTATTTCGGCGATGGTTGGGTCGGCATAAGGCTCGATCTGGGGGACAATGATTGGGACCATATCGGCGAGTGGCTGACCAAAAGCTGGCGCAGCGTAGCACTGAAAAAACTCACCAAATTGATGGACGTCGCGGGGGATTTTTGATGCGGATTTTTACATTTGGCCTATCGCTCTGCCTGATGGCCTTTGCACCGCCCAGCCATGCCAGCGGAACCTTCGCATCGACAGCCGTGTTCGACGCGGCACGAGACCGCCAAATCCCCATCCGTATCGTCCTGCCGCGCAACACCGCGCACGGCGCGCTGGCGCCCGTCATCATCTCGCACGGCAATGGCGGCACCTATGATGCCTATGACTTTATTGCGCATGCTCTCGTCGAACAGGGACACCCTGTGGTTATGATCCAGCACCGCATCGATGGCGATCCGGACATGCCGAGCAGCGGGATAATACGCGAAGTGCGGATGCCGTTCTGGCAATCGGGACAGGCCGACATTGTCGCGACCATAGCGGCGATGCGGGCGAACGGCACCTTTCCCGCCGACGCGCGTGTTATACTGATAGGACACTCGATGGGCGGTGATCAGGCGGTGTTCACCATGACCAACCATCCCGAATTGATCGACACCGTCATCACGCTCGACCACCGCCGTGTGCCCGTGCCGCGCGCGGCAAATCCGCATTTCTGTTCGCTTCGCTCGACCGATCAGATGGCCGACGAAGGCGTATTGCCAAGCACCGAAGAGATCGGGCGGCTACACATGCAAGTCACTGTGGTCCCCATGGTCCATAACGACATGTGGGACGGCGCGACCGATGCGCAAAAGGCGGCGATGCTGGGTGCGATATTCGCGTGCCTAAATCGCTAAAAATCTGATAGGATATTGGTGGGGCAATAATGACATGAGGTTTGACCAATGACCAGATTATTGACCCTTTGCGCCGCTGCGCTACTCACCCCTGCCCTATCGGCCTCTGCTTCGGCGCAGCAGGATGCCTCCGAAACGCACCCCGAAACGTGGGTAACCATCACCCTAACCAGCTTTGCCTTCACACCCGAAGTGACGGCGCTGGAGCATGGGCGGCGCTATGTCCTCCACCTCGACAATCAATCGGGCGGCGGGCATAATTTTGCCGCACCGGAGTTTTTCGCGGCTGCGACAATCGCCCCAGCCGACCGCGCCAAAATCAGCCGTGGCCGTGTCGAAGTTGGCGGCCACAGCGCCGTTGATATTCACCTGACCGCACCAGCGACGGGCAGCTATGCGCTGCATTGCACTCATTTTCTCCACACCAGCTTTGGCATGCACGGGTCGATAGTGGTGCGGTGACGAAAATGGCCGCCGGATTTCTCCGACGACCTTTTCTTTTTTCGTCATGTTGATCCTGAAACAAGTTCAGAATGACGAACCTGACTCAGCCGACAATCTCTTCCGGCTTGAAGAAGTATGCGATTTCAATCGCGGCATTTTCATCGCTGTCGCTGCCGTGCACCGAATTGGCTTCGATGCTTTCAGCCAATTCCTTGCGGATCGTGCCGGGTTTCGCGTTGGCGGGGTTGGTCGCGCCCATTACGTCGCGGTTCGCTTGCATCGCATTTTCGCCCTCAAGCACTTGAACGACGACGGGGCCGGAGATCATGAAAGCAACCAATTCGCCAAAGAAGGGGCGTTCGCGGTGGACGGCGTAAAAACCCTCGGCCTGATCGCGGGTCATGTGGATACGTTTGGACGCGACGACACGCAGACCAGCCTCCTCCAGCATCTTGGTGACTGCTCCGGTCAGGTTGCGGCGGGTGGCGTCGGGTTTGATGATCGAAAATGTGCGCGTGACGGCCATGGGGAAAGCTCCTGTTTATGGTGTGATGAAGTTGGCCGCGCCCCTAGCTGGCGCAGCGACCAAGCGCAAGCGCCCTTGCAGTTAGGCGGTGACGTTAAACATCAGCGTGACATTGGTATATTCGCCCTTGTGCACCGCCGCCATGCTGAACGTATGCGGATTGCCAGCGCCCGCGCGCCGCGCATCGACGCTCATGAAATCACCCGTGCTGACGCGGCCAATCACCTGCATCCCAGCCGCGACCGCTTGGTCCTCGTAAAAACGGCGGATGGTTTCCGGGCGCCCGATGACAGAGAAGGTCGCTATTTGCCCCTCGCCCGCAGGTGCAATCTGAAACTCGCGCACATCGCCGACTTCGCCGCGATAAACGGCAAAGCCGGTCGGCATGCGCGGGTCAGCCTGTGACACATTGGCGCGGTGCTGTGCCGCCTCACGCGCAGGGTCTGCGGGCGCGCTTGGTCCGCACGCCGCCAAAAACAGTGCAGGCAAGATTGCTGCAATCAGGCGGGTCATGGCTATGCTCCTCATGCAGTGGCTTCGGATTTGACGCCATGCGCCATGACAAAGGCATCGAGCAGGCGGACACCATAGCCCGTTGCACCCTTGGCTGCGATCGGTAAATCCTTGTCCGACCAAACCATGCCGGCGATGTCGAGATGCGCCCATTTGACACCCGGCTCGACATAGCGTTGCAGAAATTGTGCAGCCGTAATCGACCCACCATCGCGCGGGCCAACATTTTTCATGTCGGCAATCTGGCTGTCGATCAGCTTGTCATAGGTTGCATTGAGCGGGAAGCGCCATAACTTCTCCTCAACCGACAGCCCCGCAACAACCAGTTCGCGGGTCAGCGTATCGTCATTGGAGAATATCCCGGCATGGTCGCGGCCTAGGCTCATGATTATGGCCCCAGTTAATGTCGCCAAATCAACCATGACCTCTGGCTTATAGCGCCGCTGTGCCCAAGTCATCGCATCGCATAGCACGAGGCGTCCCTCGGCATCGGTGTTGATGACCTCGACCGTCTGACCTGACATGGTGGTAACGATGTCGCCGGGGCGCTGTGCATTGCCGTCGGGCATATTTTCCGCAAGCGCGCAGACACCGACGACGTGAACGGGGGCACCGCGTTTGGCGAGCGCCAGCAACGCGCCAGCAACCGCGCCCGCGCCGCCCATGTCCCATTTCATATCCTCCATACCCAGCGCAGGCTTGATGCTGATGCCGCCGGTATCGAATGTCACGCCCTTGCCAACCAGCAGGATTGGCGCGCCGTCGGGGGCACCTTCGCCTTTATATTCCAGCGTCAACAGGCGTGGCGGACGCGCACTGCCCTGTCCGACGCCTAGCAATGCTCCCATGCCGAATTCAGCCATCTGATGCTCGTCATAGGATGTGACGTGGACGCCCGCAGCGCTCAGCACTTCGCACCGCTCAACAAAGCTTTGCGGATAAATGATGTTGGCGGGTTCCGACACCAGTTCGCGGGTGAAGGCGACCCCTTCTGCTACGGCACGCAGTTGATCCCAAGCCGCCTCGCTTCCCGCTGCCGCACCCACAATCGCCACGCGCTCGAGCGTCGCCTTTTGATTGGCGGGGAGGCGGGTGCGATAGCGGTCAATCCGCCATCCGCGCAGACTTGCACCCAATGCAAAGCGCGCCGCCCCCGTGGCGCTCGCACCCGTCAGGTCAGCAAATGCTGAAGTGACCCCCGATGCAATCAGGCGAACACTCAGCGCCGCGCCAGCGCGTTCATAGCCCATATCATCGCCGCTCCCAGCGCCGACCAGCAACATACGGCGGGTGCTTGCGCCATCAGCCACATAAGTTTCAAATACTGTCCCGGCCTTTGCCTCGAATCGCGCTTGCTCGGTCGCAGATGTCGCGACACCCCGAAATGCTTCCGGCAGTCGATCCATCATCGCGGCAAGCCCGCCCGACACCACTGGAAACACCAACGTGTCATTCACTGCGGCAGGTCCGTTCACATATTCGATGATCATTCACATTTCCTTTGAAACAAATCGTTGCCAACGCAGATAGGAGCGCACGCGCAAGTTGCAAAGCCCATCCGCGCCGTTATTAGCACATAGGCTGTAGCGCGTTCTTGATACTATGGGGCAATGGGACGTGCGGCTTTTGAGGAACAATTGACCAGCATGACCCCGCGCCCGCGCCTACGACAGCTGTTTTTGCTTGGCTTTGCTGTGTGCGCAGCCAGCCCTGCGACGGCGCAAGATGACGAAACAGGCGCGTCTGTCATCGCGACAAGCCAGACCGCTCCGGCTGACGAAACCCTGTCTTTTTCTGCGGGCGATGTCGTTTATGATGACGCTACTGACACCATCACCGCCGCTGGCAATGTCGAATTATCGCGCGATGAATGGCATTTACGCGCCGATCAAGTAACATGGAGCCGCGCGTCTGGACACGTCGTAGCCAGCGGCAATGTCGCGCTGACTGGGCCGCAAGGTGAAACCGCTTATGGGGATTCGGTCGAGCTTAGCGACACTCTACGCGACGGCATTGTCGAGAATCTTCTGGTGGTATTCGAAAATGGCGCGCGCGCTGCCGCCAATTCGGGGCAACGCTTTGCCAATGGCGATATGGCGCTCAACCATGCCGCTTATTCGCCATGCAGCGTCGTTGACCACAATGGCTGCTCGCATGATCCGACATGGCAAGTGCGCGCCGCACGCGTCTATTATGATCGCGCCCGCAATCGTGTTCGTTACGATGGTGCGCGGATCGAATTATTCGGGCTGCCGCTTATCCCGCTGCCCTATCTGTCGCACCCCGCCATCGGCATACCAGGCACAGGGTTTTTGGTTCCCACGATCCGCCTAGACCGCACCAATGGTGTCGAGTTTGCCTTGCCCTATTATTTCCGGCTGACCGAAAAAAGCGACCTTACGATAACGCCGCATATCTATTCGGGCGCAGCGCCGATGGCCGAAGGTCAATTGCGCGGGTTGACCACCAATGGCGCATGGCGGGTGCAAGGCTTCGGAACCTATAGCCAGCGCGTGCCCGTCGGGACGCCGGGCGGAACAGGCCGCAATGATTTTCGCGGATATTTTGATGCAACGGGCGGTTTTCAGTTCAATCCACGCTGGAGTCTGTCTGTTTCCGCACGAATCGCATCCGACCGCACCTTCTTGCGTCGATACGACATCAGCCGCGATGATCGGCTGCGTTCCACCTTCACACTCGCGCGTAATGGTGGCTCAAGCTATCTAACGATTTCCGGTTGGGGCGTGCAAACATTGCGCGTTAACGACAGCCAAGGGCAGCAGGCGATTGCTCTTCCCGCCATTGATTTTCGCCAACGCATCAGTGACCCGTGGCTGGGGGGGCAAATGGTGTTGCAACTCAACACGCTGGCACTGACACGCACTGATGGACAGGACACACAGCGGCTGTTTGCCAGCGCGCAGTGGGACGTCCGGCGGATCACGCCCTTGGGACAAGAGGTGCAACTAACTGCGATTACGCGGGCCGACCTTTACCACACACAGTCGGTTAATGCGACGCCCGTGCCGTCCTATCGCGGGCAACCGGGATTCCAGGCACGTGCTTTTGCCGCTGGGGCTGCGAACATTAGCTGGCCACTGGTGGGTCGATTGGGCGCAGGGACACAGCGTTTTACACCGCGAATACAATTTGTAGCCTCGTCGCCCGTTGACAATGTCGATGTGCCGAACGAGGACAGCCGCGCCTTTGAGCTGGAGGATAGCAACATCTTCTCGATCAACCGCTTTCCTGGTTTTGATCGTTTCGAGGATACGGCGCGCCTGACCTATGGGGCCGAATGGGCGTATCAACGGCCCGGCATGGCCTTCACAGCCCAAATTGCGCAAAGCTATCGTATCAGTAATATGCCTACCCTTTTTACTAGAGGCACCGGGCTGGATGATCGCGCATCCGACATTGTGGGCCGCAATACGCTGGCGCTTAGAAATTTCATCCGGCTAACCCATCGATTTCGCCTCGACAAAGATAATTTGGCCGTGCGCCGAAATGAAATCGACGCTACGATAGGCGGGCGACGCACCTATGCCATCCTCGGCTATTTGCGACTCAATCGCGACATCTCGACACTGGGCGAAGATTTGCGCGACCGCGAAGAAGCCCGCGTTGGCGGTCGCATCCAAGTCGCGCGCTATTGGTCCATATTCGGATCAGCCATTGCAGATTTGACTGATCGGGCAGAGGATCCGACCTCAATCGCCGATGGTTTTACGGCTATCCGGCACCGATTGGGCTTCGCCTACGAAGATGATTGCCTTACCATCGGGCTGACGTGGAAGCGCGATTATCAGGACACGGGCGATGCTAGGCGCGGAAACACCTTCTTGCTCAGGCTGGCATTCCGCAATTTGGGTGTGTAAGCAGCGTGTGGCACTACATGCTCAGCATAGGTTAAGCCTGTTGATGGGATTAAACGCCGCAGCGGTTTCGTTGAATAACCATAGGATGACTCGTTAGATCATGACAACGCGTGAAAAGATTTTCGGATC
>JBBTFY010000044.1:0-13438 GCA_038041635.1 Pseudomonadota bacterium
GTATCGTTGATACCACAGCTCTGTAACCCGCAGGCGGCCGTTGTTTCCCCCGTGCGTCGTATCAACCAAGCCTGCTAGACTTACCTAGGGGAAGGCCAGAAGGGAGCCCGCGTGGCATTGCCTTTGTTGCCATGGGTGGGCAAAGCACTTCCCTATCGCGCGATCAGGCACTATGTGCGCGGCAACAGCGGGTGCTCCCGCAACTCCATCCTTCAAGGGTTCGTCAAAATGTTCACATTCCTGCTCGTTGTTCAAGCCATCGTCGCGGCGGCGCTGATAGGCGTCATCCTGATGCAAAAATCCGAAGGCGGCGGTCTTGGCATGGGCGGTAGCCCGTCAGGTTTCCTGTCGGCGCGCGGCGCGGCGGACTTTTTATCGCGTGCTACTGCCTTTCTGGCGATAGCATTTGTGGGACTTAGCGTGGCTTTGGCGGTGCTTGCGTCGGTCAATCACAGCGGTAGTCGGGTGGACGCCAATGCTGCCACGGCAACGCCGTCTGTGACGGGTGCACCTGAACTGCCCGTTGCTCCCCTTGACGGTGCGGTTCCGATAGCGGGGGGTGGGGTGGCCCCTAACAGCGACCCGTTGGCGGCCGCCGCAGCGGGTGCGGCTAACGCCTCTCCGCCTGCGGAAAAGGGCGTTCCGATCCAGCAATAATCCACGCAGCGTGGATGATTATACCAAAGGTGCGTTTCGCGCTTGCCCATTTACTTGCTTGCACCGACTCGCAATCACCAGCTAGGCGTTTTCTCCCATGGCGCGGTTTATATTTATCACCGGCGGCGTGGTCTCCTCGCTCGGCAAAGGTTTAATGGCGGCAAGCCTTGCGGCATTGCTGCAAGCGCGCGGATACCGCGTGCGGATACGCAAGTTCGATCCCTATCTGAACGTCGATCCGGGCACGATGTCGCCCTATCAGCACGGCGAAGTCTATGTGACCGATGACGGCGCGGAAACCGACCTCGACCTTGGTCATTACGAACGCTTCACGGGCGTTTCGGCGCGCCAGTCGGATAATGTGACGTCGGGGCGCATCTATCAGCAAATCATCGCCAAGGAACGGCGCGGGGACTATCTGGGTGCGACGGTTCAGGTCATCCCGCATGTCACCGATGCGATCAAAGCCTTTGCTTTGGCCGAAACCGAGGATCTCGATTTCGTGCTGTGCGAAATTGGCGGAACTGTGGGTGACATTGAATCGTTGCCGTTCATTGAAGCGATCCGCCAGCTTCGCAACGATCTGGGGCGCGGCAACACGGTTTCGGTGCATGTGACACTGGTGCCCTATATCGCGGCGGCAGGTGAGCTGAAAACCAAACCAACCCAGCATAGCGTGCGTGAACTCGCGGCGCTGGGGGTGCAGCCGGACGTATTGCTGTGCCGCTGTGAAAAGCCGCTGCCAGCGGGAGAGCGCGCCAAGATAGCGCAATTTTGTAATGTCCGCCCCGAAGCAGTCATCCCCGCGCTTGACGCATCGAGCATCTATGCGGTGCCACTGCAATATCATGCCGAAGGACTGGACGCAGAGGTGCTGCGCGCTTTTGGGATCACCGATGCGCCAGAGCCAGATGTGTCGCGCTGGATCGACATCATGGACCGCGCGCAAAACCCCGAAGGCGAAGTGACTATCGGTGTCGTCGGTAAATATGTGGCGCTGCCCGATGCCTATAAATCGCTGAATGAGGCGCTAGTGCACGGTGGCCTTGCCAACCGGGTAAAGGTCAATGTGCGGTGGATCGACGCCGAACTGTTCGAATCGGACGGGGACGATCTGGCTGTCAAGCTAGAGCCGCTCCACGCCATCCTCGTCCCCGGCGGATTTGGCGAGCGCGGCAGCGAGGGCAAGATTGCAGCGGTGCGCTTTGCGCGTGAACGCGGCGTTCCCTTTTTTGGAATATGTCTCGGCATGCAGATGGCGTGCATCGAAGGCGCACGTAACACGGCCGGTATTGCCGATGCGACGAGCAGTGAGTTTGGCCCCGGCGGTTCGCCCATCGTTGGCATCATCACCGAATGGATGAGCGAGGAGGGGTTGCAACAGCGCCATATCGACAGCGATATGGGCGGGACGATGCGGCTTGGCGCCTATGAGGCGAGGCTCGACGGCAACAGCCATGTCGCGGCGCTCTATGGCACCATCACCATATCGGAACGGCATCGCCATCGTTACGAGGTCAACACCCATTATATGGGCGCGCTGGAGGGCGGGGGTTTGCATTTCAGCGGCATGTCGCCCGACGGCGACTTGCCCGAAATAGTCGAACGTCCCGACCACCCGTGGTTCATAGGGGTGCAGTTTCACCCAGAGTTGAAATCACGGCCATTTGACCCGCATCCATTGTTTGCCGGGTTCATTGCCGCAGCGGTCAAGCAGAGCCGCCTCGTTTAACGCCCATCCCCCCTTGCTGCGCATCACTGAATGCGACATTGTGGGCAAAAGGGGAAAGCGCGATGAAGGGTAGCGAGCTTGTCGATCTATTGGCGCCGGGCAGCCTGTTCGCTGGTGCGAGCGCAGAACAGCTGGACGCTGTGGCCGCGCGCGGTCAATTACGGCACTATGCACGCGGCGATGCCATCATGCATCAAGGCGACCCCGGCGACAGTTTCTACATCCTCATCTCTGGCGTCGCACGGGTCTCGATTGTCGCTGCAAATGGCCGCGAAATCACCCTCGACTATCTCGAAAAAGGTGCAGCCATCGGGGAAATCGCGGTGCTTGACGGTCAGGAACGCACCGCGAGTGTTGTCGCGCACGAAGCGGTGACGGCTATGCGGCTCGACCGCGTGGCCATTCGTGACGTCATTCGGGATCGCCCCGATTTTGCCTGGCAGTTGCTGGGCCAGATGGCGCGACGTCTGCGTCAGGCCAACGCAACGATTGAGGGTGACCGCGCTTTTGCATCGGGCCCGCGCCTTGCACGCTGTTTCGTACGCCTGATGGCGATGGGTCCCGATGGTGCAAAGCTGCGTCATGACCTCAACCAGACCGACCTTGCACATTTTGCAGGGATGAGCCGCGAACAGATTAACCGCCAGCTTTCGGTATGGGTTGATTCGGGGATTATTGCGCGTGACCATGGCCGCGTGACGATTATAGACTCAGCTATTTTGCTCGAAATTGCCGAATCCGGGGAATGAAGTTGATTGAGGATCGTTAGAAATACGAAGCCCTCGGACCGCAATTGCAATCCGAGGGCTCGCGTGACGAACTTTTGCCCCTCCCCCGAAGGGCCCTCCCATTGGGAGGTAAAGTCTGTCAGGCACTCTCAAGCCCGATTATCTGGCGAGTTGCCTTATTCTCCCTGAACCTGACCGAAAATAGTGAATCGGTTGGGAACAGTGCGCAGGACTATTGCGACAATGGCGCTCTGTCATCCTTTTGGAGCCAAGTTGAGGACGATTTGACATGCCCTGTGCTAATCCTGCAACAACGGGCGTGGCATTGCCATGCAGGATGCTATCGCCTAGGCAGCGGGTTCACGCCTTGATGGAATTGCCCCCGCGATGCTACCCAACGCCTATGAGCGCCTGATCATCAAGCGCTACCTGCTTCCTGTAAAGGGCGAAGGCTTCATCTTTATCGCCGCTATTTTCAGCTTCATTGCTGTGTTGTTGGGCGTCGCGGCGCTGGTCATCGTGATGAGCGTGATGAACGGCTTTCGCGCTGAACTGTTCGATAAAATCGTTGGACTGAATGGCCATGCGGTGGTGCAGGGCTATGACAATCGCTTACCCGATTGGCGGCAAATCCTCGAACAAGCGCGCGCAACACCGGGGGTCGTCTCCGCCCGCCCACTCATCGAACAGCCGATGTTTGCGAACCATGAAGGGCGCGCCGAAGCCGTGCTGGTTCGCGGAATGGCGGTCGCCGACATTCGCAGCAACGCTGCGCTTGGCGGCAAGGTGCGGGCGGGCAATCTGGCATCTATTGACGTGGGTAGCGAGCGGATCGCGATTGGCAGCGGCCTTGCACAAAAATTAGGCGCGCAGGTCGGTTCGACGGTGACGATCATCAATCCGTTAGGGCGTTCAACCCCGTTTGGCACGGTGCCGCGTGAAATCGGCTATACCGTTGGCGCGATATTCGAAATAGGTGTGTTCCAGTTCGATGAAGCCTATGTCATCATGCCGATGGCGGATGCCCAGACATTGCTGTTGTCGGGCGATGTTGTCGGGATGATCGAGATCAAAACCGAGGACGCCGACCGCGTTGCGGAAATAGTCCAGCCGTTGGCGCAGGGCGTTGCGGGACGCGCCGTCGTTACCGACTGGCGGCAGTTAAACTCCAGCTTGTTTGAAGCCTTGGCGGTCGAGCGTGTGGCGATGTTCGTCATCCTCTCGATCATCATCCTTGTTGCGGCGTTCAACATCGTCTCCTCGCTGATCATGCTGGTGCGCACCCGCACCCGCGACATTGCGATATTGCGGACTATAGGTGCCGACAAAGCATCGGTGCTGCGGATATTCCTGACCATTGGCACGACCATTGGCGTGCTTGGCATGGTTGCGGGACTTGGCGTCGGCTTTGTGTTCCTGTTTTTCAGGCAGGGCGTGGTCGATGCCATTCAATATGTTACGGGGCAGAATCTGTGGGATCCCTCAATCCGCTTCCTCACTGAATTGCCATCAAAGCCTGACCCAGTGGAAATCACATTGATTTGCGTGATGACGATCATTTTCAGTTTTCTGGCCGCGCTCTACCCCGCATTAAAGGCCGCCAATACCGACCCAGTGCAGGTGCTGCGTTATGAGTGAGAGGGTTCTCGCCCTGTCGGTTCGCGGGCTGACGCGCTCCTTTACGCAGGGCGACGCAGTGATTGAGGTGCTGCGCGGCGTCGATCTCGACCTAGCGCGCGGCGAAATTGTCGCATTGCTGGGTCCGTCCGGGTCGGGCAAATCAACATTGCTGCAAGCGGTCGGCTTGCTCGAAGGCGGATTTGGCGGAACGATCAGCATCGACGGTGAGGCGGTGGTGATGCTGGATAATGCTGGGCGAACGCGGGTGCGACGCGAACGGCTGGGGTTCATCTACCAATTCCACCATCTGCTGCCCGACTTTTCCGCTCTTGAGAATGTCGTTCTCCCGCAGCTGGTGCTGGGCACTTCGGCGGATGACGCGCAGGCACGTGCTGCTGAATTGCTCGGAGAATTGGGCCTCGCCGCGCGCCTTGATCATAAACCGGCCAAATTGTCTGGCGGTGAACAGCAACGCGTTGCAGTGGCGCGCGCGCTTGCCAATCGGCCAAAACTGATTCTGGCCGATGAACCGACGGGTAATCTGGATGAAAAGACTGCCGATCTTGTGTTCGACCAATTTGTATCGCTGGTGCGCGCGCATGGATCGGCGGCGCTCGTCGCCACGCATAATGAGCAGCTGGCCAAGCGGATGGACCGTGTGATACGATTGCATGAGGGTATGCTGGAGTGAGGTGAAGCCGATGATCAGGAGCATGATGGGAATTGGCAGCACGGCTGTCGCTTTGGCGTTTGCTGCGCCATTATCGTCGCAAACAGCGCCGCCGCCGAGAACTGCACCGCCCCCCGCTTGCACGACGCCGCAGCACCGGGGGTTTGATTTCTGGGTTGGCGAGTGGACCGTCGCACGCCCCGATACCAATCAGCAAGTCGCGCATAGCCGCATCGAGCGGATGCACGATGGCTGCGTCATCCGCGAACAGTGGATACCCAATAGCGGCAGCGGCGGCAGCAGCCTGTCACATTATGACAGCGCGCGGCGGACATGGCGACAGTTGTGGCTCGACAGCAGCGGCGGACGGGTGGAGTTTGAGGGCGGGCTTGTCGGCGACGAAATGGTGCTGACCGGCTTGTGGCAAGGCGTCAACGGGCCAGGGCAAGATTCGTTGGTTCGCATGACCTATACGCGGCAGAGCGATGGCAGTGTGACACAGCGCGGTGACGCGTCAACCGATCAGGGCCGCACCTGGGTACTCAGCTTCCTGTTTGTCTATCGGCATGAAGCCGCAACGGAGGTTCAGCCATGACAGCATTATCCGATTTTTCCGTGGCGTTGCCAGGCGGTTCGCCCGAAGCAATGGCGGCGCATCTGGGCAAGGTGTTGCTGGTGGTCAACACTGCCTCCAAATGTGGTTTCACACCGCAATATACCGAGCTTGAGGCACTGTATCGCGACTATAAGGATCGCGGGTTTGAAGTGCTCGCCTTCCCATGCAATCAATTTGGCGCGCAAGAACCGGGCAATGCAGCGGAAATCGCCAGTTTTTGCTCGCTAACTTATGATGTTAGCTTTCCCGTCTTTGGTAAAATCGACGTCAACGGCGGCAAGGCCGACCCACTGTGGAAATGGCTAAAGCGCGAAAAAACTGGCCTGTTGGGCATTGACGCGATCAAATGGAACTTCACTAAATTTCTGGTTGATCGTAATGGCAAGGTGGTCTCGCGCCACGCGCCGACGGTGCGCCCCGAATTGCTGCGCGCGGAAATAGAAGCGCTGCTTTAGCCAATCAACCACTGGTCGAATCGTTCCATACCGTTATGGTGACGGCGATGGCTCACGCTCCCTTTGTCCCTTTGCGCATATTTTCGAGCTACACGATGCTCGAAGGGGCGTTCGAGCCAAAGGCCATCGCCAATGCGGCTAATCAAAGCGGGTTTCCGGCCGTGGCAATTTGTGATCGCAACGGGCTGTATGCGGCGATGCAATTTTCTGACGCCTGCTTCGCTGAGGGTGTGCAGCCTATCATTGGCGCGTTGGTCAGTGTTGCACGACCAGGCTGCGATGCTACGCGCCCGATCATAGACTGGCTGGCGCTGTATGCGCAGGACGATGGCGGCTATGCCAACCTGTGCCAGTTAGTCAGCATGGCGCATTTGTCGCCTGAAAACGGTTTGGAGCCACATGTCAGCTTTGCCCAACTTTCTGATTTCAGCAGCGGATTGATCTGCCTGACGGCGGGCAGCGAAGGCGCGGTTGCGCGCCTGTTTGCCGATGGCCAAACCACCGCTGCAAATGCTTATATCGACCAGATGCAGGCGCTGTTCCCAGAACAGCTTTATATAGAATTGGCGCGGCGGGGTGATAGAATTGAGCAAGCGGCAGAGCCGGCGCTGATCGAACAGGCATTGGCCCGCGATTTGCCCATGGTGGCGACCAATCCCTGCTGCTTTGCCGATGCTAGTTTCCACGCCGCGCATGATGCTTTGTTATGCATCGCGCAGTCCACTTATGTTGAAAGCAAAGATCGCCGCAAAAGTTGCCCGGAGGCGTGGCTAAAGCCTGCGGAGGTGATGGAGGATTTGTTCAGCGACATTCCCGAAGCATTGTCGAACACGATGGTTATCGCGCAGCGGTGCGCGGTGCGCGCACCGGAACGTGACCCCATATTGCCGTCGATTGGCGGCAGTCGTGAAGATGAAGCCGCGCTTTTGCGCGGGGACGCCGAGGCCGGACTTCTGGTCCGCCTACGCCGCTATCGCCCAGATGCTGACGATGCCACTTTGCGCGGCGACTATGCACTCTATTTCGACCGATTGAACTTTGAAGCCGATGTAATCGTCAGCATGAACTTTCCAGGCTATTTTCTGATTGTTGCTGATTTCATCAAATGGGCAAAATCGCATGATATTCCGGTGGGACCGGGGCGTGGATCGGGCGCGGGATCGCTGGTTGCATGGGCGCTGACTATCACCGATCTGGACCCGATCAAACTGGACCTGCTGTTCGAACGTTTCCTAAACCCCGAACGCAAGTCAATGCCCGATTTCGATATTGATTTTTGCGAAACGCGGCGCGGCGAAGTCATCCGCTACGTCCAGCAGAAATATGGGGCCGACACGGTCGCGCAAATTATCACATTCGGGACGATGAAAGCCCGCGCAGTGCTCAAGGATACCGGCCGCGTGCTCCAGATGGGCTATAATCAGGTGGATAGACTTGCAAAGCTCATCCCCAACCTTCCTGCTGATCCGTGGGATTTAGAGCGCGCGCTGAATGGTATTTCCGAACTGAACAAGGAATATAAACAACAAGATGGTGTGCGCCGCCTGTTCGACCTCGCACGCAAGCTGGAGGGGCTGCCACGGCACAGCTCAACCCACGCAGCTGGCGTGGTCATTGGCGACCGCCCACTGGCCGAACTGGTTCCGCTCTATCGAGACCCGCGTTCAGACATGCCCGTGACGCAGTTTGACATGAAATATGTCGAAGGGGCGGGTCTTGTTAAGTTTGACTTCCTTGGGCTTAAAACGCTGTCCGTATTGCACGAGGCCGTGCGGCTTTTGGCGGCACGCGGAGTGAAGGTAGACCTTGATACGATCGCTTGGGATGATCCAGCGGTTTATGATCTGTTGCAACGCGGCGAAACGGTGGGCGTGTTCCAGCTCGAATCCGAAGGAATGCGCCGGACACTCGCGGCGGTAAAACCCACTGCATTTGGCGACATCATTGCTTTGGTTGCCTTGTACCGGCCTGGTCCGATGGACAATATACCCAGCTTTGGGGCGCGCAAAAATGGCCGAGAAAAAATTGCGTGGCCGCATCCGTTGCTCGAATCCATCCTCACCGAGACATATGGTATCTTTGTCTATCAGGAACAGGTGATGCAGGCCGCGCAGATTTTGGCCGGCTATTCTCTGGGTAGCGCGGATAAATTACGCCGCGCGATGGGGAAAAAAGATCAATCGGGGATGGATGCCGAGCGCGAAAATTTCATCCAAGGGTGTCTTGCTGTCAACGGCATAGACAATGCAAAGGCAGGTGCCTTGTTCGATTTGATCGACAAGTTCGCGGGCTATGGTTTTAACAAAAGTCATGCAGCGGGCTATGCGTTGCTGGCCTATCAGACGGCGTGGCTGAAGGCACATTATCCGCATGAGTTTTTTGCAGCGTCGATGAGTTTTGACAACGACCAGACCGACAAATTGTCGATCTTTGTCGACGATATGCGGCGGTTGGATGTGGCGGTTGCGCCGCCATGCATTAACAGGAGTGTCGCAGGCTTTTTGGTAGAGCCAAATGGTGATGGCCTTTGTGTCCGCTATGGGCTTGGTGCGCTCAAAGGGGTCGGCGAAAAGGCAATGGGGAGCCTTGTTCACGAACGTGCGGATAATGGTATTTTTGCCTCGCTTGACGATTTTGCCGAACGCGTTGACCCGCGCCTGCTCAATCGTCGCCAGATGGAATCTTTGGCTGCGGCGGGTGCATTTGACGGGCTAGAGGCCGACCGTGCCAGTGTTTTTTCTGGGGCAGAAGTGGTGCTAGCGACGGCCAATATCGCCGCTGACGCGCGGATTACGGGGCAGGGCGGCCTGTTCGGCGGCGATGTGGCGGCGATGCCAGCTGTGCAACTGCCGCGCGCTGAAAGCTGGTCGATGGCACAGCAGATGGCGCGAGAAAAGGACGCGTTCGGATTTTATTTCTCGGCGCATCCTGTGTCGCGCTATACTGCTCTGACCGAAAATTTGCGCGCGCGCAGCTATGGCGAATATGCCGCAAGCACGCCCGCGCCGCCCGGAGAGCGCCGCGCCGGGGTGATGGCGGCACTCGTTGAAAACGCGAAATGGCGCACATCGCAGCGCGGTAATCGTTACATGCAATTGACGATGTCGGACAGATCCGGCCAGTTTCCGGCCAGCTGTTTCGATGAAGCCGCCTGTGCGATGCTTGAACAATTAGGCGATGAAAGCGGCTGCGCGCTATTACAAGTCGAACTGGATTGGCGCGAGGGCGAAGAGGCGCCGCGCGTTGCCGTTCGCAGTGCAACACCACTTGAACAGTTGATGACAACCAAGCCACTATCGTTGATCGTGACGATCGACCGCGAAGATCCATTAGCGCAGATCGGGCACCTGTTCGGCGACGATAATCAATGCGAAGGGCAAGGCGAGGTGATTATCGCCATAGCGCCTATTACCGAAGAGCCACCGTTGATCAAATTGCGGATTGGTGGCAAATATCGGCTAGATCAAGAGGTTGTGCATAAAGTGGAGCGTCTGGCCGGGGTTACGCACGTCAGTCTGGTGATGCAAAAACAGGTGAATCGCGCAGTAAAATAAAAACTTGTTCGCGTGCCTTGGGAGGGGAGAAGATGATGCTATTTGGAGGGATGCAAAGCCAAGCGTTGGTTGTGACTGGCTTGATCGACCATGCGGCGCGCGAACATGGCACGCGCGAAATTGTGACATTGTGGGCCGATGGCCGCGAACAGCGCAGCAATTGGGCCGAAGTGCATGTGATGGCGCGCAAGATGGCGCAGGCGCTGCGACGTCAGGGCATGGCCAAGGGCGACCGCATAGCGACACTGGCGATGAACCATCTGCATCATCTGGTCAGCTGGTATGGCAGCGCAGGCATTGGCAGCGTCCTGCACACTGTCAATCCGCGCCTATTTGATGAACAGATCGTCTATATCATCAACCATGCGGCGGACCGAATTTTGCTGTTTGACAAACAATTTCTGCCCATTGTCGAGCGGCTGCGGCCGCAGCTTAGCAGCGTCGAGCATTTCATCCTGTTCGATAGCGAAGGGGAGGGCGGATACACTGGGTTCAGCGAATGGATTGATCGTGAAGACGGACATTTCGCATGGGTGGATATGTCCGAAAACGACGCGTGCGGGCTATGCTATACCAGCGGCACCACGGGCAATCCCAAAGGCGTGCTGTATGAGCATCGCTCCAACGTGCTCCATGCCTATGCCGAGATGCAGCCCGACCTGATGGATTTATCGGCGCGGGCGGTGGTGCTACCCATTGTGCCAATGTTCCACGCCAATGCTTGGGGGTTGCCCTATGCCTGCGCAGCCTCTGGAGCAAAGATGGTTCTGTCCGCGACCAATGATGCCGTGTCACTGTGGCGGTTGATCCGCAATGAAAAAGTTACGCACAGCGCGGGCGTGCCAACGGTGTGGCTGTCGATGTTCGCCGATATGGACGCCAATCCCGGACCAGGTGGGGGTGGCGATTATGGCAGACTGAAGCTGGTGGTGATTGGCGGCTCTGCGGCTCCGCGCGCGATGATCGAACGGTTGATGGGGGCGGGCATTCATGTCGCGCACGCATGGGGGATGACCGAAACATCGCCGATTGGTACCATCGGCGCGCGCCCGTATGATTGGGACGAGATGAGCTTTGACGAACAGGTTGATATGGTCTGTAAACAGGGACGCGTTCCGTTCGGGGTCGAACTGCGCACCGTCGATGATGATGGCAATAGCGTGCCGCGCGATGGCAAAACCAGTGGCCAATTACAGGTGCGTGGACCGTGGATTATCCAGCGCTATTTTGATGCGGAGCATGATGCTTGCGACGCCGATGGCTGGTTTGACACAGGCGATGTTGCGATTCTCCATCCCAATGGCGTGATGCAAATCACCGACCGTGCCAAGGATGTCATCAAATCGGGAGGCGAGTGGGTCAGCTCGATTGAGCTGGAAAATGCCGCCGTTGGCTGTCCCGGCGTGGCCGAAGCGGCGGCGGTGGGCGTGCCGCACCCCAAATGGGATGAACGCCCGATCCTGCTCGTCATCCGCAAACCGGGGAGCGACGTGAGCGCCGAGGAAATTACCACTCACCTAGGAAATCATGTCGCAAAATGGTGGCTGCCCGACGAGATTATCTTCGTCGATAGCTTGCCGCACACCGCAACCGGAAAATTGCTCAAACGACAGTTACGCGACGAATATAAGAACTATCGCCTGGCGTCGTTGGGGTAGAAATCATCTATCCCTGACACCCAATGTCAGTGATTATTGGAAGGAGCGATCATGGCTGATCAGGGCAAATCCTTTCACGCGCACGTCTATTATTCCGATGCGGAACGCCCAGCGGCGGCGGCGCTTCGCGACGAATTGATGCGCCTGAGCATAGAGGCGAGTGATCTGCACATCCCTTATGTGGGGCGGATGGTCGATGGTCCGGTGGGGCCGCACCCGATTCCCCAATTTGAACTGCATTTCAATGAGGTGTCGCGCGCGGGCGTGATAGCGATTATCAGCGCGGCGAGCCTTCGCGCGTTGATCCACCCGTTGACCGACGATGATATGGCGGATCACACGTCGCTGGCACAGTGGATCGGTGATCCGGTGGTGCTCGACCTGAGTGTGCTCGACCCGCTGGGACAAAACAAGGGCGTGCCGCGTTTTGGCAAGCGTGATTTTTAGAGGCCGGGTGGTTTAGAGAAGCCGCATCTGGCCACCGCGTTCAGGCGGGACGAAGGCGGTGAGGTCGATGTCATAGCCGCGATGGCCGAGGCCATAGATGCGCCGCGCGCGGTTAAACCGCGTGCGGATGAGGTCACCCCATATCCCGCCGCCGTGCATGCGTTTGAAATAGCGCGGGTCATAATCGCGCCCACCGCGCAAATCGCGGATGATGGCCATCACCTTGCTCGCGCGGTCGGGAAAATGGACGGCCAGCCATTCGCGGAACAGTGCTGCTACTTCGTGCGGCAGGCGGATGATCGTATAGCCCGCGCGGCACGCCCCCGCTGCCGCCGCTTCGGCAATGATATGTTCAATCTCATGGTCGGTTATGGCGGGAATGATCGGCGCGACATTGACCTGGGTTGGCACCCCCGCCGCCGACAGCGCCGCAATCGCCGCCAGCCGTTTGGCGGGGCGGGGCGCGCGCGGCTCCAACTTTCGTGCCAGCGCAGGGTCCAGCGTGGTGACCGATAGGATGACATGCACCAGGCGCCGCCGCGCCATGTCGGCCAGCAAGTCAATGTCGCGGACGATGCGGTCCGACTTTGTGGTGATGAACAGCGGGTGGCCTGTTTCGGACAGCAGCTCGATAATTTGCCGCGTCAAGCGCCAGTCGCGCTCAATCGGTTGATAGGGGTCGGTGTTGGTGCCGATAGCGATGGGGCGCATGACATAGGATGGCCGTGCCAGTTCGGCGCGAAGCAGGACCGCCGCATCGGGTTTGGCGAACAGGTGCGTTTCAAAATCAAGCCCGGGCGAGAGATCATATCGGGCATGGCTGGGCCGCGCATAGCAATAGATACAGCCATGTTCGCACCCCCGATACATGTTGATCGATTGGTCGAGCGGGATGTCGGGTGATGTGATGCGGTTAATGATGGTGCGGGCGTGGTCAACGGTGACGGTGGTGCGGGGGCGCCCACGCGCGCCATCAATAGTTTCGCGCTCATCGAGCCAGTCGGGGTCATCGACGCGCTCGGAAAGCCCGAAACGCAGCGGAACATGGTTGGACGGCGCGCCACGGCCCGGGGTCGATTGTGGGCCGTTAGGAGGGAAGGGTGGCGCGCCGTCCATGGCCCATAAGTAATGGCGTTAACAGAACATAGCAAGAACAATATGATGATGAGGGGCTCATATCGCTGTCACTGGCCTCGACCCTCGCTTTTCAATCATCGCGTATAACGCCTTTGGCGCGGCAAGTGGTGGCGGACTGGCCAAAGTTGACAAAGTTGACACCAAGGAACGGCTTATTTCGGCGA
>JBBTFY010000045.1:0-60183 GCA_038041635.1 Pseudomonadota bacterium
GCTGGGGGTGCCGGGGGCATAGGGGACTTTCCTACAAGTCACTGGCCATGGTAATATGTTATCTAGAGTCGTTTGTTTTGATGTGCATAAACCTCCCCATGATGGGGGGTGCCTGGGGAGGATGTGTATTAAGTGTATAATACGACTGTCTATCGTTGATACCACACCTCTGTAACCCGCAGACGGCCGTTGTTTCCCCCGCGCACTGTATCAACCAAAACAGGGAAGCACCGCAGGCCTGTCCCGAAATAGTGCATATTTCTTAGCGGTGAGGATTTGGCCACATTTATCGGGCAAAGCACTTTGGCATGATTCGCGATCCGTTGTTTTCAACAGCCTTGAAATGAAATTTTTTGAATGTGACAACCGCCACTGCTCAACCTTCACCGGCCGCTGGTCAGGGTTGGCAGCCTGCGTCTGCTTCGCGCAATCGCCCGGTGCGCCATTGGGTGGCTGCGATTCTGTTAATTCCGATATTGGTTATCGCCTCGCGCGGCGTTCTCGGGCGCACCGAATATGCCACACCCTATCGCGTATCGGTTGCGGTGACCCTGCAACCTCATGACCCGCAACTATGGTCGCTGGTGAATGCCGATGACTTTGCAGCGGCCCAAGCGATAGACGCTGACCTGCCCGATCCGATGTCGGTTCAGGCGCTGGGCGAGGCAAGTGCCACCGTGCCCGCTTCTGGTCCGGCTGCGCTGCGGCAGGAAGCCTATGTTGGCCCGGCGGCGCAGCGCACGGTGTTTCGCGGCGCCACCTCTACCGATACGGCGCGCGCCCATTATTGCCTGACCGCTGCGATTTATTACGAGGCGGCGAGCGAAAGCGACGATGGCATGCGCGGTGTCGCGCAGGTGGTTTTGAACCGTGTCCGCCACCCCAGCTTTCCGGGCAGCGTGTGCGGTGTCGTGTTTCAGGGGTCACAGCGCGCGATCGTCTGTCAATTCACCTTTGCCTGTGACGGCGCCATGGCGCGTGCACCATCGCGTCCCAATTGGTCGCGTGCGGCGCGTATCGCCGCAGAGGCGCTGGCGGGGCGGACATTCCCTGCGGTCGGCCTCGCGACGCATTATCATACCCAGGCGATCTGGCCATCATGGGGCCGTTCGCTGGCAATGACCAACATAGTTGGCGCGCATATATTCCACCGTTGGCGGGGGCGCTGGGGCACGCCAGCTGCGTTCAGCAGGCCCTATTCGGGGCACGAGCCTGCGCCAGGCCCTTATCTGCCGATTGCCGACCAATTGGTTGCGCGGGCAGGGCGCACATCGCCCGCGTTAACGCCATTGCCCGCGATGCCAGCGGGCATGCCCGATGCTGCAACGATGGCGGCGATTGCTGCGTCGCGTGCTGGACCGGCGGGCGTGGCGACCCCTGTCACCGCCTATCCGCAGCCCGGCTTTGGCAGTGCGCCGCGAGTGGAACAGCCGCCCACACGGCAATATGCTGACCCACGGCTTTCGGGTTCGGGGTCGATCCGCGAAGAATATCGCCATAGCGGGACACCCGCCTCGCGGTAGCGGGCAGGGCTTTACCGCCCCTGTGAGCGCCAGCGTCGTACGACGCGGTTGACGATTTCGGCTTCGCCACCAGTGTCGCGCCACAGTTGAGAGAACAGCGGATCGGTTGATGCCGGGCGTTTTTCTTCCTCGAGCGTATCGAGCATGACGCGGATGGGGATGGCGACACCTTCGCCGCAGATGATGCATTCGCGGTTGCGCAGCGCGGCAATCGAATCAATAAACCCTTTCGATCCTTCTGGCATGGCGGCTTTGACGAAGTTCTGATCGCGTTCGTTGTTGAGGCGCATGGCGATGATGGTGCCGCATTGCGACAGCACCCCTTCGGCCAAATCCGACGGCCGCTGGGTAATCAGGCCCAATGACACACCATATTTGCGCCCTTCCTTGGCGATCCGCGACAATATGCGGCCAACCGACGATCCATCGGCGTTACGTTCATTGGGGACATAACGGTGCGCTTCTTCGCAGACCAGCAGGATCGGGCGTTGCGGTTCATCGCGCGACCAGATGGCGAAATCGAACACCATCCGCGCCAACACTGCCACAACGACGCTGACGACATCGGACGGCACGCCTGACACATCGACGATTGAGATGGGGCGACCGTCGCTAGGCAGGCGGAAGATTTTGGACAGGAAAGCGGCCATTGTATCGCCAACCAGCATGCCCGAGAACATGAAATTATAGCGTGGATCGGCGCGCAATTCCTCGATTTTGCTTTTCAGCCGCATGAACGGTGCGCTCGATGTCGATTTTTCCAGCTTGCCCATTTCCAGTTGGATGATGGCGAGCAAATCGGACAATAGGTAAGGAACCGGGCTATCGACGGTCAGTTTTGACACACCTTCGGACGCCTTATTTTTGGCGCGCGCGGCAAGCAGGCATCGTGACAGGATGTCGCAATCAATCTGGCGCTCCTTGCCTTCTGACGTAACGAACACTTCGCAATGCTCGTCATAATTAAGCAGCCAATAGGGCATTGCCAGATTGTCGACGTCGAACAACGCGCCCTGCCCCTTGAACGCAGCGCTATATTCGCCGTGCGGATCAATCATCACCACATGCCCTTCGGGGGCCATGGCGATGATGCGGTGGAGGATTAATGCAGCGCTGGTCGATTTACCCGTACCGGTTGACCCCAGCAGCGCAAAATGCTTGCCCAGCATCGGATCGATATAAAGCGCGGCGCGCGTGTCTTTGGTCGGATAAACGGTGCCTATTTCGACGTGCGGGCGGTTGTCCGCCGCATATATTTGGCGCAAATCTCCGGACGTCGCAGCATAGACCGGGCTACCAGGGATAGGATAGCGCGTAACGCCGCGACGGAAATTGTTGATCTTTCCGGTCAGCATTTCCTCGTCGCCTTCGCCCAGAAAATCGACGGTGGCGATGATCAGGCTGGGGTCGCGCGGGTGCATTCGTTGATTGCGTATGCCAGCGACCAGCCAGACATCGCCGACGCGGATCTTGATCTGGCTGCCGACTTGACCCGCCATAGAAACAGCCGAGTCTGGATTGTCGATTAACCCCGTTATGGCTTCGGCGTGCAGGACAACCGCTGACGACGACCCCGCTATGTCCATAACGTCGCCAATGCGCAGCCGTTCGGTGCTGGCCGTGCGCGCGCCAACCATGTCGACGATGCTGGCATCGCCGTGGCGCTGTGGTGGGTTGGACATATCTTCCATCGCAGATGCTCACCTGTCATTGCCGCAATGCGCGGCCTTCATTGCTCATGCGATAGCAAAGGGATGTTAAGAAATGCCTGCGTCATGGTTAATTTATGGCGGCGAATGTTACGGATTAGAATCTGCGGAACAGCCACCCTGCAAACCAACCAAGGCATATCGACAATGTCACGGCAATGAGGCCATAGATCAAGCCATAATGCTCTGCCGCCATCGCGACAAAACGGTCGAAGCCTGTTTTGCGAATATCGATATCGCGTGACGCAACCGCAATCACATCACCATGACTGATCAGGAAAGTTTCGGCGGTATAGCGCCCCACGGGCACCTGTGCGGGGATCATCAGCCGCGCTCTGTATAGCGCACCTTGGTTGATTTCGACGCCGCCCGCGCTCTCGACAAACAATGTCTGGCGACGTTTGAGGTCGATCAGGCCATTTTCAAAGCGCCGCAGCTGTGCACTGTCTTCGAACTCTGTGGGAGATAGCGAAAGATTGCGTAGGCCGATTTCATAGATAGCGGCAGTGCGTTCGTCGATCATCTGGTCGATGGGCCGCGACGAAGCCACCGCATAATATCCAGGCGCGCTGCCAAAGCCTACGCTTTGCGTGTTGACCCAGATTCCGGCGACCCTTTGCTTTTCGCGCAGGCGGATCGGTCTGGTCGGCCCCCTGATGACAACGACAATGTCGGCGCGCTCGTCGGGCGCACGGCCATCGGGGTAAATTATGGCACCAAACAACAGCAATTCTTCGCCGACAAAGCTATATTTGATGTCGATGGCGCGGCTCGACACATCGGGCACCAACACAGGGTCACCGGACGCGGCCACAGAGGCAGAGCCGGCGGGCAGCAACATCAATGCGCAAAGCAAGCCAGTCGCGCGGGGTGTCATCACAGCCATTGGATCGTGAATATTTCTTCGGGTTGCCATGCAAGGCCGATGGCCATGCGCAAGGCAACCAGAATGACAACTATGGCAAGGCCCAACCGCATCCGTACCGGATCAACCTTCATGGCTAGTCGCGCGCCGATTTGCGCCCCTATTGCGCCGCCGACCAGCAACAATGAAGCAAGAACGATGTCCACCGCATGCGTTGTCACGCTGTGCACCATTGTCGATGCAATGGTCGTGAATAATATCTGGAACAACGAGGTGCCCACCACCATTTTGGGGTCCATGCCAAGGATATAGAGCATCGCAGGGACCATGATGAAGCCGCCGCCAACACCCAATAACATGGTCATGATGCCCGTGAGGATCCCAAGGAAGAGCGGGGCGAGCGGCGACATATAGAGGCCGGATTTGTAGAATCGCCAACGCATCGGCAATGCCGTGACCAGCGGATGATGGCGCCTCTTGCGTGTGGGCACGCTTTGCCCGCTGCCCATGGCTCGCAAAGCTTCAAGCGACTCGCGCAGCATCAACCAGCCGATAGATCCGAGCAAGCCAAGATACATCAGGTTGATGACCGTATCAATTTGACCCAATGCTTGCAGCCATTCAAACAGCATCGCCCCCAGCAATGAGCCAGCAACACCGCCCGTGACCAGAACAGCCCCCATTCGGGTATCGACGCCGCCGCGTTGCCAATAAGCGAAAATGCCGGAAACGCTGGTCCCGGTGACCTGTGTTGCCGCGCTCGCGGCAGCGACGGTTGGCGGAATGCCATAAAAAATCAGCAATGGTGTCGTCAAAAATCCGCCGCCAACCCCGAACATGCCTGACAAAATGCCCACCATGCCGCCCAAGGCAACGATCATGATGATGTTGACCGACATATTGGCGACGGGCAGGTAAAGGTCCATATTACCCTAATGCATTATGCGTTGTGCTCTGACCACCCGCTTTACGCTGTCATTCGCCGATGCCCGCTTCGGCCAATAGTGTGCGCGCCGCGCCGCTCATCCAATCCATCGGGCCGATGACGCGCGCCACTTCACGTCCCTGTGCATTGAACAGGATGGTGGTGGGCAGACCGCCGCCATAGACAAGGCCGACTTCGTTGTCCGGATCATGCCAGGCCGCGATAGTGCTCCATCCATGTTGTTCCAGAAACCGGCGTGGTCCTGCGCCGTCATCGCCAATATCCTGCGAAAGCGCAATCACCTGTGCGGTTCCCCCTGTTGTCGCCGCAAGCCTGTCGAGCGTTGGCAATTCTTCGACACATGGGCCGCACCATGTCGCCCACAGGTTGAGAATGACGGGCGTGCCTACAAGGTCGGATAATGTCGCTTCCTGTCCTTCGTCGTCGATGACAGATGTGGAGGGCAGGAAGGTGCCACGATGTGATTTGTCGATGGCATATCGTGTCGGCGTGGGCGATTGTCTATTGTTGGCCACCGCGCCTTGCGGGTTCGCGCTGTTTTCCCTATCGCACCCCAACAGGGTCAGGCCCGCCAGCGCCAGCGCGGTGACGGCCAACGACTGCCACTTTGAGCTATGGTTGAAACGCGTGTCAGACATTAGTCGGTCAGATAATTCGGACAAGGGCAAGGCTCCGCAAGCAAATGGCATGTGGGGCGGGCGTTTTGCTGAAGGGCCGACCGCCGTCATGCGCGAGATTAACGCCTCTATCCCCTTCGACAAGCGGCTTTGGCAACAAGATATTGCGGGCTCTCGTGCGCATGTCGCGATGCTGGGTGCGACAGGGATACTGACGGCGCAGGACAGTGCGACGATTGACGCCGGGTTGGAACAGGTGGCGACAGAGTTCGCCGCAAACGGTGTGCCCGTCGATCTGGCGCTCGAAGACATCCACATGACGGTGGAAAACCGCCTTGCAGAATTGATCGGCCCCGTTGCCGGACGCTTGCACACAGCGCGGAGCCGTAACGATCAAGTGGCGACGGATTTCAAGCTGTGGGTCCGTGATGCGATTGATTTGACGGATCAGGCATTGGCTGTGTTGACGCACGCATTGCTCGATACGGCAGAGCACCATGTTGACAGCATCATGCCTGGCTTTACGCATTTGCAAGTCGCGCAGCCCGTGACGCTGGGCCATCACATGATGGCCTATGCCGAAATGATTGGGCGTGACCGTGGCCGTTTTGCCGATGCGCGTGCCCGCCTCAATCAATGCCCGCTGGGTTCGGCGGCGCTAGCAGGAACCGGATTTCCTATCGACCGGGTGGCTACTGCGCACGAACTTGGTTTTGATGCGCCGACGCGCAACAGCTTGGATTCGGTGTCCGACCGCGACTTTGCCGTCGAATATCTGTCGGCGGCCAGCCAGTGCGCGCTTCACCTTAGCCGATTGGCGGAAGAGTTTGTTATCTGGTCGAGCCAGATGTTCGGGTTTGTTGCGCTACCCGATAGTTTTTCGACGGGCAGTTCGATCATGCCGCAAAAACGTAACCCCGATGCGGCGGAACTGGTTCGCGGACATAGTGGGCGCATCACGGGCTGCCTGTTCAGTCTGATGATGACGATGAAGGGGTTGCCGCTCGCTTACTCCAAGGACATGCAGGACGACAAACCGCCAGTGTTTGAGGCGTATGACCTGTTGGCGCTGTCGATCGCGGCGATGACCGGCATGGTCGAGAACAGCCAGTTCCAGATAGAGCGGATGCGGTGCGCGGCGGCTACAGGTTTTTCGACGGCGACCGACCTTGCCGATTGGCTGGTGCGGACGCGCGGCGTGCCGTTCCGCGAGGCGCATCATATCGTCGGTTCCGCCGTCAAGGCAGTGGAGGAGGCTGGGTGCGATTTGCCTGAATTGCCCATCCATATTGCGCAAGCTATTGATACGCGGCTCGATACCGCTGCATTAGCCGCCCTGACGATAGAGGCGTCGGTGGCTAGCCGCACGAGTTTGGGAGGGACTGCACCGACGCGGGTGCGTGAACAGATTGCCGCGATGCGCAGCGCATTGGCGGTTAAGGAAAAACCATGAAACGCAGAGCATATAGCATCACAGCGGCAATCATTGCCCTTAGTGTTTCTGGGTGCGGGCAGCGCGGCGATTTGGTGCGCGGTGTTGGCGAAGTGGGCCCCGCCATTCCAGCGGGAGATACTGCGCCACCAACAGCCGAGCTGCAGACCACGGCCTCGACACAGGCACGACCAAGGCGCAGCGACGAGGTGTTGAGGCGGTCCGAAGAGCGTCAATCCGACGAATATGACTTACCGCCTGAGTAGATGATGACCCGATTTCAACTGAATGAAGCAGAGATATATTGCGAGAATGTGCCTTTGTCTGCCATCGCGCAGGCTGTTGGCACGCCCGTCTATGTTTACTCGCGCAGCATGCTGGAACAGGCAGCGGATGCATTTCGTGTCGGTGTCGAGCAGGCAGGTGATGTGCATCTTGCCTATGCGGTCAAGGCCAACCCTAACCTTGCGGTCATCGCTGTTCTGGCGAAACAGGGCTATGGCGCAGACGTTGTCTCGGTGGGTGAAATGAACCGAGCTATTGCTGGCGGAGTTGCTGCGCGTGACATCGTTTTTTCAGGCGTCGGCAAAACACAAGCCGAAATGGCGGCTGCGATTGGAGTAGGCGTTGGCCAATTCAATATAGAATCCGAAGTTGAAGGCGAGGAATTGGGCGATGTCGTGTCACGTATAGGGACGGTCGCGGTGGCGACACTACGCATCAATCCCGATGTCGATGCGTTAACCCATGCCAAAATATCGACGGGCAAAGCCGACAATAAGTTCGGCGTCTCCATCCATGAAGCGGCCGATATTTACGACCGTTTGTCGCGCCGCCCAGGATTGGGGTTACGCGGAATTGCGCTCCACATTGGCAGCCAATTACTATCTCTAGACCCGCTCGAAGCGGCCTTTGAGCGGGCGGGCGAATTGCTAAACGCCCTGCGATCACGGGGGCATATTGTAACGCATGTCGATTTGGGGGGCGGGCTTGGTGTCCAATATCGCGCCGACCAGCCGCCGCCAAGCCCTGCAGACTATGGCGCGATGGTTGCGCGTGTTACGGCGAATTGGGATGTGACATTGATGTTCGAACCGGGCCGTGTGATTGCCGCCAATGCAGGGGTTATGTTGAGCGAAGTCATCAGGGTCAAACCGGGGGCCAGCCATCCCTTTGTCATCGTCGATGCGGCGATGAATGACTTGGCGCGACCTGCGCTCTATGATGCATGGCATGACATTTCTGCTGTGCGCCCCAATGGCGGACGCATGATCGCAACGATTGTCGGCCCGATTTGCGAGAGCAGTGATACATTCGCGGTCGCACGCGAGACCGATGCGCTGGTCGCGGGTGATTTGGTCATGTTTGGATCAACAGGCGCCTATGGTGCGTCGATGGCTTCAACCTATAACAGCCGCGCCATGGTGCCAGAAGTGATGGTCGATGGCGACCAATGGGCCATTGTTGCCGAGCGCATCCCCGCTGAAGAAATCATGGCTGCAGAGCGCGTGCCAGATTTTTTGAACGGCTAGCCACGTGCACAGCCTGCCAATCTTTGTTCGCTTGATCGGCAAAACTGTGATTTTGATCGGCGACGGCGAAATAGCATCGCCGAAACGGCGATTGCTCGAACGGGCGGGTGCGGTCGTCTGCAATGATGAGTGCGCTGATGCGCGCTTGGCCTTTGTGGCGATGCTCGGGGGCGAAACGGAGGCCATCGCATTGCGGCTCAAGGCGCGCGGCCTACTCGTCAATGTCGTGGATCGGCCTGACCTATGCGATTTCACCATGCCCGCCATTTTGGA
Source organism: Pseudomonadota bacterium (assembly GCA_038041635.1). Taxonomy (GTDB): domain Bacteria; phylum Pseudomonadota; class Alphaproteobacteria; order Sphingomonadales; family Sphingomonadaceae; genus Sphingopyxis. Next base: position 8,898 of record JBBTFY010000045.1, read on the forward strand.
CCGCGACCCAGTGTTAATTGCGGTGGGGACAGGCGGGGCATCGGCTGGCCTTGCCAAAACGCTGCGCCAGCGGCTCGACCATATCATGCCACCCAGCTTGGGTGTGCTTGCGGCGGCGCTGGGTAAGGCACGTGCCGCGATGCGTGTGCGGTGGCCGGATTCCGGAGATTTTCGGCGAACCATTGACACAGCACTGTCTGAAGGCGGCGCGCTCGACCCAATGTATGACCACGCACCCGATGCGGTTGATGTCTGGCTGGCGCAGGTCGGCGAGGCGCAACGATCTGGCCAGCTTGTGCACATTCGCCTGACGAGCGAGGACCCAGACATGCTCACCCTGCGCGACGCCCGGCTGCTGGGCAGCGCCGATGCACTGTGGCACAAGGGCGACGTGCCAGATGGTATTTTGGACCGCGCCCGCGCCGATGCTACGCGGCATATTGTGGATGCGCCACCGTCTACTTCTGCGGCTGGGCTGCACCTATGGCTGGAGATAGTCTCATGATTACCGCCCTCACCTGGCAGAACGGCAAGCCCGTCGCGCTCAGCGAAGCGGCAATAGCCGAAGCGGTGATGCGGCGCGGAAATGGTGACTTCACATGGGTCCATTTTCTTGCTGAAGGCAGCAGGGCCGATGCCTTGAACGGATTGCCGCTTGTGCTGCCGCCCGTTGTTGAGCGTGCCTTGGTTGCTGCCGAAACACGGCCTCGCTGCGATTTGATAGAAGGCGGGGTGCTGGTCAATTTGCGCGCCCCGCACGACGACAAAGTTCAACCCGGCGAGGGCGACCCGCTTGTCTCGTTACGGCTATGGGCACAAGCAGGACTGCTACTGTCGGTCAGCTTTCGCCAGTCGAATGTCGTTCCGAAAGTGGCTGCGCAGTTTAACGATGGTTTGTTGCACGACCCGGGCGATGTCATCATCGCGCTATTAGTCACAGCGGCCGAGGAACTTGACGTGATCGTTGCGAATATCGGCGATGAGCTTGATGACCTTGAATCCAGTCTCGATCAAGGCGCATCATTTGCCGAACGCCGCCGCAGCACGCAGTTACGCAGTCAGGCGATCATCCTGCGTCGTTTCATCGTCCCGCACAGCCAGGCACTCGATAGGCTAACCACTTTTCCTATCGCATGGATCGACGATGATGAGCGCGTGGCTTTGCGCGAAGCGGGGGACCGCTTTGCGCGAATGGGCGAAGAATTGGAATCGGTGCGGGAACGGGCGGCGGTCCTCCACGATGAAATTACCGACCTGCGTGCGGAACGGATGGACGCGCGGTCGCTGCAAATCGCGATTGTGGCGCTGATCTTTTTGCCGCTGACCTTTATCACGGGGTTGCTTGGGATGAATGTTGACGGCATCCCCTATGCGCATGCGTCATGGGCGTTTTGGGGTGTCACAGCATTTTGTGCCGGGATTGCATTGTCGGTGGCGGGCTGGTTTGCGTGGCGCGGCTGGAGCCAGCGTTAGGGGCAGGACCCTAATCCTCATCGCCTGTCAGCAACATGTGCAGCCGCGCCGCAGCCATCTGTGGCCCGCCTTCTTCCTGCCAAGCCTCGACGATAACCGTCGCAACCCGCCGTCCGACGCGAGTTACTCGTCCGCGTGCAAAGGTTGGCTGTTGCTTGCCGGTGCGTACATAGTCAATAGTTATGCCAATCTGTTTGAATCCGGGACGATTGCTGGCGGCGAGTGACGATGTGAGTGCTGCGTGCGCAGCCATGTCGAGCAATCCTGCGATGGCACCGCCGTGCAAATTGCCCGGGCGACCCGCTAGGGCGGCGCTAAAATCCATACGCAATACAGGTGACGCTCCATCATTCGCCTGCTCGACGCTGATACCCAACAGACGGGCATAAGGAGGCAAGGGGGCTCCGGTTGCGTCGGTCATGGCCTGTCACCCGATTGCACGGGGTTCGGTAACGGATTTTCATCAGAGCCACGCGGCGGCATCGGCGGCCCGGTGAACATGAATGACGCCGCCATATGCGCTACCGGATCATCTGTGTCCCCATCGTGCGCTATGCCCCGGACAAAGGCTATTTCGCGCGCGACACGATAGCATTCGACACGCGCAACTATAGCCGCACGAGGGTGGGCTGTGCGCAAATAATCAATGCGCAGATCGAGCGTTGCCATCGGCCGGAATGCGCCTAATCGCGACCAGACGCTTAGTCCGGCAGTCATGTCCAGCAGGCCGATTATCGCGCCCGTTGCCATTGTCTGTGCGCTGATGTCGCCGATCAATTCCGCACGCCACGGCATTGCGAGTTCGGCCCAATCAGGCCCATGTGCCGCGTATTTTAAGCCGAGTGCTTGGCTGTGCCCATAATTTTCCATGGCACGAAACATCCGCGCGGGGTCAAAACTTGTATCATTTGGCTCGCCCATACCGACCAGCCATAGAGATGCGGCACCAAAGTGCAATTATTCCAGATTAAGAAAAGTTCACTTGGTTGCTGGTGCACGCCACCATAACCTGTGTGGAAGGGGCAGCAAGCTCCATAAAACAGGGGATGTCATATGAAATTTCCAACTCTGGCCCTCGCTAATGTGCCCAGCCTAGCGCAAATACCCGCAGCGCACGGCGCATTATTTTCACCGATACAGGTAACGGGATCGACCGTTTTTGATGTTGTCATAACGGTAATCATGATCAACCTGGGCGACGAATGACGGATGCGCGTTGACGCAAGGCTTTCGGCATTCCTCGTCGATGCCGATCGGCAGGAGCGTCTGAGAGTTGAAGGACAGCAATGGGCGGCCGCCTTTACAGCGCATCCGCCCATTGCGCGGCTTTCGTGCGTGCTGGCAGAAATGTCGGAAAACCCACCCGAAAATGCCATAGATTTTGCAGAAATTTTGTGCCCATGGACACAAAATTTTGGCTGGGTGCAGGATGTTGTGGATAGCTGGCGTTCGCAACTGGTGAGTGATGATTTTGCCCGTTTACCACTGATTATGCAGGCAAGTCCGGTGTTTCTTGGGCTTGCTCTGGCGGTGGAGGGCCGCGCCAACGCCTCTTTGTCTCTGGTAGATTCAACGGCCTTGGCACAGGCGCGTTCACAAAATCTTATTTTCGATAATGGCTATAGCATGGTTGTTCCGGTTGGTGGGGGAGCTGTGACTGCGGAGCGTTTCGCCCTGAAACGGGGCGCGTGCGGGGACAGTCATGTGGTTAAATCGCAGGCTGCACCATTACCATTATATGAGCCGGCTGCGTTTGACTGCGAACGGGAACAATTACGGATTATTAGCGCGGATGGCGATGCTGTCTTGCTGCGTTTTTCCTGCTCCAAACGGTGCTACGGCACGCGGGTTTTTGAATATGATACCCAAAGCGGCCGGGCTTTGCGCACAGGGGTTGGCGATTCCGCAGTTTCCAGAAAATTAGCGCTTTTGCAATTTGTGACAATGCAAGATGATGTCAACGTTATAGAGGACGCGCTAGTGCAACTGGTGCATGACGATGACGCACTGCTGCGCTGGGAAGCGATGCGCCCCTTGGTTTGCCGATACCCCGACGTTGCGTACCCCATATTGTCCGCGATGGTGAAGAACGACCCTGACTGCCAAATACGTGAAGTCGCAGGACAGGTTATGACAATGTTGTCAGTTGAAAACGCCGCTTGTGGCGCTTGACCTGACACAAAGCGGCGGTGCCGAGCCAATAGGTTTTGACGAGTTTTGTGCCAGATTAACAGAGCAAGGCGTCAATCTGGCCAACGAAGCCTGCACTAGTGCATTGGCCAAGCTATTGGCCCAGTTGAATGCAAATCGGACATTTTTGGCCGACTTTGCCCTAGCGGAATTGAAAGCGGGTTGTTCCAGTCAGGTCAGCATGAACGCTTATGGTGCTCAGGTGTTGATGTTGGGCAGAGTTGCGAACAGTCATTTCATCCGAGCCAATTTTTGGCCGGCAAATGACGATCCCGTGCTGAAAGCCAGCGGCGCAAGGCATTATGCCTATCATTTGCCGCATGATCATAATTTTGATTTCCTGACCATCGGCTATTGGGGTCCCGGCTATCGTAGCCGCTGGTATGAATATGATAATGCAATGGTAGCAGGATATTGCGGAGAAAAGGTCAATCTTGCCCCTGTGGAAGATGGCCATTTAAGCCCCGGGCGGATATTGCATTATCGCGCGCACCGCGATGTCCATGACCAGCATCCGCCGGCCGCGCTTTCGATCAGCGTCAACATTGTCCCTGAAAATGCGCATGCTGTCTGGCGGGATCAATATCATTTCGATCTGGATCGCGGCTGTTTATCCGAAATTGCAACCATCGGCCAAACCGAGGTCGCGCTACGGATTGTTGCAGCGTTGAGCGACAACGGTCTTGACCTTGCGCATGAATTTTCACGCCTTCACCCAAGCGAGCGGGTCCGTTGGCATGCTTGGAAGGCTCTGCTTTCTGCGCAAAAGGACGACATTGCGCGATTGATCCTATTGGAAAGCGCCACTTCTGATGCTTCTTTGCTTGTGAGGGGTGAGGCGCGTTTATTGCAATCAGAGTTGACCAACTGGGTGGAGACAGGTGTTGGGAATATCTGATCGACCAGATGTCAAAGTAATGCCCGTTGTTGCGCTGTTTGAGCCAGACGATGATGTGGCAGCCCACGTCATTTTCGCGCTTTCTTCATCCGGACTTTCGCATTTGCTGTTACCCGACCCCGCCACCCATATGGCCTTATGGTTTCGCACACGTTTTGACGCGATAATCATCAATCCGTTTCGAAGTCTGTTCGATCCTGCCCTCGCCATATTATCTGCGCGCAACATTGCGGGCACCCGCCCCGTACTTGCGTTGACGCTGGACGATTGCGCGATGCAGAGAACCGCTACATTAATAAGCGGTGCGGACGATGCCATTTTTGGCAAGGGGGATGCAAACGAGCTAGCCATGCGTGTATTGGCGTTGATCCGTCGGCAAAACGACAGGGCCGGGGGAAATCTGTTTTGTGACGAGTTGGTGATAAATCTGGTCAGCCGTCAGGTTGCGCGCGCAGGGCAGCATATCAACATGCCATTACGCGAATTTGACCTACTGGCACACCTTGCTCATTCGCGTGATAAAGTCGTGACACGACCCGAATTGTTGCGGGCGGTGTGGCGTATTGACTTTGACCCTGGGACCAACCGCATTGATGTGCATATGTCTCGGTTGCGACAGCGGATAGACCGTGGCTATCACCATGCGATGTTACGCACTGTCAAGGGGACCGGCTATGCTCTGGTCAGTCGCACTGGCGCGCAAATGGCCTCGCTAAGTAACTGACAATCTAAAAAATCGAAGAATACCAAATTTTTGGATTGAAGCTGGCGCACCCAAGAGGATTCGAACCTCTGGCCTCTGCCTTCGGAGGGCAGCGCTCTATCCAGCTGAACTATGGGTGCTTTATGAACGCGCGTCTAGCAAAGCAGGCGTCGGCCGCGTCGCATAGCATCCGGGACAATGTGGCCAGAGCGGCCCACAATCTGGCAATAGGCAATAAGGGAATGGCGTTTCATAGTGTCAATTTTGTGAAAGCGTTGCCAATCACGCAAGTTTTGTGAAGAGAATGCATTCGAATGCATTCGAATGCAATCAGAATAATGGACCATGATATTGATATATAACAATATTATTGATCCTTGACGCGACGATGATTTTAGGCCGACGATTAAGTGTGTAATGATGATGGTGCCGTGGTTGCCGCGTGTGTGTGAAGCGCAGGAGCAGGACCGGGCCAATATGGGAGCGAGCAGATGTTGGTGTTACAGGGCGTGACCAAGGCCTTTGACGGGGTGCCCGTTCTCAACGGTATCGACCTGAAGGTTGGGCAGGGCGAGTTTGCGGTTTTCGTGGGGCCGTCTGGGTGCGGGAAAAGCACATTGCTGCGGACCATCGCGGGACTGGAGCGCGCCGATGCAGGCGAGGTGTTCATCGACGGCACCGCTGCGGGCGCGCTGGAACCGGCGCAGCGGCGCGTGGCGATGGTGTTCCAATCCTATGCGCTGTATCCGCATATGAATGTCCGCCAGAATATGGGCTTTGCGCTTAAACTTGCCGGACGAACCACAGCAGAGGTCAACGTCGCCGTTGAGCAGGCAGCCGCAACGCTTGACATCATCGCGCTGCTTGACCGCAGACCCAAGGAGTTGTCGGGTGGGCAGCGACAGCGCGTTGCCATCGGTCGCGCCATTGTCCGCGATCCCAAAATTTTTTTGTTCGATGAGCCGCTGTCGAACCTCGACGCAGGCTTGCGCGTTAAGATGCGCTATGAGTTTTCACAGCTCCACAAACGTCAAAAGACGACGACAATATATGTCACGCACGACCAGATTGAGGCGATGACGCTGGCTGACCGCATCATCATCCTCAACCACGGACGGATCGAGCAGCAAGGGCGACCCGCTGACCTTTATGCCGCCCCGTGCAACCTGTTTGTCGCGGAGTTCATTGGTTCACCCAAGATGAATATGTTTGCCGGGGTTGCCGCGACCGCTGTAGGGGGTGGCCGGAGGATTGTGCTGCGTGATGGGACGTTGATTCCGATCGATCCGGCGCTGACCGTGCCACCCGATGGTGCGGGCCTGACCATCGGTGTGCGGCCCGAACATTGGGTGTTGGGTGGCGAGGAGGATGCACTGTCCGGGACGGTCGCCTTTGTCGAGGAATTGGGTCACATTGCCTATGCCCATGTTGCCAATCCCGCGTCGGACGAGCTTGCCATCTGTCCGTTGGGTGAAGGGAGGCGCGTCGCGTTGGGGGAACATGTGCGACTCGGTTTTGGACCTGTTACCCACTTGTTCGATTCGCACGGGTTGCGTGTCTGACCTTGTTAGCGGCCATGCGCGAAGTTGCCACATAAATTGGCTTTATAATCATTAAATATAATGAGATAGCCTAAAATATGGCCTTGCACATTGGCTATTGTAACCGGTTACATTGCACGCCTATAAGCGATGCATCGGGGCTAAGCGGGTGCGAAGAGATAACCTGCATCCCGACACTGGGACAAGAGAGAAGGGCTATGCGCATGCAGCGCGACGTAGACATGACGCAGATGAACGGCGGGACTGCATGACAAAGCGCCACGCCACGATCCGCGATGTCGCGCGCGTTTCCGGCGTTAGTGTTGCCACCGTTTCGCGCGTCCTCAATGGGTTGGATGTGGTTGCCGAGGCCACCCGCGACAAAATTTTACAAGCGGTCGAGCAGCTTGATTATGTCCCGCACAGCGCAGCACGGGCGATGGCGACACGCCAGACAACGACCATCGGGGTTCTGTTGCCCGACTTGCACGGCGAATTCTTTTCCGAAGTTATTCGCGGCGTCGACATCGCGGCGCGCGCTGCCCATTATCACCTGTTGCTGTCGCATTCACACGGCGACCCTGAGGAAGCGATGGCAGCAATCCGGGCGATGCGCAGCCGCGTTGACGGGATGATCGTCATGGCCCCGACGATTGAGCCGGGCGGGTTGATGACGCTGGTGCGGCAAAGCAAATTGCCGGTGGTTCTGCTCAACACCGATTTCCCTAGCAGCGGGGTGCCTTCGAGCACCTCTGTTATGGTCGACAATGTTGCGGGTGCGCGGATGCTGACCGAGCATCTTATTGCGCAAGGGTATAACCGGATTGCGCATATTTCGGGTCCGCCGGGCAACCGTGAATCACAAGGGCGGCAGTCGGGCTATGAGGCGGCAATCAATGCGGCCTTTGGCGTTGGATCGACAATGATCGTTGCGGGAGACTTTTCCGAGGCAGCTGGGTTTGCGGCGGGGCGAGCGATTGTTGCCGGGGCTTTGCGTCCCGACGCGGTGTTTGCGGCCAACGACATCATGGCGATCGGGTGTATCGATGCACTGCATCAGGCAGGCTTTGCGGTCCCCGCAGACATCGCCGTGGTCGGTTTCGATGATATTCCGGCGGCGCGCTTCATCACGCCCGCGCTGACCACGGTGCGCGTCCATATCGCAGAATTGGGCCGGATCGCTGCTAAGCGGCTGATCGCCCAAGTGTTGGGTGATGGGAATGCCGCCGACGGCGATGCGATGCCGCAACCTGAAATCGTCGTCCGCGTATCGTGCGGGGCACTGAGCACCCGCCAAGGCGCGACTTATCAACAGAAAAATCCGGTCGAAGGGAGAGTAGAGTTATGATTAAGGGGAACATATTGGCTAGACGGGGCGTTGCAGCTCTCAAGGTCGCGCTATTGGCAAGCAGTCTGGCGATGGTCAGCCCGGCAATGGCACAATCGACGTCATCGACCGTGCGCGGCACGGTGACGCTGGACGCCAACGTTGCATCAGACGCGGTGGTCACCGCGACCAACCTCGACACTGGGCAGACGACCGTGGTCAGCGCCGATGCCAGCGGCAACTATGTCCTTACCGGACTTGATGCCGGCGATTATGAGATCAAGGCCGATATCGGCGGCGTCACCACCACACGCAGCGTGAGCGTGCTGGTTGCGCAAAGCGCCACGCTCGACCTTGCCGCCAATGCCGGGGACAGCGGCGACATCATCGTCGTCGGCAATCTGGTGGAGACGCGGACCAGCGAAGTTGCCACCAACGTCACGCGCGAAATGTTGCGCCGCTTGCCACAGACTGACCGTAACTTCCTGTCGTTCGCACAGCTTGCGCCGGGTGTGCAGTATAATGACAGCGAAACCAACCGTGGTTTCCGCAGCGGTGCCTCCACCGCGTCGGCGGTCAATGTATTCATCGACGGCGTCAGCCTGAAGAATAATGTTCTCGATCAGGGCGTTGCCGGGCAACAGGACAGCCGGGGCAACCCCTTTGGACAGTTGGCCGTGCAAGAGTTCCGCGTGCTGACTCAGAATTATAAGGCCGAATATGAGCAGGCCGCCGCAGCTATCATCACCTCGACCACGCGGTCAGGCGGCAATGAATGGCACGGCGAAGCGTTCGGTAGCTACACCGATCGCGGCATGATTGCCCGCAACATATTCGACATTCGCGCTGGCCGCCCAGAGCCTGAGTTTCGGCGGATCCAATATGGCGCGGCGCTTGGCGGGCCGATCATCGAGGATCGGCTATTCTTCTTTGCTGCATATGAAGGCAATGACCAGAACCGCGCCACTAACGTCATATTGGGCAACCGTTCGGCAGCTAATATCGCGCGCTTTGGGGAATTTGAAGGGGCGTTTGTCCAACCGTTCCGTGGGGATTTCTTTTTCGGCAAGCTGACCTGGCAACAGGATGACAACAATACCGTCGATCTGTCGTTCAGCCGCCGTCAGGAAACCGATATTGGCGGTTTCGGGGGCACCCAATCGCGCGAGGTGGCCGAGAATAAGATCAACAATATCGACACCTATCTGGCGCGTTGGACACACCATGGCGATGGCTTCCTCAACGAGTTCAGCCTTGATTACCTCAATTACAACTATAACCCGACGTCGCTGAGCCCCGACAGCCCGACCTTTGATTTTGGCGGTGTCATCACCATTGGCGGCAAGGACGGCAGCCAGGATGTCCATCAGCAGAATCTGACGATCCGCAATGACATGACCTTTTCGAATATTGATTTTGCGGGCAGCCATGTGTTCAAATGGGGTCTGAAATATTCGGCGCAGGATTATGAGTTTAACAAGCTGTTCTTTGTCCAGCCGCGCTATAATTTTTCGCCTGCCGACGGTCTCAATTTCCCTTTTCCGCGCGAAGCACTGTTGGGCATTGGCGACCCGCGCATCGCGGCAAGCAACCATGTGTTCGGTTTTTATGCGCAGGACGACTGGGATGTGAATGACCGGTTACAGATCAATCTGGGTCTGCGCATCGACCGCGAAAGCAACCAGTTCAACAATCATTATGTGACACCGACCAATGCGGCGGCACTGCTGCGTGCCCTGCCGCAGACTAGTTACTTCAACGCCGAAGATTATATCACCGACGGCAATGACCGCGACGCGCAATGGCTGGTCCAGCCACGTCTCGGTTTCTCCTATGATGTCAGCGGCGATGAACGCACCGTCGTTTTTGGCGGGTTCGGACGCTATTATGATCGCAACGTGTTCAACAACACGCTCGATGAACGCTTCCGCCTGCAATATACGATTGGTCGCTTTCTGTTCTCCACCGACGGTGCCCCGCGCGACGGCAGCCCGACGGTGGTGTGGAATGAAAGCTATCTGACTCGTGAAGGGTTGATTGCGCTTCAGGCCACCGCGCTGACGGGTCTGCCCGAACTGTTCGCAGTCAAGAACAACGCCAGCGCGCCGCGTACCGACCAGTTCAGCCTAGGCGTACGACAAAACCTGGGCAGCGGATGGCATGCCACGGTGACCGGCAGCTATATTCGCGGCAGCAACGGCTATACCCACCTGTTCGCCACGCGGAACCCCAGTTCTACTGGCGTTGCGGGCTTTGGCGGATGCTGTGACACGGGGCTGGCGAACTCGTTCGGATTTGCCAATGTGCTGATCGGTGTGGACGAGCTGGATACGCGCTATCGTGCGCTCTATCTCCAGCTTGAGCACCCCTATACGGCGGCGTCGGGATGGGGTTTCAGCTTAGCCTATACGTTGCAAAAGGCAGAGCAGAACGGCAACGATCTGTTCAGCCTCGACAAGGTGTTGCCCGACGATTTCGGGTTCCGTGATCGGGCGGGGGTTGAGCGTCATGCGATCGTCCTGTCCGGCAGTGTTGATCTGCCTTGGGGCTTCCGTTTTTCGACGCTGTCCAACTTTGGTACCGGGCAAGCTTTCCAGGTGTTCGACGCCAACACGGCGCCGTTTTTCAGCATCGACACCAATCGTATTTATGGTGCGTTCCCGGACAAGAATTGCCTTGGCATCTTTGCCAGATGCGAAGTTAATGTGACGCTGGAGAAAGAGTTCCAGATCGCAAATGGGCATAGTTTCAGCCTAGCGCTGGATGTGTTCAACCTGTTCAACAATCGCAATTACACGAACTTTAACTCGTTCGTTTGTTGCGGGGCACCACCGTCGGACTTCCGCTTTGGTGAACCCAATGCGCTGTTGACCCTGCCGCGCAGGCTTCAGGTTCGGGCGGCCTATCGGTTTTAGGCGGTCCGGACCGGTGCGGTCCTGCGTTGGCGGTGATGGTTGCTCATCATCGGTGCAGTGACCCGCCGGAGTTTTTCGATTGTGGCCAACTGGCGCGTGCCTTCCTATGGTGAGGCATGCGTCAATTTTTGACGGACCATGGACATGGTGGCGGTGCGGTGCTGACAAAGCGAAAACTGATGCTGGGCGGTGCGGGGCTTGCCTGCTCGGCCTGTCTACCATGGCAAGCGCGATCATCCGCGATGGAGGGGGCCGACCTAGCGGATGCCTTTTCGCTTGATGATCTGGCGCGGCGGACGTTCAATTATTTCTGGGAATTGGCGGATGCGCGCACCGGCCTTGTCCCTGACCGCTGGCCAACCCCCTCTTTTGCGAGCATTGCAGCAGTCGGCTTTGCGCTGACAGCATATCCCTATGGCGTGATGCGTGGCTGGGTGACCCGTGCGGAAGCACGCGAACGCACGCTTACGACAATGCGCTTTTTTGCCACTGCACCGCAAGGCACGGCGGCGAGCGGGATGGCAGGGCACAACGGCTTTTTCTATCATTTCCTCGACATGCAAAGCGGCACGCGATTTGGTACATGCGAGCTATCGACCATCGACACCGCCTTATTGGTCGCGGGCGTGTTGTTTGCCGGACAATATTTTGACCATGATGAACCACAGGAAACGGAAATCCGCGCGCTGGCCGATGCCATTTACGCGCGTGTCGATTGGCAATGGGCGCTGGGTAGCGCGTCGTTCATGTCGATGGGCTGGCACCCGGAAAGCGGCTTCATCGCGTCGCAATGGGATATTTATAACGAGGCAATGATCCTGCATATGTTGGCGCTAGGCAGCCCGACACATGCAGTGGACCCGGCACTGTGGGGCCGCCTGACTGGGCGTTTCGCGGCGGCGTGGGGCCGCCATTGGGGAGAGGATTATATCCACTTTCCCGCGATGCTCGCCCATCAATATAGCCATGTCTGGATTGATTTTCGCGGTATCCAAGACGCGTTCATCCGTGCCCGCGGCATCGACTATTTTGAAAATAGCCGCCGCGCCACCATCGCCCAGCGTAATTACGCCATCACCAATGCTGGCGCTTGGACGGGCTACGGACCCGACATCTGGGGTTGGAACGCGTGCGATGGGCCGGGTGATTTTGCCGCCAACATCGGCGGGCGACGGCGCGAGTTTTTCAGCTATTCGGCGCGTGGTCCCGGCGACCGCGACGACGGTACAATCACACCATCGGCAGCGGGTGGGTCGATTGCATTCGCCCCCGAATTGGCGAGCCGTGCGCTGCGCACGATGCATGATCGCTATGGCCGCGTGATATATGGGCAGTATGGGTTTTTCGACAGTTTTAACCCGACGCTGGCTGATGCGAGTGGCATCGCGCTGCGCCACGGGCGGATCGAACCCGGCCTGTGCTGGGTCGATGGCGACTATCTGGGCCTCGATCAGGGGCCGATCATCTCCATGATCGCTAATGGCCGTGACGATTTCGTGTGGCGGCACATGCGCGCCAACCCGCACATCCGTCGCGGCCTTGCCGCCGCCGGATTCGGTGGTGGTTGGCTGGGGTGATGCGGGCAAGGTGCCTTTTTGCGATATTGTTGCTGCTTCTCGCCGCATGCGATGGCGTGCAGGATGAACGGCAGGTCGTGCGTTTCTGGGCGCTGGGCAGCGAGGGCGAGGCTATTGCCAAGCTTATACCGATATTCGAGCGCGAACATCCCGATATCCGCGTCGAGCTGCAAACGGTGCCGTGGACAGCGGCGCACGCCAAATTGCTCACCGCTTATGCGGGCGGCGTGCTGCCCGATGTTTCACAGGTCGGCAATACGTGGATTGCCGAGATGGCGGCGCTGGGTGCACTGGAGCCGCTCGACGCACGCGTTGCCGCGACCCCTGGCATCGAGGTTGCGGATTATTTCCCCGGCATCTGGCAAACCAATGTGGTGGACGGCACGCTCTATGGCCTGCCTTGGTATGTTGATACGCATGTGCTGTTTTACCGGCGCGACTTGCTGGCGCGGGCCGGGGTGAAGCGCCCGCCACAGACATTGGACGAACTGCGCCGCGCGCTTGCCGCTATCCGTAGGCTTGATGGTGGGCGGCATTATGGCATGTACGTCCCCACCAACGAGTTTCAGCCGCTAATGGTGCTGGGTTTGCAGGGGGGCGAGCCGTTGCTACGCGATGGTGGTCGATACGGCAATTTTCGCAGCCGCGATTTTGGGCGAGCGTTGACCTACTACAAGGCACTGTTCGATGACGGCCTAGCCCCGCCGATCAGCAATCAGGAAATATCCAACGTCTATGACGAGTTCGCGCGCGGGTATTTCGCTTTCTATCTGACTGGCCCATGGAATGTAGAACAATTCAATACGCGCCTGCCACCTGCGATGCGGGGGCGGTGGGCGACGACACCGATGGTCGGCTTGACGGGACCGGGCAATTCCACCGCCGGCGGGTCGAGCCTAGTGCTGTTGCGCACCGCGCACGCCAAAACGGCGGCGTGGACGTTGATGGCGTGGCTATCGCGCCCCGACATTCAGGCAGCGTTCCACGGTGTGTCGGGCGATTTGCCGCCGCGTCGGTCCGTGTGGGCGCGAGGTGCCATTGCGGGTGATCCGCGCATGGTCGCCTTTGCCAGTCAGCTTGAGCATGTGCGCCCGGCGCCGCCGGTACCGGAATGGGAGCGAATAGCCGAGCTCATCATGCTGGCGGGACAGCGAGTGGCACGCGGCGAGCGCAGCGTCGCGGCGGCACAGGCTGAACTGGATCAGGAGACCGACCGCTTGCTGGAACGGCGGCGCTGGCTGCTGGCGCGGGCGGAGGCGCGGCCATGAACGGTGCTGCAACACGCGGGCGGGCAGGGTCGTGGGCCGGGTTATGGTTCGTCAGCCCGGCGATGGCGTTCATTATCGTCTTTTTCTTTATCCCAGCGATTGTCTCTCTGGGGCTTAGTTTGACGACATTCGATATTTATGCGCTCAGCGATTTCGGTAATGTCCGCTTTGTCGGTCTCGCCAATTATGAACGGTTGTTTGCAACGCCGCTGTTCTGGAAGGCGCTGGGCAACACATTCTATTTCGTGGTGCTGGGGGCACCGCTATCAGTAGCGCTTAGTCTTGCCGCAGCGCTGTTGGTCAATGCCCCGGCCGCTAGGTTCAAGGGGTTTTACCGCGCGCTGTTCTTTGCGCCGTTCGTGACGACATTGGTCGCCACTGCCGTCATCTGGCGCTATTTGCTACACACCCGCTATGGGCTGGTTAACGAAATGCTGGGGCTGGCAGGGCTGGGCCCGGTGGACTGGTTGGGCAATCCGTCGGCGTCGATGCCTGCCATCGTGCTGTTTTCGGTATGGAAGAATTTTGGCTATGCGATGATGCTTTTACTTGCGGGGTTACAGACGATCCCGCGCGATTTATATGAGGCAGCACGGATCGACGGTGCTGGTTCGTGGCAGCAATTTCGTCATGTGACATTGCCGGGGATAGCACCTGTGCTGCTGGTCGTAACCATCATGACCGTTGCCAATTATTTCCAGCTGTTCGCCGAACCTTATGTGATGACACAGGGCGAACCGGCGCAAAGCACGGTGTCGATCCTGTATCTCATGTTCGAGCAGGGGTTCAAATGGTGGGACCTGGGCTTTGCCTCGACCGTGGCGTTCGTACTGTTCGTCATCATGCTGGCGGTGTCGTTGGCGCAACTGGCGCTGGCACGGCGTCAGGGGGCGGTGTGACCATGCGGCGGATTATAGGCCCTTTGCTTATCAACACTGCGCTGGCTGCGCTGGGCCTGTTCGTGCTGTTGCCGATGCTGTGGATGCTCGCGGTGTCGTTCATGCAGCCGGGGGAGGCGGCAAGCTATCCGCCGCCGCTTGTTCCATCGCATCCGACGTTAGCCAATTATACGGCGCTGTTTGCGCGCGGTGGGATGAGTAGATATCTGGTCAATTCATTTCTGTTTGCGACTGCCGCGACCGCTCTGTCGCTGACCTTCAACGTTGCGGCGGGCTATGCCTTTGCCAAACTTCACTTTCCGGGACGCGACATGCTGTTCCGCTTGCTGCTTGCGGGCCTTGTGGTCCCGGCACAGGTAGGGATGCTGGCGCTATTTTTGATGCTCAAACAGATGGGGCTGGTCAACAGCTATGCTGGGGCGCTGGTGCCGTGGCTGGCCAGTATCTTTGGCATCTTCATCGTCCGCCAATACGCGCTGAGCGTGCCGGGGGAACTCATCGAGGCAGGGCGGCTCGACGGGGCTAGTGAGCTGCGCATTTTCTGGTCGATCGTCTTGCCGATGCTGCGTCCGGTGCTGGTGACGCTGGGGCTGTTCACGTTCGTCGCCAATTGGAATGATTTCCTGTGGCCGCTGATCATATTGTCGGACGACGGCCGCTATACGCTGCCTGTCGCGCTGGCGGCGATGAGCCGTGAACATGTTCAGGACGCCGAATTGATGATGGCGGGCGCAGTGGTGACAATCGCCCCGGTGCTGATCCTGTTTATCATCGCCCAGCGTCAATATGTTGCGGGGCTGACGGCAGGGGGCGTCAAGGGATGATGGCACGCGCGGTCATGTCGTTGCTCATTCTGATGGCGATGTCCGCAGCGGCCCAAGCTCAAGGCGTTATCCTCGATGATTTTGATGATGTGACGGCGTGGAGCGCGGCGGCGTCGGACGGGGTTGAGTCTTCGGCTGATGCCATAGTCACCGATACCGGTCGGGGATTGCGATTCAACTTCGATTTTCAGCGCGGCAGTGGTTACGCTTTCGTCAGCCGCACTTTGCCACAGACATGGCCCGACAATTTTGAGGTCAGGCTTCGACTGCGCGGTCATCTGCCCCCCAATGCGCTGGAGATCAAACTGGTTGATGCCAGCGGCGACAATGTGTGGTGGTACCGCGAAGCGGACCGGCACTTCTCTGGCGATTGGGAGGAAGTGCGTTTTCGCCGCCGCCACGTCGGCTTTGCTTGGGGCCCGGCAAGCGATCAACGGCTCTCCACAACTGCGCGGGTCGAAATTGTCGTCGTTGCGGGTTCCGGCGGCAGCGGCACAATTGAGCTGGACCGCCTGACGTTGATACCTCTGTCGGTTTCGTCCGCCGTCCCGCCGGTGCCGATACGGCATGACGACGGCCGGGCGGTGACGCTCGACCTTGGTTATCAGCGTGAGTTTGGCGGGCTGCGTATCGATTGGGAAACGGGCGTGGGCGCGCGCGATTATACGGTCGCTTTGTCCAACGACGGCGCACGGTGGCGTGATGTGTACAGGGTTGCGGCGGGCAATGGCGGCAGTGACTGGATATCCTTGCGCGAGAGTGAGGCGCGCTATGTTCGTCTGATGCGCGGCGCAGACAGCGCAGGGGCAAGAGTGAGTGAGATTGCGGTCCAGCCCATCGCCTTTGGCGCGACGCCCAATGCGATGATATCCGCGATGGCGGCGGTGTCCGCGCGCGGACGTTTCCCACGCGGATTTTATAATGAACAAAGCTATTGGACCCTGCTGGGCAGCGACGGCGGCACGTCGAGCGGACTGATTAGCGAGGATGGTCAGGTGGAGTTGGCACCGGGCGGGGTAACCATCGAACCTTTCATCCTTGATGATGCGGGCCATGTCACCAGTTGGGCCGATGTGACGTCGCGACAAAGCCTTGCCGAAGGGTCATTGCCGATCGTGTCGGTCGATTGGAATGGGCCGGGTTGGGGGCTGACCATCACCGGGTTTGCCGAGCGCATTGGTGCGGGCGAGCGCTTGTTTGTGCGCTATGCCCTGTCCAACCGTGGCGCGGTGCCGATCCGCCGCTCGCTGCTGCTTGGCGTTCGTCCGTTTCAGGTCAACCCACCGCAGCAATTTTTGACCATCGCGGGAGGGGTTAGTGCGATAGGCAGCCTGTCGCGCCATGGTAACAGCCTGATCGTCAATGGCGAGCTGCGGATTGCGCCGATCGAAGCGGCGGACGCCATCACGCTGGCCAGTTTTGATGTCGGCGAAACTATGGGAGGCATGCAGGAAGGGAGAGTCGAGGCGATCACCGATTCGACCGGACTAGCCAGCGGGGCCTTCCTGTATACATTCGATCTTGCGCCGGGTGAAACACGCTCCATCCATTTTATCACCCCGCTCAATGCGGCTGGCGAAGCTGAGCCTGCTATCAGCAGCGCCGTCGCCTTTAACCAAGCCCATGCGCGCGTGGCGACGGAATGGCGCGAGAAACTGGGGCGGGTGACGATTGCGCTTCCGCCGAGTGCCCCCGATTTGGCATTGACGATCCGTGCCTCGCTTGCGCACATGCTGATGTCGGCCAGTGGCCCGGCGCTGCGGCCCGGCACGCGATCCTATGCCCGATCGTGGATCCGCGACGGGGCGATGATGTCCGAAGCCTTGCTGCGACTGGGCCATGGGGACCGTGCCCGCGATTATCTGTATTGGTATGCGCTCAACCAGTATGACGATGGCAAAGTGCCGTGCTGTGTTGACCCGCGTGGACCGGATCCGGTGCCGGAAAATGACAGCCAAGGTGAGCTGATTTATCTGGCGAGCGAGATTTATCGCTATACCGGCGACCGAGCACTGTTGGCGGTGCATTGGGCACACATAGAGGCAGCCGCACGCTATATTGAGGGGCAACGCCAATCTACGCGAGTCGAGGCCAATCGCGTCGGCGCGCGGGCACCACTGTTCGGGCTGGTGCCGCCGTCAATCAGCCATGAGGGCTATTCGGCGCGGCCGGCATACAGTTATTGGGATAATTTCTGGGCACGGCGTGGGCTTGCTGATGCTGCCTTTGCCGCGAGGGTGCTGGGGCATGGCGCAGACGCCGAGCGGTTGACTTCGGCGGAGAGAGATTATCGCGGCGATATTCTTCATTCAATTGAGGCAGCGGCGCGGGTCCATGGCATAGATTTTATCGCGGGTGCGGCCGATTTGGGAGATTTTGATGCTACTTCGACCACCATCGCTTTGTCGCCGGGCGGGATGCAGCAGGATTTGCCGCCCACATTATTACAGGCGACGTTCGATCGGTACTGGGCCAATTTCGTGGCCCGGCGTGACGGTGCTTTGAACTGGGACGCTTACACTCCCTATGAATGGCGTACAGTCGGTGCATTGGTGCGGTTAGGACAGCCGGAACGCGCGCTGGCGGTTATGGACTATTTCATGGCCGACCGCCGCCCCGCCGCGTGGCGTCAATGGGGCGAAGTGGTATCGCGCGTGCCCCGCGAGGCGCGCTTTATCGGCGACATGCCGCATGGCTGGGTCGCGTCCGACTTCATCCGCTCGGCGCTTGATATGCTTGCCTATTATGACGAGGCTGGCGACCGGATGGTAATCGGTGCCGGCATTGCCCCCGAATGGCTGGACGGCGACGGGGTTCGCGTCACCGGTCTTTTTACCCCGCGTGGGCGGCTTGATTTTTGGCTGCGGCGAGTGCGCGGACGTATACGCGCGACGTGGCGGATCGATGCAGGACGATGTGCCGCATCGCCGTCGCCACTCACCATCTTGTTCGTAGGCTATACATTTCAGAATATGCGCCATGGTTCAGTTTGTGGTGCCGAGCAAAGCGCGGAGCTTGTTCCTCTGGTAACAGCACCATGAAACCCAATCATTCCATATCGATCAACAAGGATCATCGATGACTGACTTACGCATATTCCCTGAAAACTTCCTGTGGGGTGCCGCGACAGCGGCCTACCAGATCGAAGGGTCGCCGCTGGCCGACGGGGCTGGCCCCAGCATCTGGCAGCGCTTTGCTCATACACCGGGGATGACCGAAAATGGTGACACCGGAGACGTCGCCTGCGACCATTACCGCCGATACGCAGACGATGTGGCGATGATGAAGGGCATGGGGATGCAGGCCTATCGTTTCAGCACCGCATGGGCGCGTATTTTTCCCAAAGGAACGGGGCAGGTCAACGCCGCCGGTCTCGACCATTATGACCGGCTGGTCGATGCATTATGCGAAGCGGGGATAGCGCCGTTGGTAACGCTTTATCACTGGGACATGCCCGCCGCGCTTGATGATCGTGGCGGCTGGCTCAACCCCGATAGCGCCAACTGGTTCGCAGATTATGCGATGGCGATGGCCAGGCGGCTTGATGACCGGGTGTACAGCTGGACGACATTGAACGAACCGTGGGTGGTGACTGATGGCGGCTATCTGCACGGCGCATTGGCACCGGGGCATCGCAGCCCTTATGAATGCGTTATCGCTTCGCACAATCTGATGCGTGCGCACGGGGCGGCGGTGCAGGCTTTGCGGACAGTTACTGCGAAGCCTGTCGGGCTGGTCGTCAACATCGAACCCAAATATCCCGCCAGTGACAATGCTGCGGACGTGGCGGCGACGGCGCGGGCCGAAGCCTATATGAACAGGCAATATCTCGACCCAATTTTCCACAAGCGATACCCAGCGCAGATGGCGGAGATTTTTGGCGATGCGTGGCAGACATGGCCGACGGAGGATTTCGACTTGATCGCCCAGCCGATCGATTTCCTTGGTATCAATTACTACACGCGCAATGTTGTGCGCGATGCTCCAGACGTGTGGCCGCAGCGCGTCGCTCCCGTGACACAGGATCATGCGACCTATACGACAACGGGGTGGGAAGTGTATGCCCAAGGCCTCACCGATACTTTGCTGTGGGTGAAGGCGAATTACGGGGCCATTCCGCTTTATGTCACCGAAAATGGGTCGGCTTTTTACGATCCGCCCAAACTGCCAGAGAATGGCATAGTAAGCGACCCGCTGCGCGTCGATTACTTAAGTAAGCACCTGAAGGCGGTGCATGCGGCGATTGATCAAGGGGTCGATGTGCGCGGCTATATGGCCTGGTCACTGATGGACAATCTCGAATGGTCGCTTGGCTATTCCCGGCGGTTCGGGATTGTACATGTCGATTTCGAAACGCAGGTGCGGACACTCAAGGACAGCGCACGTTTCTATGCACAGGTGATTGCCGCCAACGCGGTATAGGCAAAGAGTGGCGCACCCAAGAGGATTCGAACCTCTGGCCTCTGCCTTCGGAGGGCAGCGCTCTATCCAGCTGAGCTATGGGTGCGTGGCCAAAGCCATGTTTGAGCGCCTGTAGCAAAGCATATTGCCGGCGGCAAAGGCAATATCGCCCTTTGCGTAGGGCGGCGCAATTTTGTATGGGCAGGCAATGAGCAGAATAGTCACCGTCGCCGCGCTCCAGCTTGCCCTTGGCGGCACCGAGCAGGCCAATATCGCCGCTGTCACGCGGTTAGTAAGGGACGCCGCCGCACGCGGTGCGACCATCATCCTGCCACCCGAACTGTTTGAAGGGCCGTATTTCTGTAAGGCCGAGGATGAGGAGGCGTTTGCCCGCGCGCGGCCAATGGCAGAGCACCCCAGCGTTTTGGCGATGAGTGCACTGGCAGTTGAGTTGTGCGTGACCATCCCCACCAGTTTTTTTGAGCGCGACGGCCCGCATTATTATAACAGTATGGCGATGATCGGCCCCGATGGCGCGGTGATGGGCGTCTATCGCAAAAGCCACATCCCCGATGGGCCTGGCTATGAGGAAAAATATTATTTCCGCCCCGGCAATAGCGGATTCAAGGTGTGGACCGTTGGCGATGTCACGGTTGGCGTTGGCATATGTTGGGACCAATGGTATCCCGAATGCGCGCGGGTTATGGCGCTGTTGGGCGCGGATATGCTGTTTTACCCGACGGCGATAGGATCAGAGCCGCATGATCCGACACTCGATACGCGCCTTCCGTGGCGGCGCGCGATGATTGGCCATGCGGTCAGTAACGTGATGCCCGTCATCGCCGCCAACCGCATCGGGGTTGAGGACGGCCAGCGATTTTACGGCACAAGCTTCATTTGTGACGAATGGGGCGAAGTGTTGGCAGAGCTTGGCGATGATGAGGAGGGGGTCATCACCGCGACGCTCGACCTTGATCGGGCGACAAAGAACCGCGCGAGCATGGGCCTTTTCCGCGACCGCCGGCCTGAGCTTTATGGGCGGTTGGCGGAGGATGTTTGAGGTCTCAAGACACGTAGAGTGGGTAGTGAGCGATTACCTGCCAACGGCTGTCAGGCATTTTCTGGAGAAGATAGAAAAATCCATAACCATCCAAGGTGCCAGAGATCGCCGTGAGCCCGACTAAGGCTTGGCGGCCATCGCTGCTGATGACGGGCTTAGATATACCAATGACTGTATTGGCAAATGTACCGTCGGGTGATTGATGGAGAGCTTCACTAACGGCCCGCTCACCAAAGGCAATTGCGCCCCTTTGCAGAGCAGATTTAACCGACGGACAGTTTTTGACGGCGTTGCTAGCTCCCACTCTCCTCATTTCGTCCAGTAATTGGCGCGGAGGCCGTGGCATAGCCGACTGGTTGGTCTCTGTTGAAAGGAATTGGTCCGTAAAGCTGATGAGGTCGACGCCAGTGTCGATAAACACAGGCTTGTGTCCTGCCATGCCGGATATAATCATGTTCGAAAAGGCTAGAGCAGCATCACAACTTAAGGCTTCGTGATCTACCTTACGCGCGCAAGACGAAAGTGAAATTAGAAAAGGAACTAAAAGGACTATCAGGCATGTACGTAAACGCGTCATGGCTTTTTCCTCCATGGCGAAAGAGCCCAGCCTTGCACTTATACTACTTCCTTTTGATCGGTTGTAAAATCTTCCCCCTAAACCCGCATTCGGCAACCACGGGGCAGTGCCAGCATTCTGGCGTGCGGGCCTTGCAGGTATAGCGGCCAAGCAGGATCAGCCAATGGTGCGCGTGGACACGGAACGGCTGGGGCACACGCTTTTCCAGCGCTTTTTCAACGGCGTTTACGGTTTTTCCGGTGGCGATGCCGGTGCGGTTCCCGACGCGAAAGACATGAGTATCGACCGCGAAAGTCTCCGCCCCGAATGCACAGTTCATGACGACATTGGCGGTCTTGCGCCCGACACCGGATAGAGCCTCCAACGCATCGCGGTTCGCGGGCACTTCGCCGCCATGGTCGCGTATTAACGCTTCGGACAAGGCAATGACATTCTTTGCCTTGGCATTGAACAGGCCGATGGTCTTGATGTGCGCCTTCAGCCCTTCTTCACCCAGCGCCACCATCTGTGCGGGTGTGGTGACGGCGGCGAACAGCTTGGCCGTCGCTTTGTTGACCCCCACGTCGGTGGCCTGCGCCGACAGCACTACGGCAACGAGCAACTGGTAATGATTGCCGAACATCAGCTCGGTTTCTGGCGAGGGGTTGAGTTCGGCGAGTTTGCGAAAAAACTCGAATATAGTCGCGCGGTTCATGAGCTTAGATTCAGCACATCATCCATAGTGTAGCGTCCCGCATCTTGCGTTCGAAGCCAGAGCGCGGCTTTTATCGCGCCACGCGCAAAGATGGCGCGGCTCATCGCGTGGTGCGACAGGGTGATGGTTTCGCCTTCGGTGGCAAGGATCACTTTATGGTCGCCCGCGACGCTACCGCCGCGAAGCGAGGCAAAGCCGATGGCCCCCTGTTCGCGCGCGCCAGTCACGCCATCGCGGCCGCGCTCCGAGTGGGAGGCAAGCTCAATGCCGCGCCCTGCTGCCGCTGCTTCGCCCAGCATCATTGCCGTGCCGCTTGGTGCATCGACCTTGTGACGGTGATGCATTTCGAGGATTTCGACGTCCCAGTCCGGCCCCAATGTTGTCGTCGCCTGTTTGACGAGTGCGGCAAGCAAAGTGACCCCGAGCGACATATTGCCGGTTTGCAGCACCGCGATGCGCCGCGCAGCTTCATCAATCA
This sequence comes from Pseudomonadota bacterium, assembly GCA_038041635.1. Lineage (GTDB taxonomy): Bacteria > Pseudomonadota > Alphaproteobacteria > Sphingomonadales > Sphingomonadaceae > Sphingopyxis. The sequence continues at coordinate 31,723 of JBBTFY010000045.1, forward strand.
GCCAGTGGTGGCGCTCCTCTAGCCCAGTCGTGCCGATGACAATCGGGCAATTGTGCATGGTTGCGGCGTTAAGATTATCCTCCAATGCGCCGGGCGAGGAGAAATCGACCAGCACGTCACTAATCGCCGCGAGCGCAGCGACGTCGTCGTCGCGGTCAACCCCGCCCGCGTGTGACAGACCCGCATCGGTGATGCTAGCGACCAATGCCGCACCCATGCGCCCCGCGCTGCCGATAATCCCGATGCGTGTCATGCCCTCTATCTAGCGGGCAACACAGCATCGCACAATTTCAATCGGCAACCCAATTACCATGAAACCCCGGCGGGATGCGGTGCGGTAAATGGATGGTCGCCACGGGTGCCCCTGTGAAATTGGCGGCGTCAAGGATGATAAAGTCTGTCGTCTCGTCGTCCTTATTGACCACCAACCCCATATACCAACCGTCATTTTCGTCGGAATCGGGTGATTTTGGCACGAACACAAATTCGCCGGGGTGGCGACCCGGACCAAAGTCATGTGTTTCACACCGCCCTTCGACCAGGTCATGCCGATACAGGCGGGTGTCAGCAATCGTCATATTTTCGGTCGCATTTTCGGGCATGGCTACGCACAGGGCATAGCGATAGGGTTGCCCGGTCCGCCGTTCGTCATAGCGCGGAAACTCCTGTGGCCGATCGTCGATGAGCTTGCGAGCGACAACGCGCTTTGCGGTGTCTATGGTCCAACGCTCAAAGTGGCTGGCCTCGCTGTCGGGGCCATAGTTTGAACGGGCGAACATGCGGTCGTGTGTCACGACATCGACGATGATTTTACCACCCGCATCGACATAGGCGTTGGCGGGGTGAAACACGTAGCAAGGTTCGACATCGCACCAAGTGATGGTGCTCGCTGGCGCATTGCGACCTAGCACGCCGACGCGGGCCTTGTGTGCGGGGTTCCATTGATAGGGAAAGGGGTAACCGGCAATCATCTTTCCCATCGAGAATGTGACGGGTAGGTCGAATATCAACACATGATCGGGGGTAATCGCGCAATCATGGATGCTGGGGCCATGCTCTACGGCGATTGGCTCTTCGCGGATGACATGGCCGTCGGCGTCGAGGACGGTGTGCCACACCCTGTCCATAACGTCGCCCTTGTAACAGATGGCGTGGCGTTCCCCCGTGATCGGGCACAGATGGGGGTGCGCGGTGTAACTGTTCACCAATGTGCCATCGAACTTGTTGTGGGCGATGGTGTCGAGCGTGCGCGACAACTCAACCGGATTGCCACCCGCTTCGACAATCGCCCAAGTGCGCCCAGCGATGCCGACGACATTAGTGTTGGGCGCATCGTTTCTGCCATGACGCGGGCCGGGAGGAATGGACTCGCCACGCGCCGCGCACGCCTCCGCACCGCGCACCCAGCGATTGCGATACCAATGTGCTTTGCCGCCGGAAATGGCGAGGCCGTGGACCATGCCTGCTCCAGTGAACCAGTGATAGGCGGCTGGATCGGGCGGGCTGGCGGGGTTGGGGCCATTGCGTAAGTAGCGGCCTTCAAGCTCTGGCGGAAGAGTACCCGTGACGCGTAACTGCTCCAGCGTCACTTCGCCCGTCATCGGGGTGTGGACGCCTATGAGGTAGGGGTGGCCGCCGACGGGCGCTTTCAACCGTTTTCGATTGACCTTGGCGATCAGGCCAAGCCCGCTGGTGACGACCGAACGGATGCCGCTTTCGATTGCACTTGCCAACGACTTTCTCCTTAAAAATTTTGGCCAGCGATCATTGAGACGGAGGGGAGGAGCCTTGCCGCTGGCCTTTGGGGGTTTTTATGTTTACAGTATCAACATGGCGGTAAAAGATAACAGTGTCAACATCGGCGTGAGAAGCGCAGAAAGCCGCGCGCCCTATCATCATGGTGACCTAGGCGCGGCGTTGATTGCGGCGGGGATGGCGGCGCTCGATTCGGGAACCAGCGTTGACGATCTGTCGCTACGGGCATTGGCGCGCACCGTGGGGGTCAGCGCGACCGCCGTTTATCGCCACTTTCCCGACAAGGGCGCGTTGCTCCATGCGCTGGCGAATGCCGGGCTTGACCGCATGAATGCAATGCAGCGCACCGCCGCCACTGCCGTCGGACACGAGGGTCCGAATGCGGCCTTTTGCGCCAGCGGCGGTGCCTATGTGCGCTTTGCCTTGGCGCACCCTCAGCTGTTTCGCCTGATATGGCGTACCGCTCCATCGGCGGATTTGCTTGATGCTTCTCTGGAAAATAGTCACCCGGGGATGGTTGACCTGCGCCAAGGAATTGACGCGGTGCTGCCCGCTGACGCAACGCCAAGAGAACGGCGCATCGCCGCGCTTAAGAGCTGGAGCCTAGTCCACGGGCTTGCCACACTCGCGCTCGACAAACAGGTGATGCTCGATGACGCGATGATCGATCAGGTGGTTGCTGCGGCGATAGCGGGTCAGGGCTGATTGCCCCGATGAATTGCTGGTGCCCGCCACGCGGCTTTTTGGGCCAGACGCGATTGGGGGCGGATTGTCTTGTGACGAGCACCAGCTGATCGCAGTACAGGCCAGTGGCTATGCTGCGATCAAGGGGGAGATCAGTTTGTTTGCGTTCTCAGATAGGCAATTATCGCGGCGCGCTCTGTGGGGTTGGGGACCGATGTGAACATCCGAGACCCGCGCACCATCACCTGTGGCCCGCGTAGCCATTGGTCGAGAGCTTGCGGAGTCCATGTGATATTTGACCCTCGCAAAGCGGCTGAGTAGCTAAAGCCCGGCTGGCTTCCCGCACGCCGCCCGACAACGCCGCGATGTGCCGGCCCGACGCGGTTGGTGGCGATGCTGTGGCAACCACCACAGCGCGACAGATACAGCGCTGCACCATTAGGTGTTGGCGGCGATGCTAGGGCTGGCGGGCGCGGCCCCGCCTGTGCATAGCCCGCTACCGCCCCGATGGCCATGGCAGCCGCACAGGCTACGCTTGCGATGAGGTTGAGATGTTTCATCGGTCGATGATGTCCCTGCTCATGGGTGCAAGCGCGGCGATCAGGCGATTTTGCGCGCGAAACGGCACATTCATCTGATTCAGCGTCACCTGCAATTCTTCCACAAGCGCATAAAATGACCCTTCGGAGACATTCATGCCGCGGTGCACTTCTGCCATTGCTCGCCCGTCATAGGTGCATGGGCCATGCAAGATGACGCAGAACTGATCGACCAATTGGCGTTTTACACGAACTTGGTCCGATGAAGCGAAAAATGGGTGGGTACGCGGGTTGGCTAACCAGCGTTCCATCACATTGTCCATGATCCGCACCAACCCTTCACGTCCACCAAACTGGTCAAGTAAATGCTCGTTATCGGTGATAACGGGGAGGGTTGGCGCACGAGGCGTGATGCTAGGGTCACTGATGGCGGGTTCACCCGCTTGCGCCAATGCGGGCGAGGTCAATGACAGTGCGATGGTCGTTAATAGCGAGGGTATTTTAGGCATGATGATTGGCTCCGCGAAAGAGGGATTAGAATGCAAATTGCAGGGAAGCGTAAAGCGCGTGCTGGCTGCGCAGCGCGACGTTGCCGAGGTCAACATAGGCCAATGTCGCAGTGATATTGTGAACCGGGGCATAGGCGATGAAGACGTCAAACGCGTCCTCTTCCTTAAAACCCAGATTGTCGGGCTTGGTGCGATATTCGCTGCCAATGGCAAAATGCCGCGACAGAAGCAGCGCCACCGACCCTTCGAACTGGATCGAATAATCATTGTTGGTCGGCCCGCCAAAACCAAGAATGCCAAATTGGTTGGCACGAGTTGCGCGCGCAGTGGCGTTGACCAACAGGCTCTGCGAAAGGAATATCTTGGTCGCCGAGACGTAATAGTCAAAGTCGTTATCATCGCGCGCGGCCAAAGCGCCGATCACGACGCCAGGCTGGTTATTATCTTTAAACTGAATGCCGACAGAAACTTGTGGCAACAGGCTGTCTTGCTCCAGCACAGCGTCGCCGAACAGGCGGACCTTTGCGCCGACGATTGTCTGGCTGATGGTAAACTCGCGGCCCAGACCAAGAGCAGCACCGACCGCGTTGAGGTTGAAGTTTTGGCGTGCAATCGACAGTTCTATGCGGTTGCCATAAGAGATGGCCCCGCCATAAGCGCTGAGCGAGAAATCTTCGCTGTTGACGCCGGTGGCAAATGCACTGACGCCCAATTGATCGCGCGTGCCATAGGTGCCGATCAACGCCCATGGTGACAAGCCGCCGCCGCCTGCGCCCTCAATCTGCGTGACACCGCCAGTTAGTAGTAACCGGCCGCCGGGAGAGAAAAAGCGGCGGCTATCGTCGGCTTGCCCCTGGCCCATATCATCTTCGGCGAGCGTTAAGGCGCTAGTATTGAGCGTTTCTGCGCGCTCAACTGTATCGAACGATAGAGCAGAAGAGGTCGCGGGCTCATCGGCAGCCTGCGCTACATAGCTTGTGGTCAGGGCACAAAGGCATAGCGCGGCGGCAGCCACGCGTCGTGAACATGTTTTGGTCTTGTGATTAATCATGCGTGCTTCCGTTCGGCTTGGCTTGATGGATGCCCTGTATTTCAGGGTCAAAAAGCCATACGAATCCGCCGGTGATTTTGGATGCAGCGAAAGTTTTTTTGGTCGTGCATCCGATTGGGATGGCCGCAACGTATCCCCTTTATCGCCGCGCTTAGGGTCTTGGCCCTATAGCGAGGCAGTGAACAGGCGAGACAGATTCAGGAGCAATAAATATGGTCATTAAATCTTTGGCTTCACGTCGCAATTTTATGCGCGGCACAGGCCATGCACTTTTGTCGGCAGCTGCGGTAGGCGTGCTTGGCGGTGTATCGACAAGCGCGCTGGCTACTATATCGTCGGGCGATATGGACATTCTCAACATCGCACTAGGGTTGGAACATGAAGCCATAGATGCCTATCAGATTGGCGCAGAATCCGGCCTGCTACAGCAAGCTGTGCTTGGTGTGGCGGTGACATTCCAGTCGCACCATAAGGCACACCGCGATGCATTGATTGGCGCGCTTCAACAGATGGGAGGCACACCTGTTGAAGCCAAATCACGCGCAGAATATGCTACCGCACTCAATGTCGCTTCGATCACTGGCCAGGTTGACATTTTGCGCCTTGCACAGCGATTGGAACGCGGTGCGGCTAACGCCTATCTCAGCGTCATCCCTTCATTCGCCAATCGCGACCTTGCGCAAGTCGCCGGAAAGTTGGCATCGGATGAAACCGCGCATTGGGCGTTACTGTCCAGCGTTCTAGGCGACGCCTTGCCTGCGACGCCATTTGTTGTCAGCTGATTGACTAATCGCGGGGGCGAAATAGTCTTGATGTGGAGGGGGTGGTAATGGCAACATACACTATGGTGTCAGCGCCCTCCCAATCAAAATGGATTGTTCGATCCCCGCCAATGACGCGGGTTGTTACCATGTCTTTCGACGAACAATTGATTGCGATTGGTGCTGGGGACCGAGCGGCGTTTCGCGCGCTGTTCGACGCTTATGGCCGTATCGCGATGGGGATTGCTATGCGTATCCTTCGGGATCGTGAGGCTGCTGAGGATGCGGTGCAAGAAGCGTTTTTGAGGTTGTGGCGGTTGGCGAGCCATTTTGACCCCGAAAAAGGGGTCGCAAAAGCGTGGTTGAGCGTCATAGTGCGTAACACCGCGCTGGATCAGGTGCGCGTGCGCAAACCGATGGCTGCGCTTGAAGAATGCGATACTAGCCTGTTGGTGGTGGTTCAACCCGAACCACCCGACAATCGCTTGCGCCAGTGCTTGGATCGCCTTCCCGCCGATCAGGCATTCGCAATCACGACGATGTACGCATATGGAATGAGCCATAGCGAATTGGCCGACTATCTGGGTCAACCGCTTGGCACAGTAAAGAGTTGGGTGCGCCGCGGCACCACATCATTGCGCCACTGTATGGATGCCCACGGGGGCGGCATCTGTTTAATTGAATCAGCGTCGACGATGCATCACGTCGAAGTTAAATAAAAGGATCCTGAACAATGGACCATCACGAAACTGCCCTTGCCTTTGTTGTTGGCGCGCTGTCACCAGCAGAGCGCGCTGAAGTCGCGCGCCGCCGTCTTTATGATGGCGCGCTGGACAAAGCGATATTGGCCGAAGAACTGCGCCTGGTTGGGCTTGATCAAGTGCCCTCGAGCGCACGCCCATCAGAAGAATTATGGAGTCGCATATCCGGCGCTATGGCGCTGGAACAAGCGGCATTTGCCCATGCTCGGCCCGAAGTTTTTTCAGATGGCCAGTGGGAAAGGCATAATGAGAAGATCGATCGGAAGGATCTTTGGTCAGATAAGGCGATGCTGTTGCGTTGCGGTCCAGGTGCGGTTGAGGGTGACCATGATCAAGATTCATCTGAGGATGAACATATCCTCGTTATTGCCGGCGATGTAGTGATGGGCGGGCGTACATTTTCGACTGGCGACTATATTTTTGTCGAAGCGGGGTCGAACCACGGTGAGATGACGACACGCGATGGCTGTATTCTATTCTCGCAATATGTGGCGCATTAGTAGCATCCGCTACACTTTGCGTCTTTGGGCAAGCGCATCGTGCGCCACGTCGGGCCGAGGCCGTCGATGACGTGCAGCTTGCCCGCCGCTGCATCGCCAAAGCCTGTGATAAGGCGCAACGCCTCCATCGCAGCAAATCCGCCGACCATGGCGACCATCGCGCCGAGCACGCCTTGTTCTGCGCAGCTGTCGCATTCCTCTGGGTCATGCGCATCGCCGACGAAACAGCGGTAACAGGGCCTGTCCGCCATCCAGCCCGTAAAGGTGCCAACCTGCCCCTGAAATTGCGCGATAGCGGCGGAAACCAGCGGCACGCGCGCGGCCGTCGCGGCGTCGGATACCGCAAGGCGGGTTGCAAAATTATCGCTGCCGTCGATGACCATATCTACGCCGCCCAGCAACGCGGGTAGGTTAACTGCGTCCACCCGCAGCGCCTGCGTTTCGACCATGACATGCGGGTTGAGCGCGGCGATGCGTTCCGCCGCGACCGCAACCTTTGGCCGCCCGATGTCGCTGGTCGCAAACAAAGTCTGACGCTGCAAATTGCTGAGCGCAACTACATCATCGTCAACGATCCGCATCATGCCAACGCCGCTGGCTGCGAGGGCGGGAATGACCGCACTGCCTATGCCGCCCGCACCGATGATGAGGATGCGCGCAGCCTTTATCTTGGCCTGTCCAACGCCGCCGATATGCGGCAAGACTATGTGGCGCGCATAGCGATCGAGTTCGCTGTCAGTCAGCATTAAATCTAGCGCCCCGTCGAGCCAAATCCGCCCGTGCCGCGCGCGGTTGCGTCAAGGCTGTCGACTTCGACGAGCGTGGCGCGCTGCACCTGTGCGGGCACCAATTGGGCGATGCGATCGCCGCGTTTGACCTCGAAATACTCATCGCCCAAATTGGCCAAGATCACCTTCACTTCGCCGCGATAATCGCTGTCTATGGTGCCGGGTGTGTTGAGGCAGGTGACGCCGTTCTTAAGCGCGAGGCCAGAACGCGGGCGCACCTGTACTTCCCACCCCGCTGGAATGGCGAGCGCAATGCCAGTGCAAATCGCGGCGCGCTGTCCTGGTTTAAGCATCACCCCTTCGGCGGCGACAATGTCCATGCCCGCCGCGCCATCGCTCGCATAGGCTGGCAAAGTTAGGCCGCCGCCATTGGGAAGCCGCTTGATGGCGATAGTGATGGGGGCGAGTGGTTTAGGGGCGGGTGAGGGCATCGGTGACCTTTGCAATAATATTCCTAGCGACTTCGTCCTTGGTCATGCGATCCCAACTGTCAACGCCGCTCATAGTAATCAGGTGGATGCGGTTGGCGTCGCCGCCCATCGGGTCGGCCGCAACATCGTTGGCGACTATCCAGTCGCACCCCTTGCGTGCCAATTTGGCCTGTGCGTGCGCGATGACATTTTCTGTTTCTGCAGCAAAGCCGATGAGCAGGCGTGGGCGATGCGGGGATTTGGCGAGGGTGGCGAGAATGTCCTGATTTTCAGTGAGCGCGAGCGCGGGGATTTTGCCGCTGCCATCTTTTTTTATTTTGGACGAAGCAGGTGCTGCTGCACGCCAGTCCGCCACCGCCGCGACCATGATTGCGGCATCGGCAGGCAAAGCGGTATCGACCATATCGGCCATTTCGGCCGCGCTTTCTACGTCGATGCGGATGACGCCAGACGGAGTCGGTAGCGCGACGGGGCCGGAAATCAAAGTCACCTTTGCGCCGGCATCGGCGGCGGCGGCGGCAATCGCAAAACCCTGTTTTCCTGATGAGCGGTTGGCGATGTAGCGAACCGGGTCAATCGCCTCGTGCGTCGGCCCGGCGGTAATCAGGATATGCTTGCCGAACAGCGGGCGGTGATTTTCTGCGGTAAAGTCGGGTTGTGCGTCAAGTGCGGTCGCGCCAGCAAGCTGCGCATTTATCGCCAGCAAAATAGCTTCGGGTTCGGGTAGGCGTCCGGGGCCAAACTCTCCGCACGCCATTTCGCCGTCAACCGGCGGGATGATCGCCACGCCATCGCCTCGTAACTGCGCTACATTGCGCTGGGTTGCCGCATGCTGCCACATCCGCACATTCATGGCCGGGACCGCTAGCACTGGTTTGTCTGTGGCGAGCAACAAGGTGGTAGCAAGGTCGTTGGCCATGCCCGCCGCCATCCGCGCCAGTAAATCGGCGGTCGCGGGGCAGACGACGACCAAATCAGCCTGCCGCGAGAGCTGGATATGCCCCATCTCGACCTCGTCCTTGAGGTCGAACAGCGCACTATAGACCTTGTTTTCGCTGAGCGCGGCGAGCGAAAGCGGCGTCACGAATTGGGCGCCACCATCGGTCAATACACAGGTAACGGCCATGCCCTGCTTTTTGAGCAGGCGCACCAGCTCGCATGACTTATACGCGGCGATGCCGCCGCCGATGATGAGCAGGATGCGCGCCTTGGTCATCGTCAAAATCCGCTGATTAGCATATCGAGGGCAGCGATGATCGTTAGCTGTTCGCGCGCCAGCGATGCCACAGTTTTACCGAGCCTTTCGGTTGGAATGGCAAAAATCAACTGGGTTGTCATCACATGCTTTTCACCGTTAATGGTAAACATCGGGTTGAGCCGCGTTGTGGCGGGTAGGCCTGTTGCAGGCATCAGAGGAACAACGACGCGGCTTTCAAGGTCGCTCAAAAAATCAGGCTGGCAGTCGAGGAGATAGCCCTTGCCTCGTGCCCCAGGATATACATCGAGCCGCGCCATCAGAGCTGACGATATTCGTCATAAGGCATGCCATTTTTGCGTACATAGTCATTCCACGATTCGATCGCCGCGCGGTTTTCGAGCTTCCAAGCATCTTCGCGCGCCCTTTTGACCTGCGCAGCGAGGCCGGATTGGCAGGCCTCGCTGACATTAATCCCGAGCTGCTTTGCTTCTTCTACCAGATTGGCTGCCAGCGAAACATTGGTGGGCTTTTTTGGTCCGTCAAATCGAATAGGGCGATTCATTGCGCATTTCCTTTGCGCATTATATATGCGTAGTGGCGATGCGTGGCAAGCGGCGGCACTGGGCCAAAGTTGACAAAGTTGACACCAAGGAACGTGATTTGTTCACGGGGCTTGGTTGACACTAAACAGGGGGGAAACAACGGCCGCCTGCGGGTTACAGGGGTGTGGTGTAAACTTAATACACGCCTCCCTTCTCTCGTCATCCCTAACTTGTTTCGGGATGACGAAGGGGGTCTGCGCACAGTGCAGCGCCGCCATACCCCCTCTCCAAGTCCGCCTAGACGCTAGGCGCGTCAAGGCTGCCTATCCTCTCCCCACAAGGGGGGAGAGGGTAAAATTATGAGATGCCGATCAACGCTGTCAAAGAGCCAGCCCGCTAGGCTTGCCTAGGGGAAGGGCCAAACAGGATGCCTGCCAAAGCCCGTGCGCATCTTACCATGGTGCAGAGTCTGTAGGAAAGGGTGGTTACGCCTACTGCATAGTCCAACCAAACAAAGCCCCGCACGCAATCCGGGCGCGGCTTATTGGCTTGAGGTTGCTCACCCCCACAGCATCATCCCGGTGACGCCAGCGACTGCGCCGAGCGTGGCGGTCAGGGCATAGCCCCACCAGCCAGAACCCGCGCCGCCGGACCCCTCTCGCCGTTCCCACATCAACGGGACGTTGGGCAAGGGCGGCGGCGGGGGGGCCGCGCCCTTGTCGGGGAACGAGTCCTCAATGCGGCGCAACAGGTCTGGCAGGCGGCGCAGCGTGCGGTTGGTCGCGATCAGGCGGTCGGCGAGCATCGCTTCGGGGCCGAGTTCCTCGCGGATCCATTCTTTGACGAACGGGCCGCTGGTGTCCCACATGTTGAGGTCGGGGTCGAGCGCGGTCGCCACCCCTTCGACCATCACCATCGTTTTTTGGAGGAGCAGGAGATGCGGCTGGGTCTGCATGTCGAAATCCCGCGTGATGGAGAACAGCCCGTCGAGCATCTGCCCGACCGACAATTCCTTGACCGGGCGGCCGCGCATCGGTTCGCCCACGGCACGCAGCGCGGTTGCAAAATCGTCTTGGTTGTGGTGCGACGGCACATATTGCGCCTCGAAATGTATTTCCGCCACACGGGCATAATTGCCGGTGATGAGGCCATAGAGTATCTCGGCGAGCCAGCTGCGGGCCTTGCGGTTGATGCGACCCATGATGCCAAAATCAATCGCGGCGATAGTGCCATCGGGTTCGACGATCAGATTACCCTGATGCATGTCGGCGTGAAAATGGCCGTCGGAAATCGCTTGATGCAGGAAGGCATTGACCAACCGGTCGGCGAGTGTTTTGGTGTCATGCCCTGCGGCGAGGAGCGCGGCGCGGTCCGATATTTTGATGCCGTCGATCCATTCCAACGTCATCACGGTGCCGCTGGTGCGGTCCCAATCGATGGCGGGGACGCGGTAGCCTTCTAATGCGACGGCCGCCTCGGCGAGTTCGGAGGCCGACGCGGCTTCGCGGCGCAAGTCCAGCTCGCGCATCGTCCAGCGTTTGAAATTGGCGATGACAAGGCGTGGGCATAGCCGCGCGATTTCCGGGCCACCCATCGCCTCTAAATGCGCCGCCGCCCATTCGTAAGTTTCGATGTCGCGCGCAAACTTCTCGCGCACGCCTGGGCGCAACACTTTGACCGCAACATCGGCCCCTTCGGTGGTGGTGGCGCGATAGACTATCGCCACGGACGCGGAACCGATGGGGTCTTCGTTGAAGCTGGCATAAGCATCGGCGATGGTGCGGCCCAGCCCCGCCTCAATCAGCGGCTTGACCCCGGCAAAGGGTGCTGGCGGCAACGCGTCCTGCAACATGAGCAGATTATGCGCCGCCTCTTCGCCGACCAAGTCGGGCCGTGTGGCCAGCGTCTGCCCCAGTTTGATCGCGGCGGGGCCGATGGCGCGAAATGCCGATGCATAATCGGCCACTGCGGGCTGTGCCGTGCCAAATCGCGCTAGCCGAGCCAGCCGCCGCACCGAAGCGGGTGTCGTTGGCGATTGTTCGATGCCGCGCAACGCGCCGTGCTTGGCCAGCGTCCGGCCCCAGCTGAGCAGCCGCCAGATATGGGTGATGGGGCGGGTCATTGCGTGTGGTTCACCCGATTTTCCAACCGCTATGAATGGCGACAAGCCCGCCCATGATCGGCTCAACCTTGGTATGCGCGAACCCGGCGGTTTCAATCATGCTCTGAAATTGCGGCATTGGCGGGAACTTGCGGATCGATTCGATGAGGTAGCGATAGCTTTCCGCGTCGCCGGCAATCATTTGGCCAAGGCGCGGGACGACTTTGTGCGAATAGGCGTCATAAACCTCTTTGAGGCCCGGCCATTCGACGGTGGAGAATTCCAGACAGAAAAAACGCCCGCCGGGTTTGAGGACGCGGCGCGCTTCGGCCAGTGCTTTGTCGATGTGGGTGACATTGCGAATACCAAAAGCGATGGTGTAGCCGTCAAACATGGCGTCATCGAAGGTCAATGTTTCGGCATTCTGTTCGGACCAGCTTAGGCCAGCAATTTCGCGCTTTTCCGCGCGTTCCATGCCGACGCCCAGCATATCGGGGTTGATGTCCGACACCGTGACCAGCGCGCCCGTTTTGGCGATGCGAAACGCGATGTCGCCGGTGCCGCCAGCCATGTCGAGAATATGTTCGCCCTTTCGCGGTTTCAATCGCCGGACAAAGCGATCTTTCCATAGGCGGTGCATCCCGCCCGACATAGCGTCGTTCATCACGTCATATTTACGCGCAACATTGGAAAAGACCCCGCCAACGCGGCGGGTTTTTTCATCGGGGCTAACCTGTTCATAGCCAAAGGAGACGGTATCGGTCATGGAGTTTCCCCTAGCTAAGAGTGCGTCATGCCGCTAGCTGTTTCGCCATGCCAGAGCTTCCCGAAGTTGAGACGACCGTTCGCGGGCTGGTGCCGGTGCTGGAAGGCGAGCGTATTGAGCGGCTGGAGCTGATGCGGCCAGATTTGCGGCGGCCATTCCCACAAGATTTAGTGCAGCGGATGGTGGGCGCGCGGGTGACGGCGCTGTCGCGGCGCGCCAAATATGGGCTGATAGCGACCGACCGCGATGATGTGATGATTTTTCACCTCGGCATGTCGGGGCGGTGGCGGATCGATGCCGAGAGGCATGAGAAGCACGATCATTTGCGCTTGCTCACCGAGGCTGGGCGCTGGCTGGCGCTCAACGATCCGCGCCGGTTCGGCTCGGTTGACCTGGTGACGGGCGACCCCGAACAGAGCTTTGCGCCGTTCGCGGCGATGGGGCTGGAACCGCTGTCGGATGCGTTTGACGCGGGCGTGCTGGCACAGGCGATAGCGGGGCGCGCGGCACCGATAAAACAGTTGCTGCTCGACCAAAATATCGTCGCGGGGCTGGGCAATATCTATGTGTGCGAGGCGCTGTTCATCGCGGGGATAGCGCCAATGCGCGCCGGGCGGGATGTGCCGCGCGTCAAGCTGAAGCGATTGGTTGTGGCTATCAAGGCGGTTTTGACGGCGGCGATTGTGGCGGGCGGGTCGTCGCTCAAGGATTTCGTCCACCCTGATGGGCAGCTTGGCTATTTTAGCCATGCGTGGCGCGTCTATGGCCGCGAAGGGCAGATGTGCAGCGGGTGCGCGGAGCCGATAGCGCGACTGGTGCAGGGTGGGCGCTCGACATTTTACTGCCCGCGCTGTCAAGCGTGAGGCAAGGAACACGCCCGCGCTGTCAAGCGTGAGGCAGCAAAAATTACGGGCATTGCCAAAACTAATGCGCGCTCGCTCGCGAATCCGTTGACCTTTTGTGCCATGCTCGCTATGCGCCACCAACTTGAAGCGGGCCGGAGCAGTGATTCTGGCCTTTTTCGCCTGTAGAACCATCATTTGAGTTGAGGATTTCATGGCCAATACGCCCCAGGCCCGTAAGCGCATCCGCCGCAACGAGCGCCGCACTATTGTTAACGGTAACCGCGTCGCGCGGATTCGCACCATGATTAAAAAGGTCGAATCGGCGCTGGTCGCTGGCGACAAAGATGCAGCGTCTGCCGCTATGGTTGTGATGCAGCCTGAATTGGCGCGCGGCGTTGCCAAGGGCGTTTATGCAAAAAACACCGCATCGCGCAAATATTCGCGCCTGACCAAGGCTGTTGCCGCGCTGGTTTGATATATCTCAGCGACGGGGCCACGCCCTGCCGCATGGCGTAGAGAGGCCGCTGGTGTGATTGCATCAGGCGGCCTTTTTGCTGCGCGAAGAAAAGTCTAGGATTTCCCGCGATTCGCGTCATGACATCATCCATGCCAATATTATAAGTATATGATTTTGTTTGTATAAAATGCCATCTCTCCGCAAAGCCGCACTTATCCGAGTCAAGCCAGTTTATTTCACTTTTTTTACAGTGACGCTCTTGCCCGACTCACCCGTGCGACCCTAGACACATCTGTCGCTGCGCTTCGTCGTGCGACCGCACCAAGACAATGAAATGGGCGACCGCGAAGGCTTCTTTGCGGTGGGGATGGGTTTTGCTCGGCTTTGCGGGCGCGATGGGGGATGATGGCGGCGGATGGCACAGGCGGTTGACCTGAATGGCGGGCATGAGCGGGCAGGTGATGCCACCGCCGATGCGCCGCAATTTGGCGATATGGTGCAGCTTGACCGACTATGGACCGACATCGCCACTGGTCTTCGCAAAGATATTGGTGCGCGCGTTTTTGACCAATGGATTAAACATGTCCGCCCCTTAGGGTTTGACGAGGCAAACGGCGAGCTGCGCCTTAGCGCGCCAAGCAGCTTTACCGCCGAGCAGATAGAGAGCCGCTTCGCCGACCGCCTGCGCATGGCGTGGCAGATGCATTTGCCGGATGTTGTGGCGGTGCGCGTGGTGGCTGTGCAAGCGTCCACGGTTGCGCGCGCCAGACTGGCACCTGCAGCCACCAGCACTGCCCAAGCCATAGCGACGCGCCCGACGCTCGACGACAAGTTTACATTTTCGACCTTTGTTCAGGGGCGCAGCAATATATTGGCGCTGGGCGCGGCGCGGCGGATGGCGGCAGCTGAGGCCCCGCAATTTCACCCGCTCTATCTTCGCGCCGAAACGGGGCAGGGCAAGACACATTTGCTCCACGCGATTGCGAGCGCGACGTTGGCGCGTAACCCGCAGGCACGCATTCTGTTGATGTCGGCTGAAAAATTCATGCTGGAGTTTGTCGCGGCGGTCCGTGCCAACGATATGCTGTCGTTCAAGGAGCGGCTGCGCGCCGCCGATTTACTGGCGATTGACGATTTGCAATTCATCATCGGCAAGGATTCGACGCAAACTGAATTACTCCATACCTTTGACGAAGTGGTGTCGGGCGGCGGGCGGTTGGTGGTGACCGCCGACCGCGTGCCGCATCGGCTTGACGGGATCAATCAGCGGCTGTTGTCACGGCTGGCGGGCGGTTTGGTCGCTGATATAGATCCGCCCGACGTTGAATTGCGCGCTGCCATCCTTGCGCGCAAGGCAGAGGCGCTGGGCGTCGATGTGCCGACCGTGGTGCTCGACTGGATCGCCCATGCCTTCCCGCGCAATGTGCGCGAATTGGAGGGCGCGCTCAACAAACTGGTCGCCTATGCCGCGCTCACCGACACACCCATTGACCTTGAGAATGCACAGGCGCGGCTGGCCGAAGTGGCGCGTGGGTCGCGCGCGCGGGTGACGATTGAGGAAATCCAGCGCGCCGTCTGTGCGCATTACCGTATCGATAAATCGGAAATGGGCTCGCAACGCCGCGTGCGTGCCATTGCCCGCCCGCGTCAGGTGGCGATGTATCTGGCCAAGGAATTGACGCCGCGCAGCTTTCCCGAAATTGGTCGCCGCTTTGGTGGACGCGACCATTCGACGGTTATCCATGCGGTGCGGACAATTGAGATGCTGCGCCAAGGCGATGCCGACCTCGACACCGACATCCGCCGCATCAGGCGTGCGCTCACGGCGTAATCAGCGTCACCTTCCGGCGGGGCGCTTTTCTTTGGCCTTTCCCACTCGCAAGCGAGCGCGGCTGTTAGCGCCGCCTCCCGCCTTCCGGCGGGGCGATTGTTATCCGCACTTTCTCACCGCTGTTACCGGGGAAACCGGTGAACATCGCTTCGACCAGATTGGGGATGGTTTGCGTTAAATCGTTGGAACGCGATGCCGCTTCCGCCGACCCTTCGAACAGACGTTCGCCGCCGTCGGTGCGCGAAATCACAACGTCCAGCCCGCTGGTATAGACGGTATAGCTGCGCACATCGCCATAATCGCCAAAGCCGCTGCCAAACAGGAACGGGTCGTAGCCGCCATGGACATAGCGATAGCCGCCGCGCGTGCGGATGATGACGGGGCGGCTATAATGGCCGCGACCGTAAAAGCCGCCCCAACCCGGTCCCCAAAACGGGTCGTAATACCCAGGGCTGCGCACCATGCGCTCGCGCCCTTCATCGACGCCATAATTCATGGTGATGGTGAAGTCGGCAGCCTCACCCGGCGCGACCTGCCGATAGCCCAGCCGCGTCATTTCTGCGGAGACGAGCGACGCATAATGGCCAAACTCCAGCCCACCCTTGTCGCCTTCATCGCGCGCGGCAATGGCGTAAGTCTGCCCCTGCGGCGCGGGCATGGCCGAGAAGCGCGAGACATCGGCGCGGAACGGCGTCGCACATGCGCCAAGCGAGGCCAGCAGCGCGGCGGCAAGCGCGGTTTTCAAAGCAGGAGCGAGTCGCATCTCTTGGTTCCCTTCACGGATGGACGAATCATGGGCGTTGCGGCGCGGATAAGCAACAACGGCCCTTGAGCCGACTCCTAGTGTGCCCTTGCTGAACCCGGCTTTAACCGCGAGGCGGAGTCAGGTGTGCAGCCCCAGCGCCGCGTGCGCCGCGCACAGCGTCGGCGCTGCGAGTTCGCGGGCGCGCGCCGCCCCGGCATCGAGGATCGCGTCGATGGCCGCCGCATCGGCTTTGAGTTCGACAAAGCGTGTGCGCATCGGCGCGAGACGGGCGATGGCTAGGTCGGCGAGCGCGGGCTTGAACACCCCGAACCCTTGCCCCGCAAAGCGTGCGCACACCGCATCGCGTGTTTCACCCGACAGCGCGGCGTATATGGTGACGAGGTTGGCGGCTTCGGCGCGCCCCGCTAGGCCCGCCATTTCGCTGGGCAGCGGATCAGCATCGGTTCGTGCTTTGCGGAACTTTTGCGCAATCGCATCGTCATCATCAGTCAGGTTGATCCGGCTCATGTCGCTGGGGTCGGATTTCGACATTTTGGCGCTGCCATCGCGCAGAGACATGACGCGCGGTGCCATGCTGCCGATAATCGGTTCGGGCAGGGTGAAGGTGGCGGTGCCGGTGTCTTGGTTGAACTTGGTCGCAATGTCGCGCGCCAGCTCGAGATGCTGTTTCTGGTCCTCGCCCACCGGAACGTGCGTAGCCTGATACAGCAGCACATCGGCGGCTTGCAGCACGGGGTAAGCAAACAGGCCGATGCTCGACCCTTCGCGGTCCTTGCCCGCCTTGTCCTTGAACTGGGTCATCCGATTGAGCCAGCCGATCCGCGCGGTGCACATCAACAGCCACGCCAGCTCGCTATGCTGTGGCACGCGGGTCTGGTTGAACAGCGTCGATTTGGCGGGGTCGATGCCACTGGCGATCATCGCTGCGGCGAGTTCGCGGACATTGTTGGCAAGGGTTTCCGCATCGGTGCGCACCGTGATGGCGTGCAAATCGGCCATGAAGAACAAGCACGCGCCGGGATTCGCATCCTGCATCGCGGTCCATTGCACAATCGCACCGAGATAATTGCCAAGATGGAGGCTGCCCGTGGGCTGGATGCCGGATACGACGCGCATCATTGTTCCTCTGAAACAGCTGGGTTGCGGCGCAGCAATGCCTTAAGCTCGCTTAAGCGATAAGCGCCAGTAGCGACCGTGGCGAGCGCATAAACCACCGCCCCTGCACCGCACAGTAATGCAAGCACGACAATACGGTTCCAAAATCCGCCGATCATATAGCCATCGGCCCATGGCCAAGCATACCACAGGGCTGCGCCCATTGCCGCCGAAGCCAGCATGATGCGTAGCAATTTGGACACTAATGCGGGTTCGACCACCAAATGCCCGCGTCGATGCAGCACGGCGTAGAGCAGAATGACATTGACCCATGCGGCGATGGCGGTGGCAATGCCCACTCCGACAGCGCCGTATGGCCAGATGAGAATGAGGTTGCCGACCAGATTGACCAGCATCGACATCAACGCCAGCCGCACAGGGGTTTTGGTGTCGGTGCGCGCGTAAAATCCGGGGGTGAGCACCTTGATGAGCACATAAGCGGGAATGCCGAGCGCAAAGGCACCGAGCACCGCCGCCGTCGCGCTGGTGTCGCTGGCGGTGAAAATGCCGTGCTGGAGCAGCCCGCGAATAATCGGCACGCCGGCACAGGCCAGTGCAATCGCGGCGGGCATCGCCAGAAACATCGCCAGCTCAATCGCGCGGTTCTGTGTATGGTTGGCGGCAACGCTATTGTCGTTGGCAATTTGGCGCGACAGCATCGGCAAAATCGCGGTGCCGACGCCGATGCCGATAATCCCCAGCGGCAATTGGTTGAGCCTGTCGGCATAATAGAGCCATGACGGCGCGCCTTCGGACAGGAAGCGCGCGGCCAGGCTGGTCGATACCAATATATTGATCTGGATTGCCCCCTGACCGATGGCGGCTGGCGCCATCAACAGCAACATGGTTTTGACGTCGGGGGTCAATTTTGGCAGCGTCAGTTTGAGCGAAACCCCTGCTTGGCGGCACGACAGCGTGAGCCACGCCAGTTGGATGACCCCCGCAACTGTTACCGCGATAGCCTGTGTCTGCGCGGTATCCTGCGGCGTTGGCCCATGAAAGAATATCAGCGCAATAATCAGCGCCAGATTAAGCAATATCGGCGCCGCCGCATTGACCCAAAAGCGGTTGATTGAATTCAATACCCCGCCAAGCAAGGACACGATCGAAATCAACCCCAGATAGGGAAACATAATGACCGCAAAATGCCGGGTGAGTATATATTTCTCAGGCGATGCATTTTGAAACCCGCCGGTCATCGCCATCACAATCGGCCCGGCGAGCAGCATCAATATGGCGGTAAAGACGATAAGGAACGGGAATAGCACAGACAGCACTTGCCCGGCAAAGACCCTTGCGGCGGCAAGGCCGGTTCCCGCCTCGGCCGCCTCGCCCTCTGCCATGCGCCGGTTGAACATCGGCACAAAAACGGCCGCCAGTGCGCCTTCTGCAAACAGCGCGCGGAACAGGTTGGGCAGCCGCCACGCAATAAGGAACGCGTCCGACGCCATCCCCGCCCCGACATAGCGTGCGAATAATATGTCGCGCGCCATGCCCATGAAGCGGCTGACCAATGTCAGGCTGCCGATGGTCGAGACGGAGCGAACCAGGCTCATCGAAATTATGCGGTGCCGAGTGGTTCGGCCTCCGCCAACCCGCCGTCCTGTTCGGTCATTTGCGCTTGTTGCGCAAGGAACAGGCCGCGAAAATCAATCGGGTCGAGCAATAGCGGCATGAAACCGCCATCGCGCACGGCGTCGGCAATCACCCGCCTAGCAAAGGGGAAAAGCAGCGCGGGCGCTTCGGCCAGCATGAATGCTTTGACCTGTTCCTCGGGCACATTGCGGACGCCAAACAGCCCGGCATAGGTCAAGTCGATGACAAAGCCCTGCCCTTCTGGGTGGACCGCACTAATGTCGATTTTCAGCGACGTTTCATGGACATTATCGCCAACAACATCGCTGCCAATGTTGAACTGCACATCCACTTGCGGTTGCGACGTCCATTGGTAACAGGCTGGGGCGTTGGGATTTTCGAACGACAAATCCTTCACATATTGGGACAACAGGCCGATGGCGGGGCTGGTGTCTGCTCCATTGGCCTGAACCCCGGTGTCGATGCCGGGGGTGGTGATGGTGTCGTTGGGAATTGCTTCGTCAGCCATGTGGGCGCTCTTTCCGAGTGATAATGATGTTAGAAAAGGCCTAAAAGCCCTTGGCCACGGCCCCTAGCAGCGCGCCTTTGCAGGTGCAATGGTGCGTATTGCGGGATGAATTGAGCCGAAGGGTCAGAACCCATTAATCGCACGGCTACGGCAGCAAAATGGCCAGACCTTGATCGTTTCAGGCTGAAAAGGCCTGAAACGTGAATCAAGGTCCAGCTGTCGTTGAGAGCCTGATTCACGTTCAAGCCCTAAGCAAAACATGCTTCTCGCTTGAACGATCAGGCTCGGCCATATCGGACCGAAATGGCCGCACAGGGATAGCGGGACTATCTTCAAGGGCATTTGGGCCTGAGATGAAAGCCATTTTGCTGTCCTATTGGATTTGACCGATTTCGCCTATTGCTGCGTCGTAAAATCTTGAAATATCGACATATTCACTTCGCCTTTCCTTCTCGCACTGAACGAAATCGGTTCAAACCTCAGTTCGTGCTATTAATGGGTTCTGACCCTAAGTCAGACATTATTCACATGTCCTGTTGGAAACAGGTGAAACATCGCCTATCTTGGGTGCAGGGAAGTTTTTTTCGAAAGCGGCAAACGCGTGACACCAACGATCATCATCCTCGCCATGATTGCCGCTTTTTTGGGCTTTCGGCTGTATAGTGCGCTTGGCAAGCACGGGAAAAGCGACGATGCGTTCCTGCCGCGATCGGAGGAGCGCCCGCGCACTGCACCCATCGCACCCGTAATGCCGGTGGGCGAGGCGGTGCAGCCAACTGTGCCCACGCGACAGGCAGGTATGGTCTATGAACCCGCTGCAGAAATTGGCGTTCGCGCCATATTGTCTGCCGATCGCAGTTTTGATGTCGCGCGCTTTATTGCTGGGGCGCAAGCGGCCTATCGCTTAATCCTTGAGGCGTATTGGCAAGGCGATAAGGACGCGCTGCGCGGCCTGTGCGATGACGACAGCTATCAGGCCTTTGCCGATGCCATAGATGCCCGCGTGGCGCGCGGTGAAACGCTCAGCAACCGTTTGGTGGTCATCGATAAAGCGGTGATCGTCGATGCTGGCATTGCGGCGGGTATCGCCCGCATCACGATGCGTTTCGACGCGGATATCGCGGCCGTCACCCGCGACAAGGATGACAAGATTGTCGCTGGGTCGATGACCGATGCATCGGCGACGCAGGATGTGTGGAGCTTTGTCCGCGCCATCGCCAGTCAGGATCCCAACTGGTTGCTCGACGAAACCGACGCGGAGTGAGGGCTTACCCTGCGCGATTTCCGCTGCTCGTTGCGGCCATGCTGTTCACCAGTGCGTGCAGCACCATCGTTCCCAATAGCGGCGGGCCAGTAGCTTCTCCGCGCCCCGCATCGAGCCCAATAGCGGAGCAAGCGGCGCGGCCAACGCCCGCCACACCCGGAACGCCGTTGCCGACAGCGCCCGCCCCCGCCGATGCGACCAATGCGGCGGGTGCAGGCGTCATCGCTGGGCCGGATGGTGTCCCGCGCGGACTGACAGCACAGAATGCAGCGCGGGCGCTGGTGGCGTTTCGCCTGTCGTGCCCCGCAGTGATGCGCCGCACCGATGCCAGCGGACTGACGCAAAGCGGCGATTGGGATGTCGCTTGCGTCGCCGCGCGCGACTGGGCAGATGGAGACGCTATTCGCTTTTTTGCCGAACAATTTCGCACCGTTCAGATTGGCGATGGGCGCGGTCAGGCGACGGGCTATTTCGAGCCGGAAATTGCGGGGTCGCGCACGCGGACGGCGCGTTTTTCAACCCCTGTTTATGGCGTGCCTAATGATTTGATCGAGGTTGACCTTGGGCAGTTCTCGGCAAGCCTTGCGGGTAAGCGGATTCGTGGCAGAATGGAGAATGGGCGGCTGATTCCCTATTTTGACCGCGCGGCGATTGACGGCGGCGCGCTGAATGGGCGCGGACTAGAAATTGCTTGGGCCGAGGATGCGATCGAGTTTTTCTTTCTGCAAATACAGGGGTCTGGCCGCCTGCGACTCCCCGATGGCAGCGTGATGCGGATCGGCTATGCTAGTCAGAATGGCCATGATTTCGTAGGCGTAGGGCGATTGTTGCTGGGTCGCGGTGAATTACCCGCTGGCGGCGTGTCGATGCAAAGCATCATTGCCCATATGCGGCGGCAAAGCGACGGCGGTATGGCCTTGATGCACGAAAACCCCAGCTGGGTGTTTTTTCGCGAACTAACGGGTGCTGGGCCGCTCGGCTCGCTTGGGGTTCAGGTCGTGGGCCGCGCCAGTGTCGCCGCCGACCCAGCCTATATCCCGCTCGGTGCGCCGGTGTGGCTAGCGCTCGACCGCGCCGAGCCCAATGGCCTGTGGATAGCGCAGGACACGGGCGGGGCGATTCGCGGAGCCAACCGCGTCGACACATTTTGGGGTGCTGGCGGCGAAGCAAGGGCGATTGCAGGCGGCATGAATGCGCGCGGCGCAGTGCTGTTGCTGTTACCGCGCATCAGCGTGGAACGGCTGCTGGCTGCACATCATGGCGGTGGCTGACAACAGTGGCGCGGGGCAATGGCGGCGGATTATCGCGACGGTCAAGCCGATACGGGACGAAACAATGGTTGCGACCAGCTCCCGTGCTCCGGCGAAGGCCGGAGCGATGGAGGGTAAAGAGCCTAATCACACAGGGCTCCGGCCTTCGCCGGAGCACGGCGATGGGGCAGGTCGCAAAACCTCTCCGCCACCAACGTTCAGCCCTCGTCGCGCTATCGGCACCGATGCCATCGACAAAGCGTGGGAGCGCGACCTGCGCAACGGCAAACTATCCATCGATATGGTCATCGACCTGCATGACCATCATCTAGCTGGAGCGCATAGCGCATTGGCCAGCGCGCTTGATCGTGCGACGGCCCAAGGAGCGCGGGTGTTGCTTGTTGTCGCGGGCAAGGCGCGTGGGAATGACGAAGCGCCGCGCGGGGCAATCCGCCGCGAACTGACGACATGGCTTGTCCACAGCCCGCATGCGCGCCGCATCCTTGCTGTTCGAAACGCCCACCCGCGCCACGGCGGGGCAGGGGCGGTATATGTGGTGCTTAGGAAGCAAGCGCCCGTTCTATAACCCCGCGATAAATGGCGACCAGCGCGTGAAGGTCGTCAATCGCCACCGCTTCATCGCGCTTGTGCATCGTTGCGTTGGGCAGGCCAAACTCAAGGATGGGGGCGAGAACGTGCAAAAACCGCGCGTCCGATGTGCCCCCCGTGGTTGATTGTTCGCACTTCAGGCCCGTGACTTCGCGCACCGCTTCGCCAACCATATCCGCCCACGGCCCGGGCTTGGTGCGGAAGGCTTCGCCCGAAATCAGCGGGGTGACGATGGCGTTTGGATCCTCGTCAAGGACCAGCGCGGTTATCCTGTCGGCCAATGCTTGCCCGTTCTGCAAGTCGTTGAACCGGATGGAAAGCCGCGCCTCCGCCTTGGCTGGGATAACGTTGGTCGCCTTGTTCCCGACATCAATCGTGGTGATTTCGATATTCGATGCTTGGAAAAAATCATTGCCCGCATCGAGCACAATCGCGTCGATACAGCTGAGGATGCGCAGCAGGCGCGGGATCGGGTTGTCGGCAAGTTGCGGATAGGCGACATGCCCTTCGCGTCCCGGCACCGTGATCCAGATATTGACCGACCCGCGCCGCCCGACCTTCATCGTATCGCCCAAGCGGTTGGTTGATGATGGTTCGCCGACCAAAATCATGTCGGGCGCGATATCGCGTGCCACCATATGCTCTATCAACGAACGGGTGCCGTGGATTGCCGGCCCTTCTTCATCGCCAGTGATGATGAGGCTGAGCGTCCCCGCATCCGCTGGCGTCGCCGCTGCGGCAGCGATGAACGCGGCCAACGCGCCCTTCATGTCCACAGCGCCGCGCCCGAACAGCATGCCGCCAGCGATTCGCGGGGAAAAGGCATCGTGCGACCAGCCATCACCAACGGGCACGACATCGACATGTCCGGCAAAGGCAAGATGCCGTCCGCCGCGCTCCCCACCTCTTGGCCCACGCACCGCCAGCATATTTTCAACGGGGCCATCGGGCGCATCTATGCCATCAAGAAAGCGTTCGACACGAAACCCCATCGGTTCCAGCACAGATTGCAGCACATCGAACACCGCGCCCGTTGCAGGAGACACGCTGGGCGCGGCGATAAGTTGTTGGGTAATGGTGACGACATCGACTGGGGAAAGGCTGGCCATGTTACCGTTGATAGCTGAGCATAGCGAAGCGTGAAAGAGCGCCTGAAAATCAAAGCACGACAAAGCGATATATTCATGCTAAAGCAGCCCATCGGAAAGCTATGCGCCCGACTTTCGTGACTAGTCGTTCGGGTTGGGCGGCGTTTTCGAAATCATGTTACCCGACCCTATCCGCATTGCGTTTCCCGATGGAAAGGCGGCGCGGCTCGTTACTAAAGGATAGTATCATGCCAATCGGCACAGTTAAGTTTTTCAATGCGGACAAGGGCTATGGCTTCATCGCTCCCGAAGATGGCGGCAACGACGCCTTTGTGCACATCAGCGCGGTTGAAGCCGCCGGAATGAGCACGCTCAAGCAAGATCAGCGCGTCGGTTACGACCTCGCCGCTGACAAGCGTGGCAAGATGGCAGCGACCAACCTGCGCGCTGAATAAGCGAAACTATCATCCTGATGGTGCCTGGTATGCCAGGTGCCATCAGGATTGATTTGCACCAAAGTGCGATGGAAGGGCGGCAATGGCCGACACCTATGAATTTTACCTGACACAGGCCGCTGCGGCGGGCAGAGCAGCCGAACAGGCTGGGCTTGAAAATGTGCGGATCAACTACCAGCGCGCCGAAAAAGTGTGGCTGGGCTTGGCCGACAAGGCGCAGAGCGTCGCTGTGGCGCGGGCCACGCGCGAGGCGGCGGTGCAAACGCGGCCCGTTGCTGCGGCTGCGGATCAGGCCGAACCCTGCGAAGTTTAGGGTTGCATTTGTGCGCGGTGGGCATAGCCTATTCGCATGCCAAAACTCGACCTTGACGCCATAGAGCAAACCAACACCACAGGCTATTTTACGCCCTATGACGCGCCAGTGCAGGGCCGCTGGTATCGCAAGCTGATGGGGCCGTCAGGCCTCACCGACTTCGGGGCGACGCATTGCACTCTCAAACCCGGCGCGTGGTCTTCGCAGCGCCACTGGCATGCGGAAGAGGACGAACTGGTTGTCATCTTGTCTGGGAACGCCGTGCTGATTGACGATAGCGGCCGCACAGCGATGCACGCGGGCGATGTCGCAACATTCCCCAAGGGCGATGGCAATGGCCACCATCTGGTCAATGAATCCGGCGCGGATTGCATTCTGCTCGCCATCGGCAAAGTTGCGCTGTCCGATTGCCATTACCCCGACATCGACATGCATTTGTTCGCAGGTGCGGGCAGGCAAAAACGCAAGGATGGCAGTGAAGCGTAAGGCAAGGCCCTAATGGACTGGATCGGTTTTGCTTTGGCGGTGTTGCTTATCGAGTTGACACCTGGCCCCAATATGGCGTGGTTGGCTACTTTGGCGATGGTCGAAGGGCGGCGGGCCGGATTGATTGCTACCGCTGGCGTTGCGCTTGGCCTAACACTCAACGGTATTTTGGCTGCATTTGGACTCGCCGCCTTGGTTGCGTCGGACCCTCGACTATGGTCGGCGCTGCGTTGGTCCGGAGCCGCATTCATGCTGTGGTTGTCGTGGCAGGCGTGGCGTGATTCAAAGGAAACATCGCCGACCATGCTTGGTCAGAGCACCGCAACGACCCGACATTTTTGGTCGGGGCTGACGGTAAACCTTCTCAACCCCAAAGCTTTCATATTCTACGTGATTATTGCCCCGCAATTCCTCACTCAACACATGGCGTCGCTGTCTCAAGCGCTTACATTGACCGCGATAAGTGTATGCATAGCCACATTGGTCCACCTGACACTTGTCATCGGCGCTGCGCGTTTTCACGCTTGGGTGTCGGACACAAGCCGCACGCGATGGGTCAGGCGCGTAATGGCTATCGCTCTACTCGGCGTGGCAATTTGGTTCTTGAGTAGCAGCGCCATCCAAATTTAAGGAAATGGCAGTCTTTCAAACTTTTCGATCACTCAGGCTTTGGCCTGCGCGCCTTTAGGTCTCCACCGCCTCTAACACGGCTGCGCGCAATTCGGGGATGCCAAAGCCGGTTTCTGCGGCAGTGGCCAGCACGACCGGATGTGCGGCGGGGCGTTTGCGGATCGCATCAGCAACCGTCAAACGGGTAATCTCCAGCTCAGTTGGTTTGATCTTATCGCCCTTGGTCAACACGACATGATAGGAAACGGCGGCGGCATCGAGCATGTCGAGTACTTCGCCATCAACGGGTTTGAGGCCGTGGCGCGCGTCAACTAACACCAGCGTGCGCTTAAGCACTTGCCTTCCGCGCAGATAATCGTTGATCAGAAAACGCCATTTCTTGACCACGGCTTTAGGCGCGGTGGCAAAGCCATAGCCCGGCATATCGACCAGCCGAAAGCTGAGCGGATCGCCGACCTCAAAGAAGTTTAGCTCCTGCGTCCGGCCCGGTGTGTTCGACGCGCGGGCCAGAGCCTTGCGCCCCGTCAGCGCGTTAAGCAGCGTCGATTTACCGACGTTCGAACGCCCTGCAAAGGCGACCTCTGGCACGCTGGCCTCGGGTAAAAACTCCAGCTTTGGCGCGGACAGCAAGAAATCGACGCGGCCCGAAAACAGCTTGCGCGCACGCTCAATGCGGTCATCGAGCGCATCTTGCTCCTGCGGGGTCACTTGACCGCCTCCATCACTTGACTGCCCCCAATCACTTGACTGCCATCGCCTGTTTCATCTGCGGATAGCGCGAATAGAGCAGCCGCTGCTGGCTCATCGTCAACACATTATTGGTAATCCAGTAGAGCAGCAATCCGGCCGCGAACGGTGCCATGATGAACATCAACATCCACGGCATGATCGAAAAAACCTGTTGCTGCACTGGGTCTGCTGCGGGCGGGTTCAGGCGGAATTGCGCCCACATGCTGATACCCAAGAGCACCGCCATCACCCCGATCCCCAAGAAAGCGGGTATCGGGATGTCCCATAGCGCACCCAGCGTTATCAGGCTGGCAGGGTCGGGGGCGGAAAGGTCGCGGATCCAGCCGATGAACGGCTGGTGCCGCATCTCGACGGTGAGCATCAGGCATTTATACAGCGAATAGAATATCGGTATCTGCACGAGGATCGGCAAGCAGCCCGCGAGAGGA
The DNA here is from genome assembly GCA_038041635.1 of Pseudomonadota bacterium. Taxonomy (GTDB): domain Bacteria; phylum Pseudomonadota; class Alphaproteobacteria; order Sphingomonadales; family Sphingomonadaceae; genus Sphingopyxis. The sequence continues at coordinate 58,540 of JBBTFY010000045.1, forward strand.
TTGATCTTCTCTGTCTTGTACAGCGCCATCATTTCCTGTTGCAGGCGCGGTTTGTCATCGGCATATTTCTCCTGCAACGCTTTCAGCTTTGGTTGGACAATCCGCATCTGCGCCATGCTGGCGAACTGTTTTTGCGCAATCGGGAACATGACGAGGCGGATAAGCAAAGTCAGCGCCATGATCGCAAAACCGAAATTGCCAAGCAACCCGAATATGCCGTCGAGCAGATAGAATATCGGTTTGGCGATGAACCAGAACCAGCCCCAATCGGTCGCGCGGTCGAGATAGGGAATGCCGCTATCTGTGTAAGCATCAAGCAGCGCGGTTTCCTTTGCCCCGGCAAAGATGCGGGTGGTGACTATGCTATTGCTACCTGAGGTAATGATGGCTTCGGGTGAGGAAAAATCGGCCTGATAGAGGCCGCCTGCGCCCTTGCGGAACGCGGTGTCGATTGTCGCTCTTTGGTCGGGGATGATCGCGCCAAGCCAGAATTGATCGGTAAAGCCAAGCCAGCCGCCGCGTGTGGCGTTGGTCAATGTCGCACTGGGCGCTTCGTCAATGTCATCCTGGTTAAACCATGTCGCGGTGCCACCAAATACCCCCATCGCGCCGGTATTGATGGTCCAGCTATCGATGTCGGGTGACGGCGCGCGGGCGCGGGTTAGATAACTATAGGGTTTAACAGCCACCGGCGCTGCACCATTGTTGGTCATGCTCTGGCGCGCGGTGAACATATAATTGCCATCGACCGACAGCGTGATGGTGAACAGCTGGCCCACACCATTGTCGTGGCTCAACGTCACCGGCGTCGCCGGGGTCAGCCGTGCGCCAGCCGGAGCGGTCCACAGCGTATCGGCGGTCGGTGCGTTCAACCCCGCGCCGCTCCACCCTACGCCAGCAAAATAAGCGTGCGCGGTGCCGCTAGGTGCGAACAGTTGCACCGGCGGTGCGCCGCGTTCGACCGTCTGGCGATAACCCAGCAGGACCAGATCGTCGATCCGTGCGCCCGTCAGGTTGATCGACCCGCGCAGTTTGGGTGTTTCGATGGCGATACGCGGAGATGTGGTGCGCGCCGCCTCGACACTCACTGCATGTGTCGTGGGTGCACCAGCAACCGGTGCCGCGCTGGCTGTCGCACCGGGCGTTGCATCCCCCGTCACTGGGGCACTGCGCGCGGGCGGCGCTGCGGGGGTCGGAAAGAATCGTTCCGTGACATAGGGCCAGCCAAACAGGATGAGCGCCGCCAGCAATGTTGCGATGACGATATTGCGTTTATCTTCCACAGGTCAGGCGTCTTTCAATGTTTGGAAAAGGGTTCAAAACGGAACTAAGGAACAGGGTCGTGGCCGGATGAGCCCCATGGGTGGCAGCGCAATAGCCGCTTTGTCGCCAGCCATCCACCTTTGATTGCACCGTGCCGTTCGATGGCGGTGATGGCATAGGCCGAACAGGATGGTGTGTAACGGCACGACGGTGGCAACACCCGCGATGGGCCCCATTGCCACACCCGTGCGACCCATATCATCATCCGTGCAATCACTTTCTTGTGCCCGCTCCGTCTCGCCCTGGAAATTCTTTGGCCGCCAATCGCCGCTGCGCTTTGGCCAGCGCTTTGACAAGATCGGAAGCCAGACGGTCATGTTC
>JBBTFY010000046.1:0-8641 GCA_038041635.1 Pseudomonadota bacterium
CGTATTCGCCGCTCGGAAATTGACGCGATCAACGGATATAACACCTATAGCATGGCTGGATTGCCCGTGGGGCCGATTGCCAATCCTGGGCGCGCGTCGATCATCGCGGCGCTGGGTCCGGCGGACAGCGACTATCTCTACTTCGTCGCTGATGGGTCGGGCGGGCATGTGTTCGCGCGCACGTTGGCCGAGCATGAAGCCAATGTGGCGCGCTGGTTTGCCATCCGCCGAGCACGCGGCGAGATGTAGCCAGTTTTTACGGCATGCTCAGCCTTGACCGTTGCCCACGGCCTTCCTATAGCCCCGCGCCTAGCGTTGCTTCACGAGCAATGCTGGACGGATGGCGGAGTAGCTCAGCTGGTTAGAGCGGTGGAATCATAATCCATAGGTCGGGGGTTCAAGTCCCTCCTCCGCTACCATCCCTCATGGCATGAAGCCGCACCATATCGCGCAAATGCGCCGCCAGTTCACCGCCATTACGGTCCCAGTCGAACCGTGCGTGGGTGCGCGCAGACAGCGCCATACGGTCGGGCGGGTTCGCCAATATCTTGGTGATGGCCCCCGCTATTGCCGCCGGCTCGGCCACGCATATTACCCCCGCATCAGCGCCATCGAGCACCTCATGCGCGGGCGGAATATCGCTCAGCAACAACGGCACCCCGCACGCCAGCGCCTCGACCCACACATTGGCCAGCCCTTCGCTGGCGCTGGGCAGCGCCATGACATCGGCGGCGGCATAAAGGCTGGGCAGGCGGTCATTGGCGATAACGCCCAGTTGGCGAACGCGCTCGGACATGCCCATATCGCGTGCCATCTGCGCCAGTCGTCCTGCGTCCGGCCCTGTGCCCGCCATCAGATAATATGTGTCGGCGGGCAGCGCGCGCATCGCCTCTATCACCAATGCTTGCCCCTTGCGGTCGATAAGCCCGCCAACGGTGACGATCAGCGGCACGCCCTCCGGCACGCCCCACTCGGCGCGCGCTTCCGCTCTGTCCGCTGGAGTCTTTGGCGGGTGAAAGCGGCTGGCATCCAGCCCCGTATAATGGACGCGGATGCGCGCGGCCTCCATACCAAGCGTGGCCATATCCTGTTTGAGTGTTTGCGCGACGCTGAGCAAACCCGTGGCACCGGATGCGGCCGCCATGATGGCACCGCCCACGTCACCCCGCCGCGCCCAGTGGCTGATGTCGCTGCCGCGTGCCTTGATCGAAAAGGGCAGGTCGAGCGCGCCTGCGACCAGATGCGCCGCCGGGCCATCGGGCCAGAAAAATTGTGCGTCTATAACGTCGAGTTTTCGCATCGCGCTGAGCGCGGCGGCGTGCGGCAAAATAGCGCGGGCAATGGCGGCGGCGTTGCGCTTGGCTAGGCGCGGGATCAGCGTGAAACGCGGGCGCAGCACCGTCAGTCCGTGCCACTCCTCGCGCTCCGGCAGAGCACGCAGCGGGGCATAGCGCGGGTGCAACGACAGCGGCCATGGCGGCAGGCCAAGCGGCGCGCAGACGGTCAGGTGAACCCCGGGCTGACGGGCCAGTGCGGCCAAAGACCGTTCAACAAATATCCCGAAATTGGGCCGCGTCGCGTCCGGGAATAGGGTGGCGATGCTGAGGGCGTGGAACGGGGGGGATTGTGCGTCCGCTGTCACGGCCCCAATGTCCGGATCAGGCGGTTCGCCACCGCAACCCATTCGGGTTGGACGAATATCTGTTGGCGCGCGCCATCGCTAAGCGGCAGGATTTGCATCTTGTCGCCATCAATTGCCAGCAATCGCCCGAACACAAAACGTCCGGCTGGACGCGGCACCAAAATATCGCGGTTGAGCGCGGTGGATAGCGCGTCGCGGACGATGCGGCGACACCACACCACATCGCTGTGGCGATAATCGCCGATGCTGGCGGTGAAACGCACCGCAACCATTGCGGCTTCGGGGTGTAGATGTGGTAATGTTTCGACATGGGTTGGCGCGTGCGCGCCATCATTGCCGATAATCGCCGCAATGCTCAGCGCTTCATCGTCCGGCATCTGCACCAGATCGCGGGACTCAACGCCCAGAGCGACTGCTATGCGGTTCAGCCAGCCGAGCGAGAGCGTGCGCGTGCCCGTTTCCAGTCGCCCGATGGTTTGCGCGGTGGTTGGCGGAATGCAGCGCGCGCCGACCTCCTCCAGCGTCAATCCCTTGGCACGGCGGACAGAGCGGATGGAGTTAATCATGGCGGACCTTCATTTCTTAGCGAACCACATTGGTTTTTTCTTTCCTACAATAGTCACCAAATGGCAAGAGGGTTTTCGTCATGATGAAAGGAATCATCTTTGCCTCAAATACTCAGTCACCGTCCCCATCCTGACGCTGATCGCTCTGCACCTACCGCACGGCGGCGCAGCGTGACGGTGAACCTCGCCGAAAATGTCATAACATGGCTACATTCGCGCAAATTATTGACCGACAGGCAGGCTGCGGCGGGTGAACAATTACAGTGTGACTTTGCCCGTGCGGGGCTGGAACCCAATGTGACGATGCAATGGGACGCGCCAGCCCCCGACGGCTCGCCCCGCAACGCGCGCAGCCATGATCATCAAACGCTGGCGGGCATCGACGCACGGCGGCGGTTCATGGGCGCGATGGCCCATGTCGGGCCGGGGTTGGCCGACGTCTGCTGGCGTGTGATTTGCGCGGGCGAGGGGATGAGCGTGGCCGAACGCAGCCTTGGTTGGCCCAGCCGCTCGGGACGGATTGTGCTGGGCTTGGCGCTCGACCGGCTGGCTGGTTATTATCGGGTGTCGGGATGAGGTGTGTATCGTTGATACCACACCTCGCAAACCCGCAGGCGGCCGTTGTTTCCCCGGGCGCGTCGTGTCAACCAAGCAGCGCGCTCAAATCTCATAAGTGCTCCGGATTTAGTCCGGAGCGGTGGAGAGGGCAGCGTTATACTACACAACGCTCCTGCCTGCGCAGGAGCACAAAGAAGGGAGTCTCACCCCAGCCCCTCGACTTCCTCGGCCAGACTCAGCCAGCGTTCCTCCGCCGCATCCTTTTCGCCGCGAAGGCGCGACAGATCGGCGGTCAGTGTCTCGAACCTGGTAAAGTTGCGGGCATAAAGATCGGGGTCGTCCAGCGCCCTCTCTGCCTTGGCAATCGACGCGGCGATGGCATCAATTTGTGCGGGCAGCAGGTCGTAATCGCGTTGATCCTTGTAGCTCAGTTTTTTGCGCGGGGTTGGGGCGGCGCTTTTGGTGGGCGGGGCCGGCGATGTGCGAGCAGGCGTTTTCGGCGTTGCCTTCGTGCCCTTCTTTTGCGCTATCCACTCGGCATAGCCGCCCGCGACAATGTCGACTTTACCCGACCCGTCGAGGCCCAGCGTGACGGTGACGGTGCGGTCGAGGAAGTCGCGGTCGTGGCTGACCAGCAACACGGTGCCCTCATAATCGGCGATGACCTCTTGGAGCAGGTCGAGCGTTTCAAGGTCGAGGTCGTTGGTCGGTTCATCGAGCACCAACAGGTTCGAACGCCGCGCAAATTCGCGGGCCAGCAACAGCCGCGATTGCTCACCGCCCGACAATGTGCCGACGCGCGCTTCGGACATGGCGGGTTCGAACAGAAAGTCCTGAAGATAGCCCTTTATGTGCCGTTTTTCGCCGCGAACATCAATCCAGTCACCGCCATCGGCAAGTATGTCGCGCACCCTTTTGTCTGGGGTCAACAGCGCGCGCTGCTGGTCGATGACGATGCCGTCGAGCGACTTGGCGCGGTTGACCCGTCCGCTGTCGGGCGCAATTTCTCCGGTCAACAGCTTGAGCAGGGTCGTCTTGCCCGCACCATTGGCCCCGACCAAGCCAATGCGGTCGCCGCGCTGCACCCGAAAGCTGAAATCGCGGATGATGGGGCGGCCATCATAGCTTTTGTTCACCCCCTCGGCGGTGATAACCGACTTGGTTTTGACATCATCCTTGGCCAGGCCAAGCGCCGCAGTGCCAGCGGGCCGCAGCATCGCGGCGCGGGTTGCACGCATCTCATGCAGCTTCTCCAGCCGCCCTTGGTTGCGCTTGCGCCGCGCCGTGACCCCGCGCTCCAACCAATGCGCCTCTATCGCCAGCTTGGCGTCGAGCCTTTTGGCGTTGCGCGCTTCTTCGGCATAGATTTGCTCCATCCACGCCTCAAACCCGCCAAAGCCGATTTCCTTGCGGCGGATGGTGCCGCGATCGAGCCACAAAGTCTCGCGCGTCACCTGAGTCAGGAATGTGCGGTCGTGGCTGATGACGACGAACGCGCCGCTAAAGCGCTGCAGCCAGCTCTCCAGCCAAGTGATGGCGTCAAGGTCCAAGTGGTTGGTTGGCTCGTCGAGCAACAGGACGTCTGGTCCGCTGGCCAGCGCGCGGGTCAGCGCAGCGCGGCGGCGTTCCCCTCCACTGGCGGTGGCGGCATCACGGCTAAGGTCAATCCCCATTTGGTAGGCTATGGCTGCGACCTTGTGTGGTTCGGGCGCGTCATCGCCGGACAGCACATAGGCTTCGAGTGTGGCGAACCCGCTCAGCGATGGCTCCTGTTCCAGCATCACGACATGTGTGCCCGGCACGATCATCCTCTTGCCCGTGTCGGCCTCGATACTCCCCGCCAGCAGTCGCAGCAGGGTCGATTTACCCGCGCCGTTGCGCCCGATGAGCGCGAGCCGTGCGCGTGGCTCTATGTGGATGTCGAGGTCTTTAAACAGCCAGTCGCTACCCTGAACCAAGCCAAGGCCTTCATAGGAGAGGATCGGTGCTGCCATAGAAGCGCGGCGTTAGGGAAGGGTGGGCACGGGCGCAATGATGAAGTGCACCTTGTGAGATGGTTCATAGGCGCGCAAGCTGTGGATTGGTATATGAGACATCACGTCAACAGGAGTATTCCGCCATGATCCGCCCATTGCTTATCGCCGCCACAATCGCCGCCGCGCCGTATGCGGCCTCTGCTCAAAGCGCTGACCCCCATGCCGCGATGCACATGATGCAGGACCGCGACACACCTTTACTCGCTTTTTCGATCACCGAAGAGATGAAAACCTCGCCCGACCGAGCCAACATCGGCGCAGGGGTGACGACGCAGGCTCTCAGTGCCGTCGATGCGATGCGCCAAAATACGGTGCGGATGAACGCCTTGATCGACGCATTGAAGCGCGCTGGCATTGCCGAGCGCGACATCCAAACCAGCGGGTTCAACCTGTCACCGCAATATGACTATACCCCGCAGCAAACCGGTGGGCAGCCGCGCCTGACTGGCTATCAGGTGTCGAACCAGCTGACCGTTATCACCGCTGACACGACGCGAATTGGTGCGCTCATCGACGCGCTGGTGACGGCGGGCGGCACCAACATCAGCGGGCCGAGCTTCTTTGTCGCAGAACCCGATGCGATGCTCGATAGTGCGCGTGAAACCGCGATGCGGCGTGCTACCGAGCGGGCGACGCGCTATGCGCGGGCCGCAGGATACACCAGCGCACGGCTGGTCAGCGTGAGTGAGGGCGGCGGCTTTTCACCGCAACCGATGCCGGTGATGGCGCGGATGGCAAGCGCCGAGGATGCGGGCAATGTCATCCAGCCCGGCCAAGTGACCAACGGCATTACGCTCAACGTCCAGTTCCGCATGGAGCGGTAGTTCACCCCCAAGGCCAAGGCTTCTCGCGGAACCATTTGGTGATGACATATTTGCGCCCCTTACGCACCTTCATCGCCTGATGGAGCGTATGCGGATTGGTCTGGCCGTCGGGGGTGAGGTTACACCAAGCGAGCAGTTTGCCGACCTCAGGCTGGTGCAGCTTGCCGGTGCTTAGGAAACGTGTTGCGCCGCCCGCATCGACAGCGTTGAGATAGGCCATCACCGTCCACGTCCGTTGCCCTGACACATGGGTATGCTCGTGGAAATCGACGCCCGTCGGCTCAAAATAGTCGGTATGCCCCTTAAATTGCTGTCCGACATCATAGCGTTGTCCCTGCAGCGGCTCACCAAAGGCCGCGTCTATCCCCACTAATGCGCAAATCCGTGCGTCGATGGCGGCGATGAGCGGATCGCCATGGTCAAGCTCGCCCGTCTCGCTGGTGCGGAACTCTGGGTCGCCAATATCGTCGGTGATGGTCGAGGGACGGACGCGCGCGTCAATCCGCTCAATCAAAGCGGCGCAGTCGTCCAGTGAGAAAAATCCGGGGACAAGGAATTGCGCTAATTTGGGGTTAGGTACCTTGCGGACATGCGGGGTCGCAGCCAGTCGTTCGGCAACTGTGTCTGCTCCGGATAATGAGAGGTCAAAGTGCATAGAAACCTGCTTAGCAGCGATGGGGGGCGACTTTCAACTTGCTCCAGCGGCTGTGCGGGGCTATCGGGCTGCCTTCGCGTGGCATTTTGTGGCCGCGCGTGTGGCGACCATAGCTCAGTTGGTTAGAGCGCCGGTTTGTGGTACCGGAGGTCGCGGGTTCGAGACCCGTTGGTCGCCCCATCTTTTCAATCATCGCGCATATCGCGGGTGACAGATGGCATAAGACACATTATTACGCATGTGCGCAATAGTGTTGCCTATCGACGAAAGACCATGTCCATGCCTGCTGTTTGGGATCTGCCCGACTTTGACGACCATGAGGGCGTCCATCTGTTTCGTGACGCCGCAGCGGGGCTAACCGCCGTGATTGCGGTGCATTCGACGCATCTGGGGCCAGCGGCGGGCGGGGCGCGCTATTGGCATTATGCCAAGCCGGAGCAGGCGATTACCGACGCGCTGCGGCTGTCGCGCGGTATGAGTTACAAAAATGCCATGGCCGACCTGCCGATGGGTGGTGGCAAGGGCGTGATCCTGGCCGATGAAGGCGCACCCATCAAAACCCCTGCGCTGCTCGCCGCCTTTGGCCGCGCGATTGAGTCGCTTGGCGGACGCTATGTCACGGCCGAGGATGTCGGCATGTCCGACGCAGACATGGTGGCAATAGCGCGCGAGACACGCCATGTGTCCGGCCTGCCCGTGGCCAGCGGCCAAGCGGGCGGTGACCCGGGGCCATTGACCGCGCTGGGTGTCTATATGGGCATCCGCGCCGCCATCAAGCGCGGATTGGGTAAGGATAGCGCACAGGGCGTGCATATCGCGATTCAGGGCGTCGGCAGTGTCGGCGGCGGGGTGGCGCGCAGATTGGCGGCGGACGGTGCGCGGTTGACGCTGGCGGATGTGAACATGGCGCGGGCCAAGGCGCTGGCCGACGAGCTGGGCGCGGAATATGCAGACAGCGCGGCGATCATGAGCATACAGGCGGACGTGCTGTCACCCAATGCACTGGGCGCGATATTGACGGCGGACAGCATCGCGGCGCTGAATGTGCCGGTGGTCGCTGGCGGCGCGAATAACCAGCTGGCCACGGCGGCGGACGGACAGCGCATTCATGATCGCGGCATCGTCTATGCCCCCGATTATGTCATCAATGCCGGCGGGATCATCAACGTCGCGCTCGAATATCTGGGCAGCAATGGCGGCGTGAATGGCGGCCGGGCCGAGGTGGAGGCGCGGATCGGGCGCATCCCCGAACGGCTGGAGGCGATATGGGATGAAAGCGCCGTCCGTAACCGGCCCGCGAGCGATGTTGCCGACGCGATGGCGCGAGCACTGATCGGGCGAGGGTAGGGCGCGCGCGGCAAGAGGCTGTGCGGCCCAAAGTTGACAAAGTTGACACCAAGAACGGGGGTGGCTTTTCCAACAAGTAACGGGTTTGGTTGACACAACGCGCGGGGGAAACAACGGCCGCCTGCGGGTTACAGAGGTGTGGTGTCAACGATACACAGTCGTATGATACACATAATACACTTTGCCATCCATTCTCGTCATTGCGAGCGGAGCGAAGCAATCCAGAAGCGGAGCCATAATCTGGATTGCCGCGTCGGGCGAATGCCCTCCTCGCAATGACGACGGAAAGACATTTCGCGCAGATACGGACTTGGGTGCAGGCATCAGGGGCAATGGGCAACATCATGCGCCGCTTATACCATGGCCAAATGCTTGTAGGAAAGCGGGAAGCGAGCGCTACAGCAGCCCCGCCGCCTGTGCCCGCGCCACGGCTTCGGCGCGGTTGCGTGCGCCCAGCGCGGCGATGATTGCGGCGGTGTGCGCCTTGATCGTAGCGGGCGAGAGGCCAAAGTCGCGCGCAATTTCCTTGTTCGACTGACCGGCGGCGATGAGGTTAAGAACCTCCATCTGGCGATCGGTCAGGCGCGGGATCGACGGGCTGTCCGCACTCATCCGTGCTCTGCCGCGCGTCGCCAGCGCCAATAGTCGCGGCGGGAGATAGGGTTCGCCGGACAGGACCACGCGTATCGCTGCCTCTATCGCCGCGCTTTTCGACGTTTTGGGGATGAACCCGGCGATATTCAGTTCGAACAGATTGAGCAATATGTCGTCATCATCCTGTCCGGTGATGACGAGGATCGGCGTGGCGGGCATGATTTCGCGCAGGTGCCTTATGCCCTCCACCGGGCTGGCTCCGGGCATCCCCAAATCGCACAGACACAAATCGGGCTGCTGAGCTGCGGCGGCCCAAGCGGAAGGAAAATCTGGGACTTTGGTGATGTGGGCATCGGGCCACGCATAATCCACTACGCCCGCAAGAGCTTCGCGCATCATTGCGTGGTCATCACAGATCA
>JBBTFY010000047.1:0-12430 GCA_038041635.1 Pseudomonadota bacterium
GGGGCTTGAGTGGCTGACCGGAAGTCGCCCCCTCACGGGGGCGTGGATTGAAACCTTTGCCATCGCATCAGGGAAAGTCTGCGCGATAGTCGCCCCCTCACGGGGGCGTGGATTGAAACGCCATATCTGACGGGCCGGGTCCACAGCATCGCGTCGCCCCCTCACGGGGGCGTGGATTGAAACCATGTTAGCCTCACTTTCACAGCACTAGAGCGCCGTCGCCCCCTCACGGGGGCGTGGATTGAAACCTAGAGGCCGTGGCGACGGCAAAGGGCAGCGTAAGTCGCCCCCTCACGGGAGCGTAATATAGCCCCCCTCAAACAATCGCCTCCAACCCCTTCCGGCTGACGATGGACAGTAGCCTGAGCGCTGGCCCGCCGGGGCGTTTGACGCCGCGCTCCCATTCGGAGACGAGGTTTTTGGACACGTTGAGATAGCGCGCGAAGACAGGCTGGGAAACGCTCTCGCTTTCGCGGATAGCCTTGATTTCAGCGGGTTGCAAAACGGGGGCGACGATCAAGCAGCCTTCGTCAAATTCGCGCATCGTCTTTTTGTCGATGGCGCCAATCTTATAGGCACCCTCCATCATATCATGGACGGCCGCCAATACCTCGCTTCTATAAATTTTCGTCGCCATCACTTAATCTCCGTCAATATTTGAATTTTCACCAGCGCGTCAATTTGATGCTGAGAAAATGCCAGATATTCCTTTGCCGCCTTCTTCAATTCCACCAACTCCAAGGCATTCAAATTCGCTTTGTCGTTTTTGGCAAATCCTGACACAAATATGGCCCGCTCGTCAGAGCGGAAAAATATCAGCGTCCGGTATCCGCCGGACTTGCCTGCACCTTCGCGGGCAACGCGCTGTTTTAGCAAGCCGCTGCCCAAATCCGCGTCGATCAGTCCCTGCTCGGCGCGGCGGATTGCATCGCAAAGGGCGTCGTCGTCGATCTTCTCTTTGCGGGCGAACTTTGCGAACCACGCGTTCTTGTATATGCGCATGATGCCGCCGCTCTCCGAATCCGAGCGGTTAAGTGTCATACAAAGCATGATATGTCAAGATCGGCGCTGCTTCTAACCCCTTGCCCTCTCACACCGTGCCATATTTGGTTTCGACCATGATCCCCGCGTCTTTCAGGAACTGGGTGGGCAATATCCCGCCGACGCAGACGATGACGGCGTCGTTGGCCAATGTCTTGGTGCCCGATGCGGTGCGCAGCGCAACACTGCTTTCGCTGATGCTTTCGACTTGTGAACTGAGCTCGACCGTTAACCGCCCCGCTGCCTGCGCATCGGCCATGCGTTCGCGATTCTTGGCGCGGGCGCGGTCAAAGGCGTCGCGGCGATAGGATAATGTAACGGTGGTTCCCGCTTCGTCGGCGATGGAGGTCGCGGCCTCAATCGCGCTGTCACCGCCGCCGACCACCAGCACGCGTTTGCCCGCATATTGCGCGGGGTCGATCATGCGATAAACGGTCTTGCTCATCTCCTCGCCCGGAACCCCCAGTTTGCGCGGGGAGCCGCGCCGACCGATGGCGAGCAGGACAAAGCGCGCGCGATATGCCCCGCGCGGCGTGGTGACGCGAAATACATCCCCCTCCCGCACCAGCGCTTCAACGCGTTCCTCTAGGTTCAGCTCTAGGTCGTTATTGTCGACAACGTCATACCAGAATTGCAGCAAATCTTCCTTGCTGACCTCGCTGAACATCACCTTGCCGTGCAGCGGCAGCTCGGCTGGCGCGGTCATCACCAGCTTGCCGCGCGGGAACTGGGCCACCGTGCCGCCCAGACTGTCTTGGTCGATAGTGATGAAATCAAGCTTGCGCTCCTTGGCACCCAGGCTGGCCGCGATGCCGGCTGGGCCAGCACCGACGATCAGCACGTCGTGCACGCCCGCTTGTTTGGGCGCAGCCTTGGCCTTTGCCGCGATATTGTCCATCGCTTGACGCCCTTGCTCGATGGCGTTGCGGATTAACCCCATGCCGCCCAGCTCGCCCGCGATATACAGGCCGGGGACATTGGTTTCGAACTTTGGGCTGACAAAGGGGATGTCAACGCCGCGCGTTGCGGTGCCGAACACCAATGATATGGCGTTGGTCGGGCATGACGCCGCGCAGGCACCGTGCCCAACACAGTGCGATGGCTCGATTAGCTTTGCCTTGCCATCGACAATGCCGAGGATGGACTTTTCCGGGCACGCTTTCACGCACGCGGCGCAGCCAAGGCAATAAGCAGGGTCGATAACGGGGTGCAGCGATGATGGCTCGCTCAAGCCCGCCTCTTTGGCGTCGTGCCATACCGACAGGCTGGCTTTGGTTTTCTGGCGACCACGCCAGATCCACCACGCCCAGATGACGAGGAGGGGAAGCCCGTAAACGAGCAGCATCAGTGATTTACCCGTAAACATCAGCATTTAACCCTAGCTTATAGTCCGTATTCGACTGCAGCCCTGTTGATTGCCGATAACTTTTCCGCCTGCGTTGCGAAGGTCCGCCGTGCGGTCGCAACATCGCGCGCCGCCGCCGCGCGATCATTCAGCACCATCCGCGACCGGATCAGGCGGACCCAGCCCTCGACATCATCGGGGCTGGCGGCAAGGCGCGCGGCCAGTCCGCCGACCATGCCATTGATCATCGCCTGTTGGTCCGACGCGGGTAGCGCGCTGGCTGCGGTCATTTGCCCGGCCGTTGGTCCAGCGCCGCTGCCTTGGACCGTTGCACTATTTGGCGCGCCTGGCATCGCGCCTGCTACAGGGGCCACCACAGCGGGCAAACGCCCAGCCACATTGACGCCAAGCCGCGCCGCCAGCCGTTCAACTCGCGTGCGCAGGTCGGCCTGCCACGGTAAATTGGCGGGCGATGCATTGGCGATGGCTATCCATTCGTCGAGCGCGGCGCGTTCCTGTCCATTTTGCGATTTATGTAGCGCGATGAAAAAACGTGCGCGCGGCTCATTGCGGTCAATCGCCAATGCCGCTTCGAACTGGCGCTTGGCGTTGGGTGAGACACTATCATTGGCGACGCTCACCATCGCCTCGCCATAGGCTGACAGCACATCGGCGCGGCCCGGCAACAGCGCGGCGGCGCGGGCATAAGCGGTTACCGCTTTATCGGGGTGGCCAGTGTTTTGGTACGACCAGCCCAATGTGCGGAACCCTTCGCCGTCATTGGGGTTGGCGGCGAGGCGCGCCTCCAGCCGGGCGACCATCGTATCGACATCATCGAGCGTCCCTGCCGGCGCCTGCATTCCCACCGATCCGGGCGATACGGCGTTGGACGACGCGGCGGTTGATGCGGCGCTGCCTATGTCATCGCCGCGCAGCGCCAGCGCGCCGACGGCGAATAGGGTCAATAGAGCCGCACCGCCCAGCAACATCTGGTTACGGGGCAATCCGCGTAGCATCTGGTATCGGCTGGAAAGATAAGATTGCGGTGCTGGGGGAGGCGCAGCATCCGGGGCATCACCATCCGGCGCGGCGTTGATGACTGGCATATCAGCCGATGTCCCATCGTGCGTAGCGGTGATTATGGTGTTGGCGGGGGTGTTGGCGGATGCCCCCTGCATCAATCGCATCGCGACAATGCCGATAGCGATTCCAGCAAGCCCGGTTAGGATGAAAGGTAACATGCGATCCCGTTCTCATTCATGAAAAATACCGCTGGGTCGCGGCTGTCGTGGTGGAATAACGTTTGCCCTTGCACGTTATTCCAACGGCTCCTTCGATTGCGCACCATCGCGGTAGTCGGGAATATAATGGCAAAAACATTTGGATGGCATGAATCAATCAACGCAAGCTGGCGTGGCGGGACCGGTCAGATCCTCATTCTCGTCGTTGTCAACCAAGTCGCTCGGGCCATGGCTGGTGGCGGCCATAGTCGTGGCTGCGCTCATCGCGGGTTGGGTGCTGCGCGGCGATGACAGCATCAATCCTGAACTGGGCATTGGCTATTGGCTGGGCATAATCGGCGGCAGCATGATGGTGCTCTTGCTGGTCTATCCCATCCGTAAACGGGTGTCGCCGCGAACCAATTGGGGGTCGATCGGCTTTTGGTTCAGGCTGCACATGCTGCTTGGGCTGGGTGGCCCGGTGCTGATCCTTTATCATTCGCGCTTTACTTGGGGCGCCCTCAACAGCGCGGTTTCGATGACGGCGATGCTGATTGTGGCGTCGAGCGGGCTTGTCGGCCGATTTTTTTATGCGCGTGTCCATCGTGGTTATTCGGGCCGCAAATTGGAGGTCCGCGCGATCCTCAAAGACATGCACGAAGAGCTGGATAGCTTGTCCGAAGGCGGGGTGACGGGGGCGTGGCTGCGCGATCAATTACACCCGTTCGAGCAACGCACCGTTGCGGCCGGGGCGTCATTTTGGGCCAGCGCGCGTTCGGTCATCGATATAGGCATTGCCACACGGCGTGAACAGCGCAGACTGCGCCGTGACATCGCCGCGATGTTTGGAGCATCGGATGTTCCCCGCAACGAATGGGCCCCGACGAAACACGACCTGTTGGCGCGGTCTTCGGCCTATTTTCTGGCGGTTCGCCGTGCCGCAGAGTTCGCCTTTTACGACAGAATGCTCAGGTTGTGGCATTTATTTCACCTCCCGCTATTCTTCATTTTGGTCCTCACCGCCATTTTGCATATCGTCGCAGTGCATATGTACTGATGCGATTTTGGGCTCGCCTGTTTTTTGCGATTGCACTGATGCTGAGCGCGCAAAGCGCCGGCACGCAAAGTGTCATGGAGAGATTGGTAACCCCGGGGCCGCTTGCTACTGCGCACGCGCGGCTCGAAGCGACTTGCAATTCTTGCCACCAATCTTTTACGCGCACCGCGCAAAACAGTCGCTGCCTCGCCTGTCATCGCGGCATCGCCAGCGATATTACGGCGCGGCAGGGGTTCCACGGTCGCTCCACCGCGCGGACACAGGAATGCCGAATTTGTCATAGCGACCATCATGGGCGCGGCTTTGCGCTGGTGCGTTTCAACCGCGCGACGTTCAACCATGCTTTGACTGATTATCCGCTGGTCGGCGGTCATGCGCGCGCAACCTGCGCCGGGTGCCATGGCACCAGCACCCATTTTCGCACCACGACGACCTCCTGCGCCAGTTGCCATAGCGATACGGAGCCACATCGCGGGCGGCTGGGCCGCAATTGCCAAAGCTGCCATAGCGTTACCGCTTGGGCGACAACGTTGCCGTTCAATCATGCCACTACCGGATTTGCATTGACCGGCGCGCACCGCACACAGCGCTGTATGACTTGCCATGTCGGACAGCGTTGGGCGGGAACGCCGACAACCTGCATATCGTGCCATGCGCGTGATGATCGGCATAATGGCACGCGCGGCACCAATTGTTCGTCGTGCCACAGCACGGCTACATGGTCGGCGGCGACGTTCAACCATGCGCGCGACGCCAATTTCCCGCTGCTGGGACAGCATGCGGCGATGGCCTGCGCGGGTTGTCACGGGGCCAATAATGCCATCCGCAATCCGGCACGGACGTGCGTTGGTTGCCATGCGCGCGATGACACGCACCACGGATCGCGCGGCACGTCCTGCGCCAATTGCCACAATCCATCGTCGTGGGCCAATACGCGGTTCGACCATAGCCAGACGGCGTTTCCGCTGCTTGGCAAGCATGCAACAACGGCTTGTGCAGGGTGCCACGGCGTCAATAATGCAACGCCAAAGCCTGAAACAAGCTGCATCGCCTGCCATGCAGAGGATGACGCGCACCATGGGCAAAATGGCCCCGAATGCGCGCGCTGTCACACCAGCCGCAATTGGGACGTCGCCAACTTCAACCATGACGAGATGACCCGTTTCCCCTTGACGGGTGCGCATCGATCGCTGGAATGCGGGGCATGCCACACGCCGCCCGCGCAGCCAACGCGCATTCCCATGACCTGTGTGTCCTGCCATGCCGAAGATGACGCGCACGCCGGGCGACTGGGCACCGACTGCGCGTCCTGCCACGGTGCGACTGCGTGGGCTGAGCAGGTCCGGTTCGACCATGCGCTGACGCGTTTTCCGTTGATTGGCAAACATGCGACTGTGCTTTGCACGGGATGTCATGTGGACAAACAATTCACATCACGCGGGATTACGTGCCAATCCTGCCACGAAGATACGCATCATGCTGGTACGCTTGGCACGCCGTCATCCTGCGCGCGCTGCCACAACAGCACCGATTGGCGGACGTGGCGGTTTGACCATGATAGTGCGACCAGTTTCCCCCTGACCGGGCGGCATCAGGGGCTGATTTGTTCGGCGTGCCACAGCCGTCCCGGTAATCCGTCGGAGGCCCCCGGCACCTGTATCGGCTGTCACCGCCGTGATGATCGGCACCGTGGCGGCTTTGGCAATGACTGTGCGCGGTGCCATGTGACGACCAGCTTCAGCGAAATATTGATGTAGTCATACTTTGTTAGGAATATTGCTGGCAGTAGGACGTTTGATGAATTGGTTGATGTTCGCGATGAATGGAAACCACGGCGCCTTGCCCCCCTGTGCCTTAACAGCTAGGGGCGGGCTGTTGTGACGATACAGCGATTGTTTTGATCCGGGCAAAGACGGATCCGGCGGCGCTCTGCTCCCCTGGTTTTGGGGGAGGAAGGGAGTTTTGTGCGGATCACGCGGTTTTTCACCGCTATCTTGGCCCTGACCATCTTTGCGATGGCCGCCATGCTTTGGGCCTCGTCCGCACATGCACAAACATCGGCGCGCACCGACCGCACCAATTTCGATCACTTCGCTACCGGATTTCCGCTGACCGGTGCGCATGTTGATGTCGATTGCACCGATTGCCATCAGGGCGGCGTGTTCGAAGGCACGCCTGCTGCCTGCGCATCGTGCCATAATAATATCCGTTCGCGCGGGATGCAGGCATCGCATATCGTGACCACGGCGGCGTGCGACACATGCCATACGACGCGGTCATGGATGGTTGACCGCTTCGACCATAGCGGCGTCACCGGGACCTGCGTTTCCTGTCACAATGGCACCACCGCTGTGGGCAAAACGCAAAGCCACCCCGCCAGTTCCAATGCTTGCGAAGATTGTCACTCAACCAGCAGCTTTGCCGGTGCGCGGTTCGACCATAGCGACATCACGGGCAATTGCGTCAGCTGCCACAATGGCACCCAGGCGGCGGGCAAGGGGCCAAATCACTTTCCGGCCAATAATGCGTGCGAAGATTGCCATCGCACCACGGGTTGGTCGCCTGCGACCTTTGTGCATACCGGCATCACCAATAATTGCTCGTCTTGTCACAATGGCACGCGGGCGGTTGGCAAGGGACCAACCCATTTTTCCACCAGCAACACCTGCGAAGAATGCCACCGAACCGCCGCTTGGAGCCCAGCAACCTTCAATCACACAGGGGCGAGCGGCACCTGCTTCAGCTGCCACAACGGCACCCGGGCCAAGGGCAAGGGGCCGACCCACCTGGCCACGCCGAACAGCTGCGAAGATTGCCACCGTAACACGGGCTGGACCCCCGCAACCTTCAATCACAGCGGCGTCACGGGCACCTGCGCGTCCTGCCACAACGGCACTCAGGCACGCGGCAAGGGGCCAACCCATTTTTCCACCAGCAACACCTGCGAAGATTGCCATCGCAACACGGGCTGGACCCCTGCGACCTTTGTCCACACGGGGATCACCAATAATTGCTCGTCTTGTCACAATGGCACGCGGGCGGTGGGCAAGGGGCCAAACCACTTTGCCACCAGCAACACCTGTGAGGATTGCCACCGGACATCGGCTTGGAGCCCTGCGACTTTCAATCACACAGGCGTGACGGGCACCTGCTTCAGCTGCCACAATGGCACCCGCGCACGCGGCAAGAGCCCGACCCACTTTACCACGTCGAACACGTGTGAAGACTGCCATCGTAATAGCGCATGGTCGCCCGCGACGTTCAATCACGCTGGCGTCACTGGAACCTGTTTCAGCTGTCACAACGGCACACGGGCGGTGGGCAAGGGGCCAAACCACCTTGCAACGTCAAACACCTGCGAAGATTGCCATCGTAATAGCGCTTGGAGCCCCGCGACCTTCAACCACAGCGGTGTCACCGCAACATGCTTCAGCTGTCACAATGGCACGCAGGCGGCGGGTAAGGGGCCAAATCACCTTGCCACCAGCAATGTGTGCGAAGATTGCCATCGCAACACTGCGTGGTCACCCGCGACCTTCAATCACACTGGCGTAACGGGCACTTGCTTCAGCTGTCACAACGGCACGCGGGCGACGGGTAAGGGGCCAAACCATCTTGCGACCAGCAACACCTGCGAGGATTGCCATCGCAACACTGCATGGAGCCCTGCGACGTTCAACCATAGCGGCGTCACCGGAACCTGCTTCAGCTGCCACAACGGGACACGAGCAACGGGCAAAGGGCCAAACCACCTTGCCACCAGCAACACCTGCGAGGATTGCCATCGCAATAGCGCTTGGAGCCCTGCGACCTTCAACCACACAGGCGTGACGGGCACCTGCTTCAGCTGCCACAATGGCACCCGCGCGACGGGCAAGGGGCCAAACCACTTTGCGACAGATAATACATGCGAAGACTGCCACCGCAACACTGCGTGGTCACCCGCGACCTTCAATCACACTGGCGTAACGGGCACTTGCTTCAGCTGCCACAACGGCACCCGCGCCACGGGCAAGGGACCGACCCACTTGCCTACCAGCAATGTGTGCGAAGATTGCCATCGTAATAGCGCTTGGTCACCCGCAACCTTCAATCACTCGGGCGTGACGGGGGCATGTGTCACCTGCCACAATGGCACCCGTGCCACGGGCAAGGGGCCAACGCATCATACGACCAATAACCTGTGCGAAGATTGCCATCGCCCGACGGCTTGGTCGCCCGCAACCTTCAATCATGCCGATGCCACGGGCACCTGCGCCAGCTGTCACAACGGATCGCGCGCGCTGGGCAAGCCCGGGACGCACATCAACTCCACTGCTCTGTGCGACAGCTGTCACGTGACCACCGCTTGGTCGAACGTGCGGATGGACCACAGCCAGGCGCTGGGCACATGCATGAGCTGCCACACGGGCAACGCCGCCACGGGTAAGCCAATCACGCATATCCCGACCAATGCCGATTGCGGTGAATGTCATCGCAACACTGCTTGGTTGCCCGCGACCTTCAACCACGCGTCGATCACCGGACAGTGCAGCAGCTGCCACAACGGCACGCGGGCCACGGGAAAGAACCCAACCCATTTCAACACCACGTCGGATTGTGTGAATTGCCATCGCACACAGGCATGGTCGCCAACGCTCAACTTCGTCCATACGTCACCGGCCTATCCCGGGACGCACGCCCGCAACCTGTCGTGCGATGATTGCCATACAAGCAACAGCCAGACGGTGCCCTATCGGTTCGCAGCCTACGCCCCCAACTGTGCCGCATGTCACGCCAGCGATTATGAGCCTGGTGAGCACAAGAAATACGGTAACACGACCTATAGCGTCGGTGAGTTGAGGGACTGCACGGGTGCCTGCCACGTTTATACTGATGCGACGATGACGGTTATCAAGACCCGCCGCAACAGTGAGCACCGAGTCAGTTCATCAAGCTTTGATTGATGTGGGCCCGTCATAAGGGGATAATAATGAAAGTTCGTCGCTATTCAGCGTCGGCCCTGCTTGCAGGGATCGCGTTGCCGATCGTCGCTTTGAATAGCGCCCCCGCATTCGCCCAGTCTGTGACCGACCGTAACCTGTCGGATGTCAGCACCCAGACGTCGGGTAGCTGCGCTGTTCTGACCGTCAATTTCAACATTCGCGTCCAAATACTCAGTTACTTTCCGCAAACCAGCGGGCGCGAATTGCGGATCAACCTTACCGCGCTCGACAATGCGGCGCGCGGCCGTGAATCGCTGCGCCCGCCACAAGGTGTTGCGGCGCTGCGCTCGATTGAGCTGGAGAGTAATGCCGGCTCCGGCGCGGTGCTCTCGCTCCACTTCACGCATGATATGGAGTTCAACGTGGCGGCGGGTGAACACCCACAAACGCTGATTATCTCGATCTCGGAGCCGGGCAGCGGCGGCTGCCAAACCACCGCTCCTTCATCCACGCCGCCTGTAACAGTGCCCCAAACTTCGCCGGAAACGGGCGCGGCAGCGACCGCTACTCCGCGCCCGGCGGTGGCCATTCCGCGTGGGCTTTATGTCGTCAATGTGGTGTCACAGCCCGCCGATGTCACCAACCTTAGCGACGCACAGCGCAGCGCGCTTGGCGATCTGGTGACCTATGAGACACAGTTTGAGCGCGATGGCCAGACGTGGCACCGGTTGCGCTCGGGCTTTTTCGTCTCGCGTGCTCAGGCTGAGGCCGCCCGCCAGCGTTTGATCGCCTTGTTCCCGGAAAGCTGGGTCGTCGCGGTGACCGCGCAGGAACGCGAACAGGGCGTTGTTTCACGGCTCACCCTGACGCTGCAGGCCGCCGCCGTCGATGCCGCGCCCGTTGCGACGGCCATCGTCGCTGCACAGCCGCTGACACCCGAACAGCAAACAGCCGTTACCACGGCCAGCGATGATGCTGAGGAGGCGCTGCGCGCGGGCGATAATGACCGCGCGATTGCGCTGTTGACGCAATTACTCACTTTTCCTGAAAACGACCTGACACCGCGCGCCCTCGAACTGCTGGCCCTGACCCGCGAACGCAAGGGACAGATGGCGCATGCCCGCGCCGAATATGACGAATATCTGCGCCGCTATCCAACCAGCGAGGGCGCGGACCGCATCCGTCAACGGCTCGCTGCGCTCGATGCGCCGGGCACGGCGGCCCCCGAAGTGCTGCGCGCTGCGTCGGGTGATGCGGCTGCGGCGCGACAGGCGTGGCGATGGGGTGCGCGCGGCAGTTTTTCGCAATTTTATTTCCGCGACCAAAGCACGACGCGCTTTGTAGATGCCTCGCGGATCGACCCGACCGCAGAGGTCGATAATTCGGTCAACCTCAATCAATTGCTCACGGCGGCAGACCTCTCGTTGACGGGCGGCAACGACCGCACACAGATATTGCTGCGCAGCTCGGGGTCTTTCACCAAAAATTTCCGCACCGGCGGGCGCGACATTACGACGCTCACCGCGCTTTATTTCGATGTGCAGGACGACCGCACCAATGTGTCGGCGCGGCTTGGCCGCCAAACGCGCAACGGCAATGGCATATTTGGCCGCTTTGATGGCGCTTTTGTCGGTGTGGGCATCCAGTCCGGCCTGCGGGTCAATCTGGCCGCCGGCTATCCGGTGGCATCGTCGCGCCAGACGCGGATTGTTACCGATCGGCGGTTCGTCGGGGTCAGCGTTGACATCGGCTCGCGCGCAGACCCGCTACAGGCGACACTCTATGGCTTTAACCAGAGCAGCCACGGCTTGATTGACCGCCGCGCGGTTGGCGCCGAACTGCGTTATCTGGTCGGGTCGTTCAACGCGTATGGCATTGTTGATTATGACGTGCATTACAACCGCCTCAACCTGGCGGTGATGACGCTCAATTACACGATGGCGGACCAGTCGGCGTTCAGCCTGACCGCCGATTACCGCCAGTCGCCACTGCTGACCACGGGCAACGCGCTTATCGGCCAGACACAGCCCGGCGGGCTTGCCGCGCTCCGGCATCTGGGTGAACTGCGGACATTCTTCACCGACCCACAGATTTACCAGATTGCGCGCGACAATACGTTGGTCTCCAAATCGCTGACGATTGCCTATTCGCGCCCCATCACCGCCAATTTACAGGGCAATCTCGATTTCTCGATGACCGACACCGGCGGCACCAACGGCACGACCTTGGTGACGCCGGACTCGTTTCCGATTGACCCGCAACCCGCCGTTGGCCGCGAATATTATTATGGCTCGCAATTGGTCGGAACCGGGCTAATTTTCAATAACGATATTTATGTGTTCAGCGGGCGCTTCTCGAACACACAGCGCTCGCACACTTACACGCTCGATTTCAATGCCCGCGTTCCGGTGACGAGTGCGCTGCGTGTCAGCCCACGGATACGCTATGGCGCGCGCAGCGACAAGTTCACCGACGCCACCTTCTCGCAGATACAGCCGACGCTGCGGATCAATTATTATCCGATGCGCGGGTCAGAGGTTGAGCTCGAACTCGGCGGCAATTTCTCGCGCCAGCGCGCAACCATCGGCACGGCGCTCACCACCACGCGCGAAACGGGCGTGCTTATCTCGCTCGGCTATCGACTTGATTTCTAAAGGGCGACACGACAAATGATTGCTGAAGCAGGCCTTGCTGCATTATGGATGGCGGCGGCGCTTGCGCTGCTGCAACTTGTGATGGGTGCCATGGCCTTGTCACCAAAATATGCGGGGCTGACGGGCGGAATGGTGCCCGTGGCGGTGGCGCAATCGGCGATGGCCGGCACCGCCTTTCTGGCGCTGAT
>JBBTFY010000048.1:0-23285 GCA_038041635.1 Pseudomonadota bacterium
TTTGCATGACGTCTATCAGCGCAGCAACACGCGGCGCGATATTCTTGCCCGTCGTCGTTGCAGGCGCGACAAAGGCGTCGTGGTGCCCCATCAGTGCGGCAACAAGCGGTGCGACATTTTCAGGCAGCGCATGCGCATAGGCCGCATCATCGGCGACATGGACCTTAACGACGCCCGCAATTTTGGCGGCAGCATCGGCCACCGCGCCAACGCCCTGCCCCGCAACGATCACATGCACTTCGCCAAGCTGCGCGGCAGCAGTCACTGCAGAGAGCGTGGCATCCTTGACGGCGCTACCATCATGTTCGACCCAAACCAGCGTTTTCATATCAGGCGACTCCCAATGCTTTGAGTTTTTCAACCAGCGCGTCCACGTCCGCCACTTTGATACCCGCGCTGCGCAATGGCGGCTCGGTCACCTTGAGCGTTGTCAGGCGCGGCGTCACATCAACGCCCATATCGGCGGGTGATTTGATCGCCATCGGTTTGGATTTTGCCTTCATGATATTGGGGAGCGAGGCATAACGTGGTTCGTTAAGCCGCAAATCGGTGGTGATGATCGCGGGGCATTTGACGCGCACGGTCTGCAGACCGCCGTCAATTTCGCGCTTCACCGTTGCCGCACCATCCGCAACGCTGACCTCGTTTGCAAAGGTTGCTTGGCCCCATCCGGTCAGCGCGCTGAGCATCTGGCCCGTCTGGTTATTGTCGCCGTCTATCGCCTGTTTACCAAGGATGACGAGGCCAGGTGCCTCTTCGTCACACACGGCTTTCAGCAATTTGGCAACGCCCAGCGGCTCAACCTCGGCGTCGCTTTCGATCAGGATCGCCCGGTCGGCCCCCATGGCAAGCGCGGTGCGCAGCGTTTCCTGTGCCTTGGTCGGGCCGACAGAAACTGCGATAACTTCGGTAGCGATGCCTTTTTCCTTGAGCCGCAGCGCTTCCTCGACTGCAATCTCGTCGAATGGGTTCATCGACATTTTGACGTTGGCGAGATCAACACCTGTGCCATCGGATTTAACCCGTGGTTTGACGTTGTAATCGAGCACCCGTTTTACGGCGACGATAATTTTCATGGGCCAGTCTCCTGTAAACTCTATTGGCACCGCAATTAGTTGACGTTCACGTCAACGTCAATATTCTCACGCAACCTTGCGCACTTCAGCGACGATCTTTTTCGCAGCATCGCCCAAATCATTCGCCGCGACAATCGGCAGTCCAGAATTGGCAAGAATGTTCTTGCCCTCTTGAACATTCGTACCTTCCAACCGGACGACCAGCGGCACCGACAAATTAACCTCTTTCGCCGCCGCAACAATGCCGTCGGCGATGATGTCGCATTTCATAATGCCGCCAAAGATGTTGACAAGGATACCCTTCACCGCCGGATCTTTCAGGATGATCTTGAACGCTGCCGTCACCTTTTCCTTTGATGCGCCGCCACCAACGTCGAGGAAGTTTGCCGGAAACTCACCATTCAGCTTGATGATGTCCATCGTCGCCATCGCCAGCCCAGCGCCATTGACCATACAGCCGATATTGCCGTCGAGTTTTATATAGGCAAGATCGTGATGCGATGCTTCGACCTCTGCTGGATCTTCTTCGGTTTCATCGCGCAGCGCCGCTATGTCAGCGTGACGGAACAGCGCATTCTCGTCGAAACTGATCTTGGCGTCGAGCACCAGAATTTTGCCGTCGGACGTTTCGACCAACGGGTTGATTTCGAGCATCTCCATGTCCGTGGCAATGAACGCGGCATAAAGTTTCTTTACGACATCCTGCGCCTGAGCTGCCAAATCACCCGATAATTTGAGTATGTCGGACGCGCGCTTGGCATCCGCATCGGTCAATCCGCTTGCGGTATCAATCAGGATGGTCTCGATCTTTTCGGGCGTGTCGTGGGCGACAGCCTCAATATCCATCCCACCTTCGGTCGAAACGATCATGGCGACGCGGCTCGATTTACGATCAACCAATATCGAGAGGTAATATTCGCGCGCGATGTCCGCGCCATCGGTGACATAAAGGCGATTGACCTGTTTGCCCGCCGGACCAGTCTGGATCGTTACCAACGTGTTGCCTAGCATTTCTCGCGCCGCAATTTCCACATCTTCAAGCGAACGCGCCAGCCGCACTCCACCCTTGGCATCAGCGGGCAATTCCGCAAACTTACCCTTGCCCCGGCCGCCAGCATGGATTTGCGCTTTGACCACATAAAGCGGCCCAGGAAGCTGCCGTGCCGCAGCCACCGCTTCATCCACCGATAATGCGGCAAAGCCCAGCGGCACCGCCACGCCATGTTTCGCCAGCAATTCCTTAGCCTGATATTCGTGGATATTCATCGGTAGCCTGTGTCCTTGCAAAGTGGCGAATCTGTTGGCGCTAAAGCACATGCAGGCAGCGCTGCATAGATGTTAGCGTGTCAATTGCGAATCGCACAGAGTGCCGCAGAGCTGGACATTACCGCCCAAATTTCTGGATCGCCCAGCGCGCGGGCGCGGTGCAGGAACTGATCGACCGTCAATGCACTTGGATCACTGCCCCGCAAATCACCAAAGCGTCCAATTCGGCGCAATTGCAGTAACGATAGTCTATCGACCATCCGCGTCGCCATACAAGCGGCCATCGGGCGCGGTAGGCCGGCATCGATCAAACCCGCACGAACGCGTTGTTCAGGCGTTGCACAGGCGCTGAGATTAAGCAGCAGCGCGAGCGAAAGCGCGAGGTGCCAGCAAGGGGGAAAACGCATCTGATTCAACCTCTTTCATAGGGTGATCGGCCCAAATTGGAGTGGTCGGCGAGAAATTGGAAACCATGATCAGCGATTGTCATGGTTATGAACTGCACAGCACCACTTCCCACCGCCGCTCTGCCACAACTGAGCATGCTCGTCGATGACCATATCGACGTCAAATCAGTGGAAAGCGCGATGGTCGCTCTGTTGTCACCGCAACGCCGTAATACCCCGGGCCGCTTGTCGGCCTTGGTATAAGAATGTCGGGGCACCGCCTCAGTCTGGTCCCTAGGGTGGGGCCCCGGCATTCAACACAGCCTTTGTTAGGGATGCCATTGCGCCCTTAACACACCGAGCGTCGGGGCAATGCCCTAGTCTGGTCCCTTGTGCAGGGCTCCGGCGCTCACTCCCGCCTCTATCTCACCACAATCCGCCCAACCAACTGGCGACCGCCCGCGTCGGGTTGCATCTCGACATCGATCAATTGTTCGGTCTGGTTCGTGCGCCCGAAATTGCGAATAATCCGTGCCGCAATCGTTGATGGGCCGTTGGGGTTGGCGCGATCCTCCGAAAAGCTGTTGGTCTGGATGATGTACGTCCCCGCTGCTGCGACACGAAGCAAAAACTCCTCCGGCCCGAACCCGTTGGTGACATCGGCGGTCAATTGCCCGCCATTGGTGGACTGGCGATAACCGAAATAGACCTCTTGCCCATCAGGCTGTATCACATGCAAATCCATGTCGGTGCGCGGCGTGTTCCATTCGATACAGATGCGAATATCGGTGTCGAGCATCCGCACGAGCCGCGCGGGCAGCGCATGGTCACGCCCGCCCAGCGCACGGAAACGTTGCACCGCAAGGTTCGCGTCCATCAACGCAGTCTGTTCAAAGCCGCGATATTGCTCGCGCCGCACCGTCAGCACCGCATCTGCAAGCAGCGCGATGGCACGGTGCAGGTCAGCGCGTGCGGCCTCGCTCCGCCCCGCGACGCGGTGCCCCTCGGCCCGCCCAATCAACAAGACGGCGAGCGTGCGCAGCGGCTGTGGCCGTTCATTTTCGCGGTCCACCAATTGTTCACCCAGCGCAATCGCGCGGTCAAGGTCACCATAGCGTTGCAGCCGCGCGGCAACGATGGAGAGCGTCTGGTTATCGCGGCTCGGGAGATCGAGCGCCGACGCAACCGCACGGCGCGCCTCGGCGACGCGGCCCTTTTGGAAATGCCATTCGGCGACATCGTACCAGAATAATGGCAGTGCGCCGTGCGTCGCGGCCAAGCGGTCCTGTTCATCCTCCCACTTGTCGCCAGCGCTATCTAGCGCGGCGAGCCACGGGCGAGCTGGGGACCATTCGGGCAGCGCGATCACAGCCTGTATCTGACCATCATTATTATGTGCTATCGCCCGTTCGCGGCTATCCGATGAGGCATCCGCCGCAACTTCACGCCGCATTGCACCAGCCAAAGGCTGCGCGGTTGCATCCTCGACTGGTGCCTGTGCCTGCCCGACACCGCGTGTGGCAGTGACGGTGATGTTAGCATTGTTAACTTCAGCCCCATTTGGCGACGGGCTGACGGGGGCTGGTGCCGACATCAGTGGAGGCGGAGGGGGCGGGGGCGGGGGCGGAGGCGGAGGCGGAGGTGGAGGCGGCACGTCTGCCGTCGCATTTTGACTGTCGCGGCGCGGAGTGCGCTGCTGCTCGTCATTACCCCGTTGCTGGCCATTACCCTGTTGCTGCCCGCGCCCGTCATAGCGCGCTTCCCACCAGCTGATTTGCTGCTGCCAAAGTGTGCTCACCATAGCCAACCGCCCATCTTGCTGCACGCTGCGCGCTTGGTCGGCGCTAGCGCGCAGCGCCAGATATTGATCGGTCAATGGCTTGGGGTAACTGGTCGGCGGGGGGATATTCGCCTCGACATAATCGGCCGGATTTTCGAGCACGATGAACGACGCCATCGGGCTGGCGACACTGTACCGCCGCGCCATTGCCACCAGATCGGCGGTGCGCATTTCGTTCGCGCTCGCCGCAATGCGCCGCGACGCCCATAGCGCGCCTGTGCCGGAAAATGCCGGAGATGCGAGCGTCGGGCGGTCAAAATGCGCCCAGCGATGGCCATTGGCGAAGACCAACGACACCCCGCCTGCATCTGGCATCGGCCCGACCAGCCGGAAACGCCCATCAGCGGCGGCCATGCGCACCGCATCAATCACATTGCCCGCATCATCGACGACGCGGCCTATGTCTGCTCCGCCGCTTGCCATGGCCGCGAGCGCGCCCGCCTGGGTCATGCTGCCTAGGTCGATGAACGCGCCGCCAGAGCGCGCGGCCACATGGGTGAGCCAACCACGGTCAACCTCGCGCCCCGATGCGATGCTGTGGGTGCGGCACGGCAAGGCAAAGGCGGCGCGGCTGTCGAGCGTGACCCGCCCGTCGCTGAACAACAGGCACGTCGCGCCCGCCGCTACGGGCACATCGCGCAGCACAGCAAAGCTGCTGCCGCCGCCATAATGGGGGTCGCCCAGCAATAGGCCAAGCTGCGCACCATCGGCGACGCGGAGGGTCTGTGCCCCGCCGCTGTCGAACAGTGTCAGCATCACCGCGCCTGCGGGTTCGTGTGCCTCCAGATAGGCTTCGAGCAGCGCCTTCTCCGCCGCCAGATCATCGTCGGCGCGGCTGAATGAGCGGTCCCAGAAGATATGCAGGGGGCGGTTGACAAGCGCGTCCTGACCTTGGGCCATGGTCGTGTTCGGATTTGAGCCCTCAATATCAAAGAAGCTCTCGCCACTTGCATGGCGGCTTACGATCATTGGCAGCGCGTTTTGTACCGGCGACAGGCGCAATTCTCCGCCCATTTGGACGTTCCAGCGATCGACGCTAATCACCCCACCCTGCCATAGCGCCTCGACGCCGCGCGGCATCTGTGTGCCTTGGCTGGGGCCGCCATCGCTTTCAATCCGCATCGTGAAGCGCCCAACCGGACCCGATGGCCGCATCGGCAACACATAACCCGATTGAGGGTCAATCGGTGATGTCATGACGAGGCGGATGGTGCGGCTGCCGCGCGCGGGGATGGGGAATATGCGGGTTGAAAAGCGGTCGGCCCAAGTCACCTCGGCGAGGCCAGGGTCGATGCGCTGCACCACGCGGCGTTGATAGGCTTCGCGCGCCTGGTCGCGCCCCGCAATCACCCCGTCGATCATGTTGCCGCCGACGTCGAGTGCATAGCCGGTCATCACCGAGCCCGCAGGCATATCGAACCGAAAATCGCCCTCCAGCAGGTCATTACCATCGTTGCGAAAGGTCGCGGTCATTATAGTTTCGGCGATGGTGCCGCGAATCCGCACCTTGATGTCGAGTATTTCGATGGCCAGCGCGTGGCTGGTTGTCGCATCGGAGCGGACACCGCGCACATTGCCGCTGAGCACCAATGTTGGTTCAGATACAGCTTGCTGTTGCTGTTGCTGTTGCTGCGCCAACGCTGGCCCCGCCAGCAAGGCAGCCGCTGGCAATGCCATCAGCCGAAGTGCCGCCGCATAACTTTTGCCCGTCATCATCTTTCCCCAGCTATTCTTTGCGTGCACTTTTGATTGTGCCAGATTGAGGGAAGCTGAACGAGTTACGGCGCGGGGCAGCTTGTCCCTTCACCTGCGACCAGATCAAGACAGCGGCCATCAAGGTTACGCGTTTCAATCGGCAGGCCAATCAGCCCCGCCAGCGTCGGCAAAATATCGACCGTCATCACCGGATTAGGTTGTTCAAAACTGCGCATCCCCGCGCGCCAAAATAGCATCGGCACCCGCCGGTCATAATCCCACACCGAGCCATGGGTGGCGACATAACCAACCCCGGTTTCGGGGATCGGCGTCACGCGTGCCTTGAGCGCCACCAGAAAATCACCCGAACGTCCGGCCATATAGGACGCGCGCAGGCGCTGTTCGACGCTCCATTGTTCGGGGTTGCCGTGCGGGATGGGCATCGCCGCAAGCGTGGCTCCCGGCACCACACGGTCCACTTGCGGATGGGCAGCGATAATCTGTGTCGCAGCGGACAGCACCCGCGCGCGATCAGCGGCGGACAGGCTGCGGCTGAGATAATAGTCGCCGAATGGCGCATCGCCATAGAGCAATGGCCCGTCGATGGTGATGCCAAGCTCTGCCTTCAGCCGCGTGCTAAGCGCCGATGCATCGAGCCCGCGATCAACGCGTGTCGCGCTGGGCGCGGCATTTTGCTGATTACGTTCGGGCAGGTCATGCCCGCCATGATCGGCGGTCAGCATCACCGCGTAATCGACGCCGCTCGCATCCATCCGCGTGAAGAAATCGCCCAATTCGCGGTCGAGCGCCAGCATCTGCAAGCACATTTCCGATCCTTCGGTGCCATAGGTGTGGCCGACATAATCTGTTGCCGACAGGCCAAGAATCAGCAGGTCGGTTTGCGGTCCTTGCCCCAGTTGATGAACGCTCCGCAGACTGGCGCCCGCCGCCAGCACCGCGCCATCGGCTTCGGGGGAGGCCATGAAGCCGCGAAAATTGCCCGCTGGACGCTCAAACCGTCCGGTGCCGACACTATGCCCGCCGCCAATATCGACGGCCCTAGAACGCGCAGCGCATTGCTGAGGCAAGTCGAGCGCGGGGCGCGCCGTCCCGACCGCCGCGACCACCGCCGCGCTGATCCGCGCAACATGCGGCGATGCTTCGCGCCCGCGATAACTCGACAGACCCGTTGGCGACAGCCACCAAAGTTCATCGGCGGCGCGCCCGCCCATCATGATCGCGGCGCGGTCCTTACCCGCCACCGACACCACCCGTGTGCGCGGATCGGCGGTTTTCATGAGATCACCCAGCGTTGGCGTGAGCAAATAATTGATCGACGGGGCGTAACGCCCGCTCGCCGACGATGTGCCCTCGACACTCGGATCTTCGGAACAATAGACCCGCCTGTCCTCACGCGTCAGCGACAGATCATACCAATTATTGGCGATGATGCCGGTGCGCGCGGGCAGCGATCCGGTGAGTATGGTTGAGTGGCCAGGGCAGGTTTCGGTCGCGCCGTGCGCCTGATACCCCTGCGGAAACACCACCCCGCCCGCCAGCCGTGCCAGTCCGCCGGTAAACAAGCCGCGATATTCGGTGAACAGATCGGCGGAGAATTGATCGACCGATAGGACGATAATCAGGCGCGGCGGTGCGGGGCGCGCGGCCTCTGCTACGGGCACCGCCGTCATTGGCTGTGGGGTTGGGAGCGATTGCTGCGCCGAGGCAGTAACCGAACAGGCAAGCAGAGCGAAAGCCGAAATCAATGTGCGCACGAGTGATTCTCCCAAACAAGTCGCACTGTTCATGCGCCACCATCTTGCTATATCGCAAGCGCCTGTTTCATTGGGATGACTTTGTGCGCCAAATATCTGATCTGACATCGCGTAAAGCCGCTGCGATAATGCTGGCGATTATCGGCTTATTCCTGTCTGCGCCGTCACTAGCACAACCGGGCGGGCAGCCGCATATCCGCGCCGCACTCACGGCCGAGACAGCCAGCCCAGCCCCCGGGACGACAATCGACGTCGCCATCGAGATGGCACCCGAAGCGCCCTGGCATGGCTATTGGAAAAATGGCGGCGATGCCGGGTTCGGCATGCAGGTCGAATGGACGCTGCCGCGCGGAGTCAGCATCGGCGAACTACACTATCCCGTGCCCGACACGCTTCTCATATCCGGCCTGATGAACCATGTGTTCGAACGACCCTATGCGCTGATCGCACCGTTGACCGTCGCGCGCGATGTTCCGCGCGGCACACGGCTCACCATCCGTGGCGATGCGCACTGGCTGGCCTGCACCGACGAAATATGTGTCCCCGAACAGGGGGTTTTGATGCTCGACCTCGTCGTCGGCGATGGCGCAATCAGCACTAATTTTGATTCAATGCGCGCAGCTTTGCCGCAACCCCTTGGTGGCCCTGCACACTATGCCGTTACGGGGCAAAAGCTGCGTATCGCCATCCCGCTCCCCGCCACGCTAAGCCTTGCCAACCCGCATCTGTTTGTTGAAACAGTGCGCGCCAACCAGCCCGGTGCGGCGCAAAGTTTCAGCCGAAGCGGCAATATACTCATCATCGAGACGGCGGCGGGCGATGACATCGCCGCGATGCAAGGCTTTGCTGGCCTGCTCCGCATCGCGCCGGGGCGCGGGCTGTCGTTCGCCGCTGTGCCCGGCGCGGTTCCGGCAGCGGGTGAGCCATTGGCCAACGCGGCGCCCGTTGGCGGAGCGTTCGACGCGCGCCTGTTCCTCACCGCGCTCATCGGTGCGATTATCGGCGGACTGATCCTCAACATCATGCCGTGCGTGTTCCCGATCCTAAGCCTCAAGGCGCTGTCGCTGGCCAAAGCGGGCGGGGATGCGCGGACCGTGCGGGCCGAAGGGTTCGCCTATACCATAGGCGCGGTGCTGACCTGCCTCGCGCTTGGCGCAATCCTGCTGTTGCTGCGCAGTGGCGGCGAAGCGGTCGGCTGGGCATTTCAGCTCCAACGTAGCGAATCGGTGCTGCTGCTCATCATCCTGATGAGCGCGATTACCGCCAACCTCTTTGGTCTGTTCGAGTTTGGCAGCCTGTCGTTTGCCAGCCGGACAGGCGGCGGTAACAATAGCACAAAGTCTGCATTCATGACCGGCGCGCTCGCGGCGTTCATCGCCACACCGTGCACCGGACCGTTCCTTGGCGCAGCGCTTGGCGCGACGCTCACCCTGCCTGCATGGGCGGCACTGCCGATCTTTGGCGGGCTGGGCCTTGGCCTCGCCCTCCCTTTTCTCGCACTCGCGCTCATCCCCGCCTTGCGCACCCGCCTGCCCAAACCGGGACCGTGGATGGCGGTGCTGCGCCGCTGGTTGGCGCTGCCGATGGCGCTCACCGCGCTCGCGCTATTGTGGTTGCTGGGCCGACAAGTTGGCCCGATTGGCTGGATGATTGGCAGTGCTGCGCTCATCGCCACGCTATTACTTGGCGGTTACGCGGGACGGATGCAATCGCGCGGGGCGAGCGCCAGCGCTGCGCTGTTCGCCATCGCGGCGATGATTGTGCCGCTCTCGCTGCTGTTGCCTGCACCCGCAACCCAACCATCGCAGCACACCGATACGCTCGGCTCACGGCCATGGAACGAAGCTGCACAGGCAGAAGCGCTCGCCAGTGGCAAGCCTGTGTTCGTCTATTTCACCGCCGATTGGTGCGTGAGTTGCAAGGTCAACGAAGGTGCCGCGATCAACCGTAACGAAACCGCCACCGCATTTCGCGCGGCGGGCGTGACGACGCTGGTCGGTGACTGGACCAATGCCGACCCCGCGATCACCCGAGAACTGGCGCGCCATGGCCGTAACAGCGTGCCGCTCTACCTTTGGTACCCCGCTGGCGGAAACGAGCCGGAGATATTGCCGCAGATATTGACCCCGACGATGCTGGCGGAACGGGCCGCGCGCTGATGGCCCCGCACTGTGATGACTAAGGTTCGCGCCGACCAGCGGCTGTTCGATCTGGGTTTGGCCGACAGCCGCACCCGCGCGCAGGCGATGATCCTTGCGGGGCTGGTCTATCTGGGTGATCGCAAGGTTGAAAAAGCCGGTCAGCAGGTCGCCGATGATGCGCTGCTGAACCTCAAAGGCCGCGACCATCCATGGGTATCGCGCGGCGGCATCAAGCTCGACCATGCGCTATCCGAGCTCGGCTGGAACGTTGCGGGCGCGGTGGCGATGGATGTGGGCAGCTCGACCGGCGGCTTTACCGATGTGCTGCTCTCTCGCGGCGCGGTGCGCGTCTATGCCGTCGATAGTGGCACCAACCAGCTCGCGTGGAAAATCCGCCAGGATCCGCGCGTCATCGTCCACGAACAGGTCAGCGCGCGCATATTGACCGCCGACCATATCCCCGAACCTATCGACCTGATCGTCTGTGATGCCAGTTTCATCGCGCTCGCCAAAGTGCTCGCGGTTCCGCTCAGTTTCACCGCCCCGAATGCACGGATCATCGCACTAGTTAAGCCACAATTCGAGGCGGAGCGCGGCGAAGTCGGTAAAAAGGGTGTGGTGCGCGACGCGGCCGTCCATGCGCGCGTATGCGCCGCCGCCGCCGCGTGGCTCGACGAGCAAGGGTGGCACCCGCTGCCCATCATGACCAGCCCGATCACTGGCCCCGAAGGTAATGTCGAGTTTCTGCTTGCGGCCACGCGGGGGGACGTGGATGACAGGCCGTCAACGATAGAGCAGGATTCGCCAGCATGAATGAAATCGCATCGAGCGGACAATTGCGGATGTCGCTGGTGCGGTGGATATTGGTGTGTGTCCCCGCCATCACCGCCTTGGGCAGCTTGATCGACATCATAGCGCAGGCTGGCCCTGCCAATCGCTGGTTTGCGGCGCTCGTTCCGCAAGGGGCTTTGCTCCCCGCCTGGGCTTTCACCAGCATCTGGATCATCCTCTATGCGATGATTGGCGTGGGCTTGGCGATGGTCATTTGCGCACGCG
This sequence comes from Pseudomonadota bacterium, assembly GCA_038041635.1. Taxonomy (GTDB): domain Bacteria; phylum Pseudomonadota; class Alphaproteobacteria; order Sphingomonadales; family Sphingomonadaceae; genus Sphingopyxis. Next base: position 11,236 of record JBBTFY010000048.1, read on the forward strand.
GGGCACCGCGCCGCACCAGCGCCATCGCGCTGTTCCTCGTCGGATTTATCGCTTTATGCACATGGAAGGTCATGTTTTTTGGCCAGCACCAAGTGTCGTCGGCGCTCGTCCTGATGGGGTTTGTGCTGGGACTGGCCGCCGCAGCATCGATTATGTTTGCGCGCATTCGCGTTGGCGCAGCGATGCTGATGCTGCCCTATTTGGCGTGGTTATGCTTTGCTGCCACCTTTAATTTTCAGATAGACGCCCGCTATCCCGACGCCGAAACCCTTGCGGTGCCCGCTGCCAGCGCCAATATAGGCGGTGGGCAAGAGGCGAACCAATATTGACCGAAGAGGATCAGGCACATGCAATCGCAAAACAAGTTTTTCGAAGACCTTTCAAAAGCGCTGAACGGTGCCGCAGGCAGTTTTGCCGGGATGGCGCGCGAGGCACAGGACGCGGCGCGTGAGCGTGCGCGCGAATTTATTGGCGGCACTGACTTTGTCAGCCGCGAAGAGTTTGAGGTGGTCAAGGATCGTCTTGCGCGCGCCGAAGCGGCACTGACAGCGCTTGGTGGCACCGCACCTGCGGCAACGCCAAAGAAGAAACCAAAGGCCTGATTGCTGCCGATTCGCGCAATTGCCTAAACTATGGACAGGCGCGTAGGGCGTGCAAGCAATGACCGACGATTTTGACTCCGACGATGATGGCGGCGAGCCGATTGAGATACTCGCACGCTATTTCGACGCGCACGGCTGGCCCAACGAACCTGTTGGCGATGACGAAGTTGTCACCACTGTTCAGGGCAGTTGGACCAGCTATGAATTGCGCGGGGTGTGGCGCAGCGACGATAATGTCCTGCAAATCCTGCTGTTCCCCGAGATTAAGATGGTCGAGGAACGACGAAGCGAAATGTTCGAAACCCTCTCGTTGATCAACGAACAATTATGGATGGGTCATTTTGAACATTGGTCGGCCAGTGGCATAATCCTGTATCGCCATGCCAGCTTGCTCGACGACGATATTCACCTCTCGCTCGATATGGCCGAAACATTGGTGCAAACAGCGATTGACGAATGCGAACGTTTTTATCCCGTGTTTCAATTTGTGCTATGGGGTGGCAAATCACCGAGCGAAGCCATAGCTGCCGCGCTCATCGAAACGCGCGGCGAAGCCTGAAGAAATGAGAAATATATGAGCACCACACTCGCCAAATATGACGGCGACATGATACTCTTTGGCTGCGGAACCATGGCGGGCGCGATGCTAACCCGCTGGCTGGCCAAGGGGCTGGCAGCGGAGCATGTGCTCGCAATCCGCCCCAGCGGTGCAAAGGCACCGGGCGGGGTCCGCACAAAAACCAATGCGGAGCGCGTGGGCACGCCCGACATCATCGTCATCGGCGTCAAACCGCAAATATTTTCGAGCGTTAGCGCCGAAATAGCTAAGCTCGCTGGCCCAAAAACGCTCATTATCTCCATCATGGCCGGCATTGCGCTAGAGGATCTACGCCTTGCGCTTCCCGATGCTGGCAACATTGTGCGCGCCATGCCCAACCTGCCCGTGATCGATGGGCGCGGCGTCATCGCCGTGGTGAGCGAAGCGCCGGACAAGCGGATTGACATGCTGATGTCCCCACTGGGCCATGTGCATGTGATGGAGGATGAAGCCGGGTTCAATCTGGTCACGGCGTTAACAGGCTGTGGTCCTGCTTTTGTTTATCGTTTTGCCGCAGCCATGGCCGGCGCAGCGGTACGGCTTGGCCTTAATGAACAGGACGCCAATACGCTGGCCCGCGCCACACTTGCCGGAGCAGCGGCAACATTAGCGGCATCAGACCATAGCGCCGCCGAACTGGCCGATGCCGTCGCCAGCCCCGGCGGGATGACGCAGGCCGGACTTGATGTGCTCGACAGCGACGGTCGGCTGGCTGCGCTGCTCGCCGAAACATTGCGCGCAGCGCGTGATCGCGGGCGTGAGTTGTCGGCAACTTTGCGCGGCGATTGAATGCTTTATCTGTGCTCCGGCGTGAGGCCGGAGCGCGGGCAGATTGGCATGGCGCTTGACGGCCAACGCTCCGCATCAAGTGCGGAGCACAGGAGGGGTAAAGCTCGGATGAGCTTGCTATGACCCTCTATTTCCTCCGCGTCAATTCGGCGATATGCGCATGCACCGCGACGGGAATTAGTCCCTCTAGCACGCGCCAATAGCCAGTGACGGCATCCTGCCCTGCACCAGCATAGGCATTGCCCATCGCCGCCTTGAGCGCGCAGGCCAGTTCGCGCTCTAACGCCAGCCCTGCCGCTGTCGCCGATAATTCACGCCGTCTTTTGTCGCGCATTCCCGCCGTCACCGCGATCAATTCGCGCGAAGCCAAATCCCTTGCCACACGGCTCAGCGCCTGTTTGCTGGTGCCAGACAATGTTATCATATCGCCCATCGACAGCCCCGGCCAACGCACGACATGGCCAAGAAAGCGAAAATGCGCGCGCCCTACCCCGGCATCGCGCAGCATCGGGTCGATGGCGCGAAACAAATGCGATTGACCAAGCGACAGCAACCCGACACCGCGCTCCACCTCCTCGTCACGCAGGAACAAGGGCGATGCGGCAACCCGTAGCCGCGCCAGATCATAGTCGTTCGATTCATTGGTCATGAGTTGACCCTATGCCATGCGCTGGCTAACCGCGATACATGTCATCAAGAGGTTCCGCTATGTCTGATTGCCCCGCCGCCAACTATGCCTTTGCGATTGAACCGAATGCCCATGCGACCCCGGTGGCAGAGCGCGAAGCGCGGATTGCCGACCCTGGGTTCGGCAAGGTGTTCACCGACCATATGGCGATTGTCCGGTACCGCGAAGGCATTGGCTGGCACGACGCCAAAATCACCGCGCGCGGGCCGATCACCCTCGACCCCGCTGCCGCTGTGCTCCATTATGCACAGGAGATTTTCGAGGGGCTCAAAGCCTATGCCCTAGACGATGGAACAATGGCAATGTTCCGCCCCGATGCGAATGCCGCGCGGTTCAACGTCTCTGCCGATCGCATGGCGATGCCGAGGTTGCCAGAGGAGATTTTCCTCGAATCATGCCGCCAGCTGGTCGCCATCGACCGCGACTGGTTCCCCCCTGTTGATGGCGGGTCAATCTATTTACGGCCGTTCATGTTCGCGTCCGAAGTGTTTTTAGGGGTCAAGCCCAGCGCCGAATATCTCTACATCGTTATCGCGGCCGCTAGCGGAAATTATTTCAAAAGCGGTGCCCCCGCCGTGCGGTTGATGGTCGCAGAATCCGACACGCGCGCGGCCCCCGGCGGCACTGGCGCGGCCAAATGCGGCGGCAATTACGCCGCCAGCCTGCGCGCGCAAGCAGCAGCGATAGCGCAGGGATTTGACCAAGTGGTGTTCCTTGACGCGGCGGAGCGCCGCTATGTCGAGGAATTGGGCGGGATGAACCTGTTTTTCGTGTTCGACGATGGCAGCATGGTCACACCGCCGCTCGACGGCACAATATTGCCCGGCATCACCCGCGACAGTTTGATCACCCTCGCCCGCGAACAGGGAATCAAAGTGCGCGAAGAACGCTATGCCATCGACCAATGGCGCGCCGATGCCGCCAGTGGCCGCATGACCGAATGCTTTGCATGTGGCACGGCGGCGGTGGTTACACCTGTCGCCAGCGTCACCGGCACGGGCTTTACAGCGACCGTCGGCGGCGGAGGGCCGGGACAGGTGACGATGCAGATGAAACAGCGCCTCGTTGCCATTCAGCGCGGCACCGCACCCGACCCGCACAGCTGGGTGCACAGAATCGGATAAATACCCCTTCCCTTCCCTGAAGGCGCAGCTATAAGCCCGCCCTCTGCCCATCTTGTTGGGCCATCCTATTGGGGCGTCGCCAAGTGGTAAGGCACCGGCTTTTGATGCCGGCATTCGCAGGTTCGAATCCTGCCGCCCCAGCCAGTTTCTAGGATCATGGGCAAGTCGAACCTGCGGCTCTATCTGCGCTTCGCTCATCGCTACGCCGATGGTTCGAATCCTCACCCCCCTGCCAGTTCCACCATAGCCATATGAGCAAAATAGTGGCACAAGGCGTCATGGGAAGAACCGAGAGCATCAACCGTCGGCCAACCGCCTATGACGTGGCGGAGCGTGCGGGCGTGTCGCAACCCACGGTATCAAAGGCGTTGCGCGGCCATCCATCGATCAGTCAGGCGACCCGCGACCGTGTGGCGCAGGCGGCGTCAGACATCGGCTATCAGGTCAACCGCAGTGCAGCGCGGCTGCGGTCGAACAAAACCCACACCATCGCGCTCGTCGTGCTGTGCCACAAGGTTGACGGCACGGTCGAGGTTAGCCCCTTTTATCAGACGTTGCTGGGGAATATCGCCACTGCAGTATCGGAAGCTGGACACGACCTGCTGGTTTCCTATCAGTCGGGTGATGCGCCGGATTTCAGCAAATATGCCGACGCCAGCCTCGCCGACGGATTGCTCGTCATCGGCAGCAACGAACATCATGACGCATGGGCCATGGTCAAGGATTTACGCGACAGCGGCAGTGCCGTCGCCAGTTGGGGCGGACCCAGTGACGGCCCCGGCGTTGTCTCGGCCGACAATGTGGCTGGCGGCGCAGCAATAGCACAGCATTTTGTGGCAAGCGGGCGGCGTGCTGCTGCTTTTGTCGGTGCCGATGGACAGCGCCAGTTCATGGAGCGTTTCCATGGATTTGCGGATGCCATTGAGGCAGCGGGTCTGCTGCGCCCACCCGCTTTTACCGGGTTCGACCCCGACCGCGTGAGGCAGGGTTATGAAGCAACCGACCAATTGCTGAAACAGGGCATGGCGTGCGACGCCATTTTCGCGGCCACCGACCTGATGGCCATCGGCGTCATCCACCGCCTTGATGAGGCTGGCATTGCAGTGCCGGGAACCATTGCCGTTGCCGGGTTTGATGGTGTTGATGCTGGACGCTATTGCCGCCCCGCTTTGACCACCATCGAACAGGATATGGCCGCTGCCGGGCGATTGTTGGTGGCCCAATTGCTGGGCGGCGATGGGGCTGAACTGGCTATCGGCCTGCGATCCCCCGTCAAACTCATCCTTCGCGCCAGCGGCTAAAACAGCCCCGGCACTTCACGTTGCGCAGGCGTCGGCGCATCGGGGACCAGCAATTCCATCTGCTGAACACCCGCCGCACTAGCGGAGCTGCGCGTTGATTGAGCGCTTTGCCCACCACTGGCCGAAATCGGGGTGCAGGCACGGCCCGAAAGGAAGTCGATGGCCGACGCCACCGATGCTTCGCGCACGTCGCCGAGGGGGAGCGTCACATCATCCGCCGCGCGGCAGGTATTGGCGACCGATCCGGCAAGGCCCGTGAAGTAAGCGGTATTGTTCGTCGCATTGCCCGTGGCAAAGGCAATCACGCGCAACCGATCGTCACAGGCGGTGCGATCCAGCGCAATCTGCCCCACCGGCTTGCCGAATGTATTGCCGCCAACCAGCGCCATATTAGTGCCGAGGAAGGGGATCATCCCGTTGATGACCAGTTCACTAGCCGACGCGGTGGAGCCGGTGCCGATGAAGGCAATTTTGACCGGGCTGACCGACTGCGCGGTTGGCGTAAAGAAGTGCGTGTCATCATTCGATGATTTTTCGGGGCGAAAGCGCGTTTGCGAGAATATATCGCTGCTGCGGCGCCCACCGCCCAGTAAATCGCCGAACAGATTGGCGGTCGAAACCAGCCCGCCGCCGTTATAGCGCAAATCGACGATGAACTCGGTAACCCCCTGCGCGCGAAACGCGGCATAGCTGTCGCGCAATTGCTGATCAGCAGAGGAAATGAAGGTACGCAGGTTAAGATAGCCGACGCGCCGCCCGCCGCCCAAATCGAGGATGCGTGAACCGTAGCGCGATGACACGGGCGTCAGCGAATAATCGGCCTTAGTCACGGTCAGGTTGCGCGTGCCCGCCGCCGCATCGGTGACGCGCAAGACGCGGGTTGTGCCAGCCGTGCTTGGCCCCAGTGCGTTGGTAACACCGGCTGTTCCTTCGGCCAAGATGATGGCGTCGACGGTGCGCAGATCGGCAGCACTGGTGCCGATGGCGAGGATTTCGGTACTGCGGTCGATCCCCGCTGCCAGCGCGGGTGCACCCTCAAACGCTTCGGCAATGAACACCCGCCGTGCAGTGGTGTCATAGGAGAGACGGACGCCAAAGCCCGCGCTCGACCCACTGCTGAAGAAGGCATTTTCCTGGGCTATCGAGGTAATGTAGGTGAAAAAGCGGTCGCGTCCCTGCGCCCGCGCGGTCGCGGTCAGCACGTCGATAAAATCCTGCACCGTCGCTGATGCGGCGGGGTTTGGCGCGGCGGGCAGCGTTTCGGGGAACAGATACCATTCGCGCATCTGTGCCAGAGTCCAGTCTTGGCGTTCGCGCGTTGAACAGCCCGCAGTCGGCGTTGGAGTCGGCGATGGTGGCAAAACCACATTGCCGCCGCCTGCGCCGCCGCTGCCGCACGAGGACAGCAGCAATGCGGCCACCACGAGGCTGCTCACCGATTTACGCATTCTCAATTCCCCTGCCTCAATTTCAACGCAGCATAGCCTGCAACTAACCAACTGTATGCCAAATGAACACCCTATCCCATCAGCATCTCTTTTAACGGCACAGCGCCATCGCTCAGCCGCTCAGGGGCAACCACAGCGCTGGCAGTCACTAGGCCACGGCCCTGCACATAATCCTTGATCGCATTGACGCAATCAAGCGCGATGACCCGGCCAGCCTTGAGGTAGATGACGCTGAAAGACCGCGCCGCCGGGTCGCCGCGCACCACCGCATCATCATAGCCCGTCGCAAGGCCGACGGTCTGTAATTTCAAATCATATTGGTTCGACCAGAACCATGGAACGGCGGCATAGGGTGCCACCGTAGCCTTATCCTCCGCCGCGATATGCTTCGCCGCCACATTAGCCATGTCGCTGGCATTTTGCACCGATTCAAGGCGGATGACCGCATCATCAGCAAAGGCGTTTGCATGCGCCGCGCAATCACCAATGGCGTAAATATCGGGCAAGGATGTCTGGCAATGCCCATCAACACTCACCCCATTGCCGCCCTTTGCCCCTGCCGCCAACAGGGGTTCGACCGCAGGAACAATGCCAATGCCCACGATGACATGATCGGCCGGGATGACCTCGCCGCTCGCCAGCCGGACGCCCGCCGCACGGGCATCGCCCTCTATCGCCGCAACGGTAACGCCCAGCCGCACATCAACACCATGCGCGCGGTGCTCGGCTTCGTAAAAGTGCGACAGTGCCTCGCCCGCAACCCGTGCCAGCACGCGGGGCAATGCTTCGAGCAGCACGACCTGCTTACCCATTTTCGCAAGCACGGCTGCGGCCTCCAGCCCGATATAGCCGCCGCCGATGATGACGAAATGCTGGCCAGTTGCCGCCGCAGCGATCATCGCATCGGCATCAGCGCGGGTGCGCACCCCCTGAACATTTGGCAAATCTCCGCCGGGAACGGCGAGGCGGCGCGGGGTGCCGCCAGCTGCCCAGATCAGCTTGCCATAGCCAATGCGCGCGCCACTTTTTGTGGTCACACTATGCGCCGCCGCATCAACGGCCACCACGCGCTGGCCGAGCAGGAACACCACCGCGCGTTCCTCCCAAAATGCCGCAGGGCGGATCAACATGCGGTCCCATGGCTTGTCGCCGGAAAAATACTCCTTCGACAATGGCGGGCGCTCATAGGGCAATTCGCGCTCATCGCTGATGATAGCAATACTGCCTGCATAGCTCGCTTGCCTGAGCGCGATGGCTGCCTGTGCACCGCCATGGCCACCGCCAACAATTACGACATCATAATCTTGTTTCATGCGGCGCTTAATGCTGTCAGAAACTCGCTGATACGGCGGGCATTGACCCCTAGGTCGCTGACGCCGATTTTGCTGACCGACCGCATCTCAACCACGCTGCCCGACCCATCGGGCATGGGCGTAACGCGGAGCACCACCTGATCCTCAAACCGGATGAAGGAGACAGTAGCCGTCGCCTCCAACCGCCCGGTTGCTGGATCTGCTACGGCAATATCCCAGCCGCGTGCGCGTGCCAGGCGTTCGGCATTGGCAATGACTGTGGCCACAGGCTGGCGCAGCATAATCGGCCGCAACGCATAAGCCGCGCCATGCAGTTCACGCCAATGTTCAACTGTGCCAACGCCGACCAGATTGTCGGCACGGACACGAAGATGCGTGAATTGCGGCGGGTCGGCGAGGCTGGTCGTGATGTCGTGGATAGCGGGCACTTTGGAAGCCACCACCATCCGCGACACCATGAAACCGCAATAGCCGCCGCCAATGACGAGCGCGACGCCAGCCATGATGCCGACGCCTGCACGCCAGCGCATGTTCAAGAACAATGCGACCAGCGCGATCAAAGCTGCGAGCGTAGCCAGGAAAGCGCCGCCGGCCATGGCATAAAGGCCAGCAATTTTGGCGATGAGGTCATAGCGCGCCAACGTTACGCCAACACCTGCGACCACCAATGCAATGATGGCAAGCCACATGGCTATTCTGGCAAACAGTCTGGTCCATGGTGCATCGGTCATGAGATCCCCTCCACGCAAACTTTGCATTCTGCACGACACTCTATACGATGCATTGCATGTCGCCAAAACGTATATTGCTTGCATCCATAATTATACTCGCCCTTCTCGCCGCATGGCAGATGGGCCTGTTCAGCCTGTTTACACTCGCCAACCTGAAAGCCCAGCGCGGCGCGATAGACGCGCGCTATGCTACCGAGCCTTTGTTGATCATCTTATTGTTCTTTCTTGCCTATGTTGCGGTCACGGCCTTTTCCATCCCCGGCGCGGTGGTGATGACATTGGCGGGTGGAGCCATATTTGGCCTCACCACTGGCACCCTCATCATCTCCTTTGCCTCGACCATCGGTGCGACGCTCGCCTTTCTCAGCTCGCGCTATTTGCTACGCAATTGGGTTCAGCAGCATTTTGGGGATAGATTAGCGGCAATCAATGCCGGGATTGAGCGCGATGGCGCTTTTTACCTCTTCTCGCTGCGGCTGGTTCCGGCCGTGCCATTTTTCCTCATCAATCTGGCGATGGGGCTAACGCCCATCCGCACCTCGACCTATTATTGGGTCAGCCAAGTGGGGATGCTGCTGGGCACCATCGTTTATGTTAACGCCGGAACGCAGCTGGCCGAGGTCGAGCAATTGTCTGATATAGCCTCGCCGACACTGATCGGCTCATTCGCCGCACTGGCGTTGGTGCCGTGGGTCGCCAAATGGCTTTTGGCTCGCGTGCAATCGCTGCGGGGTTGAGCGATGTTTGACGCCAAATTGCGCCCGCTCATCGACCCGCCGCTGGGCCGCGTGGGCAAACTGCTGGCCGACAATGGCATCACCGCCAACGTCGTCACCATCACCGGAATGCTGCTGGGGATCGCGGCGGGCTGGGCGATAGCGATGGACCATTTTGGCGGTGCGCTAGCGTTAATCCTCGCCAATCGACTGTGCGATGGGATCGACGGCGCGATTGCCCGTGCAACCGCAAAAAGCGCCTTTGGCGGCTATCTCGACATTGTCAGCGACTTTATATTCTATGTCGCGGTGCCCGTTGGGTTTGGCTTTGCAGCACCAAGCAACACCGCAGCCGCAATGCTACTGGTTGCGAGCTTTACCCTGACGGGCGTCAGTTTCCTCGCCTTCGCAGCCATCGCGGCGGAACGCGGCCTTGAAACAACGGCGCATGGCCAAAAGAGCTTTTTCTACAGCACTGGCATAGCCGAAGGGGCGGAAACCATCGCTGTCTTCATCGCTTTATGCCTGTGGCCAGCGTGGTTCGCCCCGATTGCACTTGGATATGCTGCGCTGTGCCTGTTGACGGTGGCACAGCGTAGCTGGATGGCATGGAAAATGTTTGACCAAGCCGGGGAAAGCTGACAGCAATTATAGGGTTGCGAAGGCGCCCTTCGCTGCGCTTCGGGAGTTTTGTGTCCAGTTTCGCTTCGGTGAGCGGCGATCCATGCCTGCCGCGCCTTCGGCTTGGCATTTCCATGCTCGGCCATCCCCCGGATGGCCTGTGCGTGAAAATGGTGCGGGCGGCCGGAATCGAACCGGCACTCCTTTCGGAACAGGATTTTGAGTTAGGTGAAAAACACACTAACGTATTGATATATCTATGTTTTAATACGAGGCAATGCGCTAGTGTGCTAATCAATGTGCTAATTTAATTTGGCAATATGGCCTCAAATTCGGCTCTGAGAGGCTCTTTGGAGAGGCTTTGGCGGGGTTGGTCAACGCACCCGCATATGCGGCCTGTATGCCCTTTATAGAGCATCGAAATCTGCCATGTCAAAATGCCGGGTTTTGGCCGATTTCACGCGACCCAATCACCTGCGATATGGTGATCTCTGACTGGAACGCCGCGTTACCGGCTCCGTCCCGGCGCATCACGCTCACCGCCTTGCGTCTTGACCTTGGCCCTTCTGGCCTTTTCCCGGCTGGCTAATGCAAGGATTGCCGCCAAGCGGATGCGATCCGCATTGCATTTCGCGGGGTCGTCCTGTGCGCGTGAAATCATCGTGTCGATGGCCTCTATGGGTTGCATGTCGAGTTCGTTGAGCAATTGGCGGTCGTGGCTCGACATGCCGATCATCGCGCCGGACGGCCACCGCTCGATCATGGCGTCCATGACGCTCGCGTTGATGATGTCGTCGGGCAAGGCGTTGGGTGGCTTGCTGGCATAGTAGGTGCGCGTGGCGATCTCGGCGATGGTGCCAAGCGCCTCATTCACTTGCGCGCGATGCGCCGCAGCTTCTATTTCCATAGTATCGACGCGCGCGGTGAGCGCCGCCACCCCTTCGGCAATATCGGTCAACAATCCCAAGAGCGGATCGTCCTGCGTGTCACTCATCGTCCTGGCCCTCCCCGGTCGCGGTCTTGGTCACGTTCTTTAGACTTTGACCGGTCACGATCCCGCTCATCATCCTTGCGCACCTGCTTGCCCAATTCGGCCATGCGCGCGCGGAGACGGTTCGCTGCTGTGTCGGTGCCACGATCCTGCCCCGGCCCTTTGTCCGCATCGCGCTTCGCCTCGGGCGCTGCTGACGGCTCGCGCCCCAGCGTTTTGTCGAGACGGCCCCGCAAGGCGGCGATACGTTCAGGGTCGGCAAACAGGCCGCGCGCCTTGGCGACCATCTCGCCGGCGATCTCGCCAAACCGGAACTCGCGCCGCTCGGCAAAATTACGGGCCGACACTTCGGGAAGCGGATAGTCGCTCGCCATGTCCTTCGTCCGCTCGCGCGACAGGGTGCGGACAAGTTTGCTCTGGTCGGCAAAATCATCGCGGCCATAATGAACCTGCACCCCGTCACGATGGCGCGTGAGGCCGACATAGGCCGAGTGCCGATCCATCCCCGGCGTTGCCAGCACATGCGCCTGATCTACAGTCACCCCCTGCGATTTATGGAACGTGGCGGCATAGCCATGATCGACATGGGCATAGTCTTTTAGGTCGAAGGCCACGCTGCGCCCATCATCGGTGCGGACGGCCATATGTCCGGGCGTCACCTGCTCTACCGTCCCGAGCGTCCCGTTCTTCACCCCCATGCCGCGTTCGTTGCGCAGGAACATCATCCGGTCGCCGCTGGAAAACTGGCGCTCGCCGCGTTCGGTTTTCACGTCCACGTCACCTCCAAGCTGCCCGTGGTCGCGCAGCTTGTCGCGGGCCGCGATATTGAGGTCGCGCACCTCGGCATTGGTATGGGTCAAGATGATCCGGCTTTTGTTTGGGTCACTGGTGCGGGCATGATCCCAACCCTCGACAAGCTGGGCGCGCGCATCCTCGCGCGTCTCGGCGCTGTGAACCATGCCATTCTCACCATAGGCATGAATGGCCTCCCCCGTCCGTCCGGTGGCGAGCGCGCGGGTTGCACCGCGCTGCCAGCCGTCGCGCTGCCGCCTGATCTCGGTAATCTCGACCGCGCCATGCGCTTCGGTAAGCGAGCGGAAAGCCGCCCCCGCTTCGATGGCCTGCAAC
>JBBTFY010000049.1:0-13014 GCA_038041635.1 Pseudomonadota bacterium
CCTATATTCTGCCACTGATAGGCCTGTTTCTCGCGCCGATTTACCCTGCGATCAACTCTGCCATCCTTTCCTCGCTGCCCAAACATAATCACGCGGCGATGACGGGGCTGCTGGTGGTGTTTTCCGCACTGGGCGGCACCACGGGATCCTATATTACGGGACAAGTGTTCGCCGCTTTTGATGGGCAGACCGCCTTCTACCTCTCGATCATCCCGATGGCGTTGCTGCTCATATCGCTCGGCGGGTTCCGCAGGCTACAGGTGCGGGCATGAGATGGGCTGCGACCTTTGTTTTACTTGGCGCATTGGTCGCTGTTCCCGCGCATACCGAACCTGCTTTGCGTTTCAATGTCGATGAAGGCGCGATCCACAACGCATTTTTCCGCCATGGGCCGATTGCCGCGCATTTGACGCTCAAATCGGGGCAAGCCCCACGCATCATCATTGCCTTTCCAGCGGGAAACAGCGGAGCAGGCCTGTGGTTCGAGCATAGCAACCGTCCCACCAGCTGGCAGACCGTGTCGCCGATGCGGCCTGTCATAGAGCGCCAGCCCTATGGCGGCATCCGGCGCGGTGTTTCCACGATCATATCCACCGATGCCGCCACGCTCACGCTCCAGCGCGCCGTGCTGGGTAGTGTTCGCTCGCTGCGCGATTATGGCTATACCGGCACCGTCGTCGCCGCCATCGATGTTGCACCCGTAGTCAGTGCGCACAGCGTCGTGTGGAACCGCAGACGCGTCGATGGCGGCGCGGGCTATCGCATGGCGCTAGAGGTTCTGAACGGCAGTGTGTCGGGCGGTGGCGAAGCGCCCATAACCCTGACGGCGGATCACGGCCGCGCTATGCGGCTTCGGATCACTGCAGTGACGGGTGACCCGCCGTTGACCCCCATCCCGTCGCGCGATATTTTCGCTAGCTGTGCCGCAAGCGATGTAAGGCTACGCAACGCACTGACCTTCCTGAGTTATGATGAAAAATTGCTCGCCGGGTCGTGGCGCTTCAACACCTATTTCGGTCGCGACACATTGTTATCAACCCGCTTATTGATGCCCGCGCTACGCCCACGCCCGATCGAAGCGGCCTTTGCATCGGTTTTTGCCCGACTCAATGCCGATGGCGAGGTCGCGCATGAGGAAGATATTGGCGAATATCCGCTGCTGACGCGCATGGCAGCGGGACAGGATGTATCTGCCGACCCGATCCTTGATTACAAGATGGTCGATGACGATTTCCTGCTCGCGCCTACCCTCGTGCACTATCTACTCGACACCGCTGATGGCCGGACGCGCGCCGCAGCCTTTCTGGCAAGGCGCGATGCAAATGGTGTCCGCTATGGCGATTTACTGGTGCGCAATCTGCGCCATGTCGCGAGTAAGGCCCTGCCCTTTGCGAGGACGCCCGACCATCGCCACCTGATTGCGCTCCATGACGGCAGTAATGTCGGCAATTGGCGCGACAGCGAAAATGGCCTGGGGGGTGACGGACGTTATCCTTATGATATCAACGCGGTGCTGGTGCCCGCCGCCTTGCAAGCCATCGCACGGCTCGATACCAGCGGCTTGCTCGCCCCCTATGCGGAGCACGACGCCCCCTTGAGCGAAGCCGCAGCCATGGCGGCGGTGTGGGAACGCGAGGCACCCCGCCTGTTCGCCGTTCATGTCGATGCGGATGATGGCAGCGCCCGCGTTGCGCACTATGCTGCGTCGTTGTCACCGCCTGCTCCCATGACGTCTGACGCACCCTCAGGCCCCGCCGATTTTCCAGCGCTCGCACTCGACACGCGAGGCAGGCCGGTCGAGGTGATGCACTCCGACATCGCTTTCCTGCTGTTGTTCGCCAACCCCGATGCCGATGCGTTGCGCACCGCCTTAATATCTACAATGCTGCCCTTTCCCGCCGGATTGATGACGCCAGTGGGCATGGTCACCGCCAACCCCGCTTATGCCACGCCTGCACGCTACGCCATATTCGACCGTAGCCGCTATCATGGTACCGTCATCTGGTCGTGGAGTCAGGGAATGCTGGCGGCCGGTCTGAAACGGCAATTGGCCCGGAACGATTTACCCGTGGATGTCATCGATTTACTGCAACAATCGAAGCTAAGTCTGGACCAATCCCTCCTTGCCTCCCGCGACTTTCGTGGGTCAGAACTATGGTCATGGGCATTGGATAATGGCCAATATCGCGCTGTCCACTATGGGCAGGGCAGCAGCGATGAAACCGAATCCAACGCTATCCAGCTATGGAGCACCATCGGCCTTGCAGTGCAAAATTGTGCGTGAATGACCCTGCCCGTTCAATCAATCAGGAAAATAACCGCGCCAACAAACACCAGTGCGAAGGTCATCACCATATCGCGCAGATCTTGCACGCTCATCCCGGCCATGCTCAGCCACGTCTCGTTCTGCACATAGCGCGCGCGCAAGGCCCGACCCGACGGCGCATCGCCGATGACAATGTCCTGCTGCCGCATGAAGGTGGGCTCTTCGGTGATACCAAAAATGGCTTTTAATTTGCTGTCCATGCGCGATACGTTAACGCGTCATTTACGCATTGCTAGGGGTAAAGAGGGTTAACGGGTCACGCGTCCCACCCTAGGACAAAGGCGGTTTTTGTAGTTAACGCCTCGCGGTTACGCGAATGCGCGCCCCATCGCTAGCGCCGCGCTCTCCCACAGGGCATGCCGCCCAAGCAAAGCGCCGATCAAGGCACAGCCGCACTTCGTCGAGCCACCCGCCCCGGCCGCTCTGCACCGATATCATCGGGCGCTCCAGTCCCGGATTGGCAGCAACAAAGGCACGGCGCACATCGCCCGCCGTCAACGTCTCATTGGCAGACAGCGCCGTCATGTCTGGAAAATGGACGCGGCCATATTGCCGCTCCGCCTCGTCAAAATAGGCCTCAGGGGTCGCCGCCATGCACGAACCATGGCGTGCCCATTCATGCTGCAACAGCTGCGGCGACGGTGTCATGCACAGATGCACGCGCAGCGTATCACGCGCAATCGCGCGGGTCGGTGCGCAATATTGCGGCCAATCGCGCCCGTCCGTCTCTGGCCACAGGCCGTGCAGGACAAAGCCAAAACGCGCAAGTTCGGACCCGCATTGCATCGCATTGTCGGCATCATCACCGTGGGCCGCGCAAAACGTCGGTGACCAGCTGAGCGCCAGCGTATAGCGCGTTACCGCCGTGCGCCGCACTTGGTCGGGGTTGGCACGCTCAACGCGCGGCATCACAAAGTCGGTGGGAGCCACGCAGTATTGCGCTTGCTGCGCTGCCTGTATCTCCGCTGGCACGGGGCCATGGGGTGCCAGATATAACAGCGTCGCCGCCCCCACAACCACGCCAAAGGCAAGAGAGAGCAACCGCACGTCAAACCGCCCCATGATCTAATCCTATATCCGCAGCAGGAGCCGATTGCGTCAGCCGCCCGACCGACACGTAAGTCACGCCGGTTTCGGCAATCGCGCGAATGGTGTCGAGCCGCACGCCCCCCGACGCCTCCGTCGGTACGCGTCGCGCGACGATTTCCACCGCTGCACGCAATGTCGCCACATCCATATTGTCGAGCAACAAATGCGTCGCCCCCGCCTGTATTCCCGGCTCAATTTGATTAAGCGAATCAACCTCCAAAATGATCCGTTTGATCCGCGCTGCGACCGCGCGGCGCACCGCTTCGCCCACCCCGCCCGCGACCACAACATGATTATCCTTGATCATCGCCGCATCATCGAGCCGCATGCGGTGGTTGGTCGCCCCGCCCATCCGCGTCGCATATTTCTCCAGCAGCCTTAGGCCGGGTATAGTTTTCCGCGTGTCGAGCAAGATGCAGCCCGTCCCCGCGATCACATCGACATATTGCCGCGTCATCGTCGCAATGCCGCTCAAATGCTGGACGGTGTTGAGCGCGCTGCGCTCCGCCGCCAACAGCGCACGGGCATTACCGCTGATCCGCATCAGGTCAGCTTTGGCGGGCACAGGCGCGCCTTCCTCCGCCAAAATCTCTATCGTGCAATCGGGGTCGAGAACCCTAAAAAAAGCCGCCGCAATCGGCAAGCCCGCGACGACAATCGCATCGCGGCTGTCCATCACGCTGTCGAACCGCGCATCGGCAGGGATCACCGCCGCCGAGGTGATGTCGCCACCCTCGCCCAAATCTTCCGCTAGGGTTGAGGCGACAAAGGCGTCCATGTCGAAACCGGGGATGTTCATAGTCATGGCTTTGAGCTATCTGGTGATTGAAAGACACGCAAGTGGGAGGAGGTGGCAATGAGTGATTACCCAGACGATCTGTTGACCGCCACACCCAGCCTGGAGGATTTCCAGCATTGGACGCACATACTTGGCCGCGCGCAGCAATTGATGATGGAGTTTGCACTGTCGCCAGAGGGGCATGACGTCGGCAAAGCGATGGTCTCGCAACTCATGGACCCGGGCGTCTGGGCCAAGGCAGTCAGCGAGCCCGCCAGCCCCCATATAGCAGCGCCCAATATATGGGCGGCGATGGGCAGCAATTGGCTCAGCACGACCACCAGTTTCTGGCAGGAAAATCTGGCGCTGTGGCAGGGGTTTGCGACTGGACAGCGGCCTGACGCCGCACCTGAAAAGGACCGCCGCTTTGCTGCACAAGAATGGCAAACGCACCCGCTATTCGCCTTCATCCGCCAAAGTTATGCGCTGATTTCCGAGCGACTCATGGCCAGCGTCGACGCGGTCGATGGCATGGACCCGAAAGAAAAAGCGCAATTGCGCTTTGCCACCACAAGTTTGATTGATGCCATCGCCCCATCCAATTTTGCGCTGACCAACCCCTTGGTTCTCAAACGGACGATGGAAACGCGCGGCGAAAACCTCATCCGTGGCCTCGAACATATGCTCGGCGATTTGAAGCGCGGGCAGATGACGCATGTCGATGCCAGCCGCTTTGAACTGGGCGTCAACATCGCCGTCACGCCGGGCAAGGTTGTGCATGAAACCCCGCTCTATCAACTCATCCAATATACACCAACGACTGCCCAACTGTTTGAAACGCCGCTGGTCATCTTTCCGCCGTGGATCAACCGCTTTTATATCCTCGACCTCAATCCAGAGAAGAGCTTCATCGCATGGTGCGTGGAACAGGGGATCAGCACCTATATCGTCTCGTGGAAATCAGCGGATGAGAGCTTGGCCGCTGTCGCGTGGGACGATTATATCGCCGCACAGATCGACGCCATCGCCACCATCCGTTCGCTGCTGGATGTAGAGCACGTCCACGCCATTGGCTATTGCGTCGCTGGAACCACACTCGCCGCCACGCTGTCGCTGCTCGATGCGCTTGGGCAGGCGGACGTGGTCAAAAGCGCGACCTTTTTTACCGCGCAGGTCGATTTTTCGGAGGCTGGCGATTTATCGCTGATGGTCGATGACCAGCATCTGGCGATGATCGAACAGCTATCACAAGGCGGCTTTCTCGACGGGCGTTACATGGCCGCGACCTTTAATGCGCTGCGCTCGCGCGACCTCATCTGGAACTATGTCGTCAATAATTATCTGATGGGCGACGATTATCCGCCGTTCGACCTGCTCTATTGGAATGGCGACACCACCAACCTGCCCGCCAAATGGCACCAAAGCTATTTGCGCGACCTATACCGCGACAATCGGCTGGTCATCCCGGGATCGCTTTGCGCCGAGGGCACGCCGATTGACCTGACCCGTATCACCACGCCAGCCTATATCCAGGCAGGGCGCGAGGACCATATCGCACCAGCGGGCAGCGTGTGGAAACTGATGCACCATTTGCAGGGGCCAAAGCGCTTCGTACTCGCGGGGTCCGGGCATATTGCGGGCGTCGTCAACCCGCCGTCAGCGAACAAATATCAACACTGGGTCAATGATGCATCGTGCGAGACGCTCGACGCGTTCATCGCGGGCGCGACCGAGGTCAAGGGCAGCTGGTGGCCAGACTGGCTGGTCTGGTTGGAGGCTCAGGCACCAACCAAAGTCGCAGCCAAGGGTGCGCGCATCCCCGGCAAGGGTAAGAGCAAAGCGATTGAGGACGCGCCCGGCCGCTATGTAAAGATGCGGTGAAGCGTAGGGTCGGCGACCAACAGCTATGGTGGTTTCGGTGATTATGCACTTAGAGCGTTTTGAAGCGAGGTGGAATCACCGAGCGGCTCGCAAAACGCGGTAATACAAGAGCTTAGAGCAGGTGATTTGATCTTATCAAATCTCATCCTGCTCTAGGGTCCTGACCCTAATTCACTCCAGCCCATCCATGTAGCGCTTTCCTACAAGCTCCGGGCCATGGTAAAAGGGCCGCATGATGTTGCCTGTTGCCGAAGCCCAAGCCCGTATCTACGCGGCTTTTGCGACCCACTTATATCCTCTCCTCCTTGTGGGGAGAGGGATGTGCAGACTTGCAAACTTGTTTGCTAGTCGCAGCTGGGTGAGGGGGATATTCCTTTTCTTACTTCGCGTCTTCGCGTCTCTGCGCGAAATCTCTTTCTTCGTCATTGCGAGGAGGGCTTTGGCCTGACGCGGCAATCCAGATGCAGCCAAGACTGGATTGCCACGGGCCTTGCGGCCCTCGCAATGACGATGATGGATGGCGGAGTGTATTATGTGTATCATACGACTGTGTATCGTTGACACCACAGTTCGGCGATTCACCGCAAAGCCGCAGAAAAGCTGGATGACATAAGTGATTCACCCCCTGTTTCGTGTCAACCAAGCCTTGGCTACAACCCTCGCTCTTGGCGTTAGCTTCCTTACCGTATTGGCCAATATCCCGCGTGATTTTTCCTCGCATTTGAATATTTTTGCTGCACTGCAACATTTTCTCTTGCAATCCTAGTACGACTCACTTATTGTGCACTGCAACAAAGACGGCGATTATGCTGTCCTCTGATTGGAGTGCCCGAAAATGGCGACCCGTAACGAAGATGTTTCCGCCGAACTGGCCTATGCTGCTGCAACGACAGCAGCGCCAGTAAAGGCAAAGCCAGCCGCAGCCAAGTCGGTTGCCGCGAAATCAGTGGCCGTTGTTGCTGCACCTGCAAAAGTTGAAGCGGCTAAACCCGCCCCAGCCAAGCCAGCTGCGAAAACCGCAAAGCCGGTTAAGGCTGTGGCTGCCATCCCGGCAGCCCCCGCCAAAGCTGCCAAAGCAAAGCCTGCGGCTAAGATCACTAAACTGGCGAAGCCCGTCACCAAAACCGCGATTAAAACAAAAACTGTCAAACCAGTCGCCAAGCCAGCTGCCGTCAACGCCGCTGCCCCCACTCAATCTGTCCTCCAGAAAGGAACGACCATGATCACCGAAACCGCCAAGAAAATGACCGAAGAAGCCACCAAGGCCGCAGAGCAAGCCAAGGTCCAGACCGAAACCTTTGTTGCCGATTTGCAGACCCGTGCCAAGGCTGCGGCCGAAAAGGGCCAAGAGTTCGCCAAGGATGCCGTCGAGTTTTCGCGCGGCAACGTCGAAGCGATTGTCGAATCGGCCAAAATCGCTGCCAAGGGCGCCGAAGTTATCGGCACTGAATTGGCCGCGTTCGCCAAGCAATCGGTCGAAGATACCACCGTTGCCGCCAAGCGTTATGCCGCAGTCAAGACCCCTGCTGAGTTTCTGGCTTTGCAAACCGAATTGTCGCGTAGCGCGCTCGACAGCATGGTCAAGCAGGGCGCAAAGACCAGCGAACTGACCGTCAAGCTTGCTAACGACGCATTTGCGCCAATCAGCAACCGCATCGCGCTGGCTGTGAGCAAGCTCAAAGCCGCTGCATAACTGCTAGCGCCTGCGCTAGGGGAAAGCAGATAAAGTTCTGGCCCATCGCTGGCGGGGCATCTCCCTCCTCCCGCCCCGCCGCATGAGCCAAGCGCAAGCCCGTTCCTCTGATGAGGGGCGGGCTTTTGCTTTAGCGGTGGCTTGCTACCCCTTGGCGAGCGCGCGGCTTTCGCTTATCTTAGGGTCATAATGCACAAACCAACCCATCTTGACTGGCCCATTACGGCCAATGACGACGATCAGAACGGCCCAGATAATGGTTCGGGCGGCGACACCAATGTCGGCGTTGCGACGCGCACCCGCGTCCGCACCCAAAAACCGTCGCTCTACAAGGTGCTGCTGCTCAATGATGACTATACCCCGATGGAGTTCGTGGTCATGGTGCTCCAGCAATTTTTTCGTATGGACGTCGAACAAGCTACGCAGGTCATGCTCCACGTCCATCAGCGCGGGGTCGGGGTGTGCGGTATTTTCAGCCTAGAGGTCGCCGAGACAAAGGTGACGCAAGTGATGGATTGCGCGCGCCAGCACCAGCACCCGTTGCAATGCGCGCTTGAGAAGGCGTAAAGATCCCCCGCTAGCCGCCCTTCAGCGAAATATAAAGCTGCACGCCTACGACCACTATCCACAACGCCACCAATAATCCGGCAACGCTCAGCAACCGGCTGCGATTGGCTGCCGCGACCTGATAGATACCGTTGACAATATTGAGCAGGCCAAAGCCAATGATCAGCAGGAACAGGTTCATCACCGCGCGCGCCTGGTCAGCTGTGCCATTAAAGTGCGAACTGGTACCGCTAATCTGAATATCATATGCTGTCTCGGTCAACGCCGGCCACATCGCCGCGCTGATGAACCCTAACAGCCCGACGAGAAATAAGCCCAGCCCCAACAAGAGCCAGCCCAGACGCTTGACGGTGCTTGATGATTTCATCCTCTTGCCGCATTTGGGGCATTGGTTCACGTCGCCGTCAACTTTGTTGCCGCACAGCAGGTTATAGCAGATGCTGGTTACGCGTCCCGGCTCGGTCATGGCATTTTCCTTGAATGAAGGGCACCAAAGAAGGCGGATGCTATCCGCACCTGCTCCTTTGCACAAGGTGATGCCGCGCCCCTTTGCAGCACGCATTTCCCCCGCTATCAGTTTCTCATGGATCAGATCATCATTCGTGGCGGCAACCGCCTGTCGGGGCGTATTCCCATTTCGGGCGCAAAGAACAGCGCGCTAACGCTGCTCCCTTGTGCGCTGTTGACCGATGAGCCGCTGACGCTGCGCAACCTGCCGCGCCTCGCCGACATTGATGGCTTTGGCCATTTGCTCAACCAACTGGGCTGTTCGACGACGATTGAAGGATCGCGTCCCGAAGATTTTGGCCGGGTGATGACCGCGCGCGCGACCACCATCACCGCGACCGTCGCGCCATACGACATCGTTCGTAAAATGCGCGCCTCTATCCTTGTGCTCGGTCCATTGCTCGCCCGCACGGGTGAAGCAACCGTCAGCCTGCCCGGCGGCTGTGCAATCGGCAACCGTCCCATCGACCTCCACCTTAGGGCACTCGAAGCGTTCGGCGCAGAGATGGAAATGGCGTCGGGTTACGTCAAGGCAAAGGCACCGGGCGGGCGATTGCCCGGCGGAAAAATCCATTTCCCCGTCGTATCGGTCGGCGCAACCGAAAATGCGCTGATGGCCGCATCGCGGGCCAAGGGGACGTGCGTGATCGGCAATGCCGCGCGCGAGCCGGAGATTGTCGATCTGTGCAATTGCCTGGTCGCGATGGGGGCCAGGATTGACGGCATCGGCACAGAGACGCTGACCATCGAGGGGGTCGATAGGCTGCACGGCGCGACTTACCGCGTCATGCCCGACCGCATTGAAGCGGGCAGTTACGCCTGCGCCGTGATGGCGACGGGCGGCGAGGTTGACCTGGTCGGTGCCAATGCCGCAGATATGACGGCAACGATTGATGCGCTGGAACAAGCGGGGGCGAGTGTCACCCCCTATGCGGGCGGCATCAAGGTCGCGCATGAGGGGCGGCCACGCGGCATCACACTGTCCACCGCGCCCTACCCCGGCTTTGCCACCGACATGCAGGCGCAATTCATGGCGATGTTGGCGTTGGCCGATGGCACCAGCGTTCTGACCGAAACCATATTCGAGAATCGCTATATGCACGTCCCCGAATTGGCGCGGATGGGCGCGACATCAGCGTCAAAGGGCGCAGCGCGGTAGTGCGCGGGGTTGATCATCTGGTCGGGGCCCCTGTCATGGCAACCGATTTGCGCGCGTCGATGAGCCTGATTATTGCTGGCATCGCGGCCGCAGGGGAAACCCATGTCAGCCGCATCTATCACCTCGACCGGGGCTATGAGCGGTTGGAGGAGAAATTGGCGGCTGTCGGCGCGGATATTGAACGCGTCAGCCTTGGCTAGCAATACATCGCTAAAAACCCGTTCGTGCTGAGCCTGTCGAAGCATTGTTTTTTCTTTGGTGTCGCAAGCAAACAAGGACAGCCCCTCGACAAGCTCAGGGCGAACGGTTCCGTATGGCTTTGGTTGATTTCAATTCATCCCGCAATTCCCCCTCGCTTTGGCCTAGTGACCTTGCTAGACAATCGCTATGAAACGCCGCGCCCTCTTTGTTGCTCTGGCCATTGGCTTGGCCCTCGCGCTGCTATCAGGGCCAACGGGGCGCATCGCCATCCAGACGCATGATGTGACCGACCCCTCGCCGCACCGCGTTGAGGCGACGCTGGCGCTCGGCAAAGCGGCGCTGTCGCTGCTGATAACATGGACCAGCCACGTCCGTTAGCAGACGGCGGGCGACAACCCAAAGCTCCCCAAAGCAGACAAAATGGACCTGGGAACGGGACCTGGTTTTCCAACATAAAGCGGCTTTTTGCCCTTCCCCCTAGCTCCCGCCTTACTCCAGCGTCTTGATAATCGCGGAAAAGTCCAGCCCGCCGTTCCCTGCATCGGCAAACGCCTGATACAGCTGTGCCGCACGCGCACCCATCGGTGTGTCTGCGCCAGCACCGCGTGCCGCATCCATTGCAAGCAGCAAATCTTTGAGCATCAGCGCGCTGGCAAAACCGCCCGCATAATCATTGTCAGCCGGGCTTTGCGGGCCAACGCCGGGCAGCGGGCAATAACTGGTCATCGACCAGCATTGCCCCGATGCCTTGGATGAGATGTCATAGAAAGTCTGTGGATCGAGGCCGAGTTTTTTGGCCATCGCGAAGGCTTCCGCCGTCGCGATCATCGACGCACCCAGCAGCATATTGTTGCAAATCTTGGCCGCCTGCCCCGCGCCTGGCGCGCCCGCATGAATCACCGCCTTACCCATTACCGACAGGATCGGCTGTGCGCGCGCGAAGGCGGCCGTCTTGCCGCCGACCATGAAGGTCAGCGTCCCCGCATTGGCTGCTGCGATTCCGCCAGACACCGGGGCATCGACCATGGCATAGCCCGCTGCGCTGGCCGCCGCTTCCACGTTCCGCGCGGTCGCCACGTCGATGGTCGAGCAATCGAGCAACAGCGCGGTGGACGGCGCATGGCCGATCACGTCACCCCGATAGACGCTCGAAACGATCTTGCCATTGGGGAGCATGGTGACCACCGCATCGACAACACCATCCCCTCCGGCCACCGCTTCGCGTGCGCAAGTGAATGGCGCACACCCCGCCTCCGCCGCACGCGCCAGCGCCTCACCGTTCAGGTCGAACGCGCGGACATCATGGCCAGCCTTGGCCAAGTTCGCGGCCATCCCGCCGCCCATATTGCCGAGGCCGATAAAGGCGATTGTGGTCATATTTCAAATCCTTCGCACTCAGGTGCCAAATCCACCGTCATGCCCAAAGCCTGTGCTCCGGCGAAGGCCGGAGCGTTGGCGACAAAGCACATCGCATCACTCCACCGCTCCGGGTCAAGCCCGGAGCACAGAAGGCGTCACATCCCCCTACCCCATCGTCGGGATGACGAAGGCATTCGCTCCATCGCCAACCCCGCCATCCGGCCAGCGCGCGGTCACGGTCTTGACCTTGGTCCAGAACTTGACGCCCTCCATGCCGTGCTGGTTGGTGTCGCCAAAGGCGCTGCGTTTCCAGCCGCCAAATGTGTGATAGGCGACGGGCACCGGGATCGGCACGTTGATGCCGACCATCCCGACATTGACCCGCGCCGCAAACTCGCGCGCCGCATGGCCATTGCGGGTAAAGATGGCGACACCATTGCCATATTGATGCTGGCTGGGCAGCGCCAACGCCTCCTCGAAATTGGCAGCGCGGACAATTTGCAGCACGGGGCCGAATATCTCTTCCTTGTAGCTTTGCATGCTTGGTTTGACATGGTCGAACAGCGACGGCCCGATGAAAAAGCCGCCCTCATGCCCCTGCAGCGAAAATCCGCGACCATCGACGACCAGCTCGGCGCCCTCATCCACGCCGGTCTGGATCCAGCCCTCAACCCGCGCTTTGTGCGCCGCCGTGACGACGGGGCCATAATGGGCATCACCATCGGTCGAGACACCGACCCGCAAAGCCGCCATCGCCGGGATCATCCTTTCGCGCAGCGCCACGGCAGTCTTTTCACCGACAGGAACAACGACGGGCAGCGCCATGCAGCGCTCTCCAGCCGAACCGAATGCCGCGCCCGACAGGTCGTTCACCACTTGGTCAAGGTCGGCATCGGGCATGACGATGCCGTGGTTCTTGGCCCCGCCCATCGCCTGCACCCGCTTGCCATTGGCGACGCCGCGATTGTACACATAGTGCGCGATATCCGACGACCCGACAAAGCTGATCGCGCCAATCGCCGGATGGTCGAGGATCGCATCGACCATTTCCTTGTCGCCGTGGACAACCTGGCAGATGCCTTCGGGCAGCCCGGCTTCAAGGAATAGTTCGGCGAGGCGAACGGGGACGCTGGGGTCGCGTTCGGACGGTTTGATGATGAAGGCGTTACCGGTGGCAATCGCCACCCCGCTCATCCACAGCGGGATCATCGCCGGGAAATTAAACGGCGTAATCCCTGCGCCGATGCCAATCGGTTGGCGCATCGAATAGACGTCGATGCCCGGCCCCGCGCCATGGGTGTATTCGCCCTTGAGGATATGCGGAATGCCGCAACAAAACTCGATAACCTCCAGCCCGCGCTGAATGTCGCCCTTGCTGTCGGCAATCACCTTGCCATGTTCGGACGATAACATGTGCGCGAGCGCATCCATATTCGCCTCGACCAACCGTTTGA
>JBBTFY010000050.1:0-4825 GCA_038041635.1 Pseudomonadota bacterium
CCTGAAACGTGAATCAAGGTCCAGCTGTAGTTGAGAGCCTGATTCACGTTCAAGCCCGAAGCAAAACATGCTTCTCGCTTGAATGATCAGGCTCGGCCATATCGGGCCGAAATGAATGCAGGGGATAGTATTGCTATCTCCAAGGGCATTTGGGTTCGAGATGGAAGCCATTTTACTGTCCCTATGGGATTTGACCGATTTCGTCCATTGCTGCGTCGGAAATCTTTGAAATATTATCATATTCCTGCCTCTTCCTCCTTGCACTGAACGAAATCGCTTCAAACCTCAGTTCGCGCTATTAATGAGTCCTGACCCTAGATCATCGAGAGCAGACAGCAAGCTGGCCGTGACCTGTTCGGGCGTGCCGCTTGCGTCGATGATGCGAAACCGCGCGGGATCCTGCGCAGCCATGGCCATGAAGGATGCGTTGACGCGGTCGTGAAACATGCTCTGGCGTTCTTCGAAACGGTCCGGCCTAGCGAGTTGCCGTGCAGCGCGGCGGCTTGACGTAGCGGCGCTGTTCACCGTCAAAAGCAAGGTGCGGTCGGGCAGTAATCCGCCCGAACCAACGCGGTGCAACGCCATGATGTCATCGTCGCTCAACCCGCCTGCGCCGCCCTGATATGCGCGGCTGGAATCGATGTAGCGGTCGCACAGCACCCATTCGCCGCGCTCCAACGTCGGGCAGATAACCCGCGCGACATGGTCGCTGCGCGCGGCGGCGAACAGCAATGCCTCCGTTTGCGGCGACCAGGCATCGGCGCTTTGGTGAAGCAAGAGTTCGCGGATGGCCTCCGCGCCCGGGCTGCCGCCGGGTTCGCGGGTGACAACAACCGCATGGCCGCGTGCGCGCAGCGCATCCGCCAACGCCGAAATCTGCGTTGATTTACCGACGCCCTCACCCCCTTCGAGCGTGATGAACTTGCCGCGCATACTCTGGGTCATTGGCCGCGCTGAATCACCGCGCCGGGCTGTCCCAATTCACGCGCGCGGGCGACGGCGGCCTGTGCCTGCGCCTCGGTTGCGAAGGGGCCATAGCGGACGCGAAACACGCTGCCTGACGCGACGACTTGTGCGCCCAAACGGCGGGCCAGTGCTTCGGCCCTGTCGCGGCTGCCAAAAGCGGCGACCTGAACGATGAAATTGCCCGTAGCTGCGGGCACGGACGCAGATGAAGGCGCGGGCGTAGGCGCTGCAACTGGCTGGGCGCGCGGCGATGCATAAGCGGCGGGCCGAGGCAGTCGCGCGGCGCGTTCGCGCAAAATCTCAAGCAGCGAATCGGGCGTTTCCAGCCGCACCATCGCCGCCTGCCCCGTGCGCAATGTCATCCGCTCGCTCTCGGTCGGGTTGACGCGGCGAAGGCGCACCTGCGCCATGCCGGCTTCGGTAATGCCCAGCTGCTCCGCCGCCGCCGCCGACAGGTCAATCAAGCGGTTGGGGTCAGCAGGACCGCGATCGTTAATCCGCACGAGAATGGTTTTGCCCGTGTCGAGCCGGGTTACCTCGACATAAGCGGGCAACGGGAGTGTGCGGTGCGCGGCGGAAACCCAGTCTGCGCGGAACGGTTCTCCGCTAGCGGTCGGTTGCCCTTCCAGCTCCGCGCCATACCAACTGGCATAGCCGACCTCGTCATAGTCGATCTGATCGACGGGCGTATATGTGCGCCCCCCGATTGAATAGGGCGCACCAACGCGAACAGGCGTATCGGCCATGGCATCGGCGTGAACGCGCGGCTCCGCTAGCGGCGCAGGTTCACCGCCACCGCTGACGCAACCGCCGAGCAAAGCGAGAGCAAGCGTGCCGGACAGGTATTTATGGAACAATGGCATCGGACAATAACCCCACGGAAAGCGCGTAAAAATTGGAGCAGTTATAATCGAGAATCGCCCGGTAGCTCCCCGAAAGAAGATAGGCCGTGCGACCAACGCCATCTGGCTCGATCAGGCTTAACATCACGTCACCATTTGGTGTGCGGCCGTTAAAAACCACGCCGCGCGAGCGCCACTCGTCAGCAGAAAGCCAGCGCGAGTGCCGCTGAAACACGCGCGGGCAACGCGGTGACGTGATAGTGCTGATGATCGCCGTGCGGTCCATGACGTCTGGCACCGACACCGCATAGCCCCAATGCTCGCCGCTTCTATAGCCCGACACTTGCAGATAATGCGCAATCGACGCCATGGCATCGGCCTGGTTATTCCAAATCGCCGCCACACCGTCCCCATCGCCATCACGAGCCAGCCGCAAATAGACAGAGGGGAGAAATTGCGGGTGGCCAAAGGCCCCGGCCCAGCTGCCGATCAAGGCTTCGCGCGGTGCACCGCGCTCGACCATCACCAACGCGCTCAAAAACTCGCCCTCGAACAGGCTGCGCCGCCGCCCATCATAAGCCAGCGTAGAAAGCGCGCGCAGCAGGTCAAAGTCGCCCGTGATGCGGCCATAATTGGTCTCATGCCCATAAATGCCGAGTATAATACCAGCGGGAACCCCGGTGCGTGCCTCAATCGCCGCCAGATGCGCGGCCTCGCGCGCGTAAACCGCCTGCCCCCCTGCGATGCGGTTCGCATCGACATGGCGCGCACGGTAAGGCGCAAAGGGCGAGATCGGCGCATTTGGGTTCACCCGCACCTCGTCGGTCTGGTTACGGTCAAGCTGAACCACGCGCGGATTGTAGCTAAGCGTCGGGGCAATGCGGTCGAACGTCGCCGCACTGACCCCCATGTCGAGTGCCTTTTGCCGCAAGGATGCCACATAGGCAGCAAAACCATCGGCGGGGGGGGCATCGGCGGGAACCGCCACGGGTGCGGTTGTCGGCGTCGCAGGGGACTGAGCATTTGCGCCGCCACTAGCCAGCAGGGCTCCAGCAGCGGCAATGGCAAAGCATTTCAATATTGGAACCATCATCATGCCGCTATGCCATCTTTATGCCATGCTTCAAAGCGGAAGCGTAAGTTCGCACTTGGCTTTGTGCCAATAGTGCGGCTATGCGCCCGATGGTTGCGCCGAACGGTGCATGCGGACAGGTGGCCGAGTGGTTTAAGGCAACGGTCTTGAAAACCGTCGTGGGTGGAAGCTCACCGTGGGTTCGAATCCCACCCTGTCCGCCAATTTTTATGCCCCTTTCCCTAGCTTCCGCTAGCGGGCTATGCAGCTCCGCCATACCCCCTCACCAAGTCCGCCTAGACGCTAACTCGCGTCAAGGCTGCCTATCCTCTCCCCACAGGGGGGAGAGGGAAGTTGGGTTTGGTTGACACGAAACAGGGGGTGAAACAACGGCCGCCTGCGGGTTTTCGGGGTGTGGTGTAAACTTAATACAGTCCAGCAATATGTGCTCCGGCTTTAGGCCGGAGCCCTGCGTAGTAAGGCGCTGCCCTCTCCACCGCTCCGGCCTAAAGCCGGAGCACATAAGGGCGTTCAATACCTCAAAAAATTCCGCACTCAATCATACCATGGCCCCGACCCTGTAGGAAAGCGCGCTTGTGTCACGGCACAAACCTCCCTATCTCCGGCAATGTGACGCAGGGTTCGCCAGCCATGGCGATCAAAAGGGAAGTTGGTTAAATGCCAACGCTGCCCCCGCAACTGTGACCGGAGAGATGACGGCGAATATGCCACTGGGGTTCGCGCCAAGCGAGCCATGGGAAGGCGGCCCGATTTGTTGACCCGGCGAGCCAGGAAACCTGCCTTGTGTCGCCGTTTTCGTTTCGGGCGGGGTGCACCGAAAGGGAGTGGGGCTGCGGCGTTCCTGCCTAAGTCTTCGCATAACGGCAATTCATGTCGTTATGGAGGATTTATGCGTTTATTTTCAACTATTTCACTTGCTGCTTTAGGAGCAGCCGCCTTTACCGTTGCGCCTGCTTATGCGCAACCCGCAGAGCAGGCTGACGAACATGATGCGGGCGAGGATATCGTGGGTGGGGCGTCAGGAACGCCGTACATAATCGTTATCGGCGCACCGCAATTGACGTGGACGCTGTTCCCCCTGCCCGTCGCCGTGCTCAACGGTAATGATCTTACACGTTTACAAACTCCGGTTATCAGCGACGCTTTGACGCTTGCCCCTTCGGTCACCGTCACCCGTAACGGCCCGGTCGGCAGTTTTACCGGAGTGCGGATTCGCGGCGCCGATGCGTCGCAGACAGTGGTGGTGATTGACGGGGTGCGGGTGGGTGACCCGACATCACCCGGTGGCGGGTTTGACTTCGGATCATTGCTTAATAATGGTATAGAATGCATTGAAATACAGCGCAATTCAAATAGTGTGACATGGGGCAGCGACGCGATTGGCGGGGTAGTATTAGTCGAAACAACTGCTCCAAATGACATGCAAATCAACCGCTTTTTGGGCGAAGTTGGCAGTCATGGCACCAAGCGAGCGAGTGCGCAGGTTGGCGGCCAATTCGGCGCATTGGGAGTGGTAGCAGGCGCGGGCTGGTATGACAGCGACGGCATCAGCAGTGCACGCGTCGGCACCGAGGCCGATGGTTTTCGCCAATATGCGGCGCATGGCCGCGTGACGCTCGACCTCGGCAAAAGTGTGCGCCTCTCGACCGCGCTGCTCTATGCCGACGGTCGCCTCAACCTCGATGGCTTCGGTCCGCCGACCTACAGCGTCTTTGGCGATACGGCAGAGTTTCAAAAAACGCACGAAATCTATGCCTCTGGCCGTATCGAACATGATTTGAGCAGCAACTTCACGCACCGCCTGAGCGTCGCGCTGGCCGACATCAACCGCGATAGTTTTGACCCAGCAAACGGCACCGCACCCAGTTTCTCTGCGCGCGGGCGCACGACGCGCACCGCATGGCAAGGCGACCTCAACCTAGAT
>JBBTFY010000050.1:4835-5698 GCA_038041635.1 Pseudomonadota bacterium
TTCGTCAGGCGGAGGTTCTGCTCTCGGCGAGGACGGCGTCGATCATGCGCGCGAACAGGCGATCACCGGCGATGCTTTCTCTAACGATCGCGGGCGCGAACACACGACGGGCGAATATCTCAACCTGATTGTCCATCCCACCGACGACCTGATATTGACCGGCGGCATTCGCCACGACGACCATAGCCGATTTGGCAGTGCGGTGGTGATGAACGCCGACGGTGCATGGCAGGTGGACGACACCACGCTGCACGCCGCTTATGCCGAAGGGTATAAGGCACCAACATTGTTCCAGCTATCGGGTAGTGCAGGCGCCTTTGGCAATCCCGCATTGAGCCCCGAACGCAGCCGCAGTTACGAGGTGGGCGTGCGGCAATCGCTGGGCACAGTATCGGGCAGCGTGACGCTGTATCGCCGCGACAGTCGTAATCTGATCGACTTTGTCGGTTGTGCGGGTGCGGGTGCTCCCGCCATCTGCACTGGCGGCACGCGGCCATTTGGCACCTATGACAATGTCGCCCGCGCGCGGGCCGAAGGGATTGAGGCCGAAGTGCAATGGCAGGTTAGCAACGCGTTTTCACTGAGCGGCGGCTATGCGCTGATTTCAACGCGCGACCGCGCGGCGGGGAGTTTCTCGAACGGCAAACGCCTTGCGCGCCGCCCGCTGCACAGCGCCAACCTGTTGGCCCATTATGACGGTGAAGGTTTCACGCTGGGCGGCGACATCCGCTATGTCGGCACGAGTTTCGATAACCGCTCGAACAGCGTCCGCTTGAGCGGTACCGCACTGGTGACACTGCGCACCAGTATCGAGGTTAACGACGCAATCGAGCTTTATGGCCGTGTCGAAAATCTGTTCGATG
>JBBTFY010000051.1:0-4014 GCA_038041635.1 Pseudomonadota bacterium
GAACCCGGCGGCACTAAAACCCAATGTCGGGGCACTCAAACTTGGCGGCCTCATCATCGCTGATGAGGGCGAGTTTTCCGAACGCAACCTAGCCAAAGCCAAATATGACAATAATCCATTGCTGGATGGCAGCCTTGGCAAGTGGCAACTGATCCCGATCAATATCTCGCAATTGACGCTGGCGGCGGTCAAGCCCTTTGGCTTGGGAACCAAAGATGCGCTGCGCTGCAAAAATATGTGGACGTTGGGTCTGGCGCTATGGATGTTCGACCGTGACCGCCAGCCGCTCGTCAACTGGCTCAATGCCAAGTTCGCCAAAAAACCTGAGCTGGCTGAGGCGAATATAGCGGCGCTCAATGCTGGTCATGCTTATGGCGAGACAGTCGAGCTGGGCGGGCATGTGCACCAGCACCATGTAGCGCCAGCGGTGGCCGAGCCGGGGCTTTATCGCACAATGACGGGGGCGGAAGCGGTCGCGCTTGGCCTTGTCGCGGGGGCACAATTGGCCAATTTGCCAATATTCTTTGGTGGCTATCCCATCACGCCCGCATCGTCGATCTTGCACTATCTGTCGGGCCTCAAGGAATATGGGATTACCACTTTCCAGGCCGAGGACGAGATTGCTGCGATAACAAGCGCGATTGGGGCGAGCTATGCAGGTAGTTTAGGTGTCACATCGTCGTCTGGCCCCGGAATCGCGCTTAAGACCGAGGCGATGGGTCTGGCCATCATGACCGAATTGCCGCTGGTCATCATCAATTCACAGCGCGGTGGGCCATCGACGGGCTTACCGACCAAAACCGAGCAATCGGATCTGTATCAAGCAGTATATGGCCGCAATGGCGACGCGCCGCTGCCTGTCATAGCAGCGCGCTCAGCCGGGGACGCGTTCGATTGTGCGATAGAGGCAGTGCGGATTGCCACCCATTATATGACACCGGTGATTCTGCTGACCGATGGCTATATCGCCAATGCTGCGGAGCCATGGAAAGTGCCGGATATGGCTACTTATGAGCCATTTCCAGTGCAGTTTCTTGAAACGGTTCCAGAAGGCGGTTTCAAACCCTATGCGCGCAATAACAAACTGGCCCGGCCGTGGGTGAAGCCAGGAACGCCCGGCCTGCTTCACCGCATCGGCGGCATTGAGAAGGCGCTGGGCACGGGCAACATCGACTATTCGCCCGAAACGCATCAGGCGATGACCGATATCCGCCAAGCCAAGGTGGCGGGGATAGCGGTTCCTGATCAGGAGATCGCACTGGGCGCGGCGGGAGCAGAACTGTGCGTCGTTGGCTGGGGTTCCACCTATGGCCCAATCCATCAGGCGGTGCGGCGCGCGCGTGCCAAGGGGCTCGACGTCGCGCACATCCATGTCCGCCATATATGGCCGATGCCGGGTAATTTGGGCGAATTGCTCAATGGGTTTGGCCACGTGCTGGTTCCCGAAATGAATACTGGTCAGCTCAAAACTTTGCTACGTGACCAGTTCCTTGTCGACGCCAGACCACTCAACAAGGTTTCGGGGCAACCCTTCACCATCGCCGAGATTGAAACGGCGATTGCGGGAGAACTGGCATGAACGATATGACCCCTATTACTAAAGCGACAACGATCAAAGACTGGGAGAGCGATCAGGAAGTGCGCTGGTGCCCGGGATGCGGCGACTATGCGATCCTGAAAGCGGTGCAGCGCACCATGCCAGAAATCGGCGGGACACCCGAAAACACCGTGTTCGTTAGCGGCATAGGCTGCTCATCACGCTTCCCTTATTATATGGAAACATACGGTTTTCATACGATTCACGGCCGCGCACCAGCGGTTGCCACGGGGATCAAGCTCGCCAACCCCGACCTCGACGTGTGGATTATAACAGGCGATGGCGATGCGCTGTCTATCGGCGGCAACCATACATTTCATCTGTTGCGCCGCAATCTGAATTGCCAGTTCCTGTTGTTCAACAACGAGATTTATGGCCTGACCAAGGGGCAATATTCACCAACCAGCGCCATTGGCACGCGGTCCCCCTCAACCCCCTATGGCTCGGTCGATCGCCCGGCACAGGCGTGTGCCTTTGCCCTAGGGGCTGGGGCACGCTTTGTCGCGCGGGCCTATGACGTGTCGAAGGAGCTCCCAAATGTGCTCAAGGCGGGTCATGCGCACAAGGGCACGGCATTTATCGAGATATTTCAAAACTGTATCGTCTATAATGATGATGTTTTCGCAGGTTTTACCGAAAAAGCGACCGCGCATCACCAATTGTGGCTGACGCACGGCGAACCGATGCTGCTTGGCAGCGAGAAGAGCGGCGGTGTTAAAGGAATTGCGCTCGACCGTGACCGGCTGGAGCTGAAAACTGTCGAAGTGGCTGACGGCGATTGGCAGGCGGCAGGCGTGCTGGTTCACGACGTAACTAACCGCAGCGTCGCGCATATGCTGGTCGAAATGCGCTTTGGCGAGTATCCGATGGCGCTGGGCGTATTATATGACGATCCGCGCCCGACTTTTGACGATGCGGTTGTGGAACAGATTGCTACGGCGTCTGTGGGCAAGACCCCAGACCTTTCGGCGCTGCTCAAAAAAGGGCAAACGTGGACCGTTACCGGATAATTGGTAATATTGGGCACGCGACACATATGGATTTGAAGGCGGGAGAGCGGGCAGGGCGCCTGATTGCCGCTGGGCGGCGCTTTGCTGCGGGCGCGCGCGCGGCGCGGCTCGCTTCGCTGTTCCCGCAATCGCTGACCGACTCGATTGTCCGGCGTTTCGAGAGCGGTATAGTCTATGGCAGGCTCGACGTGACGCTGCCCGATGGGTCGTCACGCCAGTTGTTAGGGCAGCAACCCGGCCCGCATGCGACTCTGGCGCTCATTCATTGGCGCGCCCTATGGCGTCTTAAACTGGCAGGTTCGGTGGGCTGGTATCAGGCGTGGCTGGCGGGCGATTGGAGCAGCGAAGACCCAGTGCAACTGTTCGCTTTCTTTTCGGCGAACCGGCATAGCCTGTCTGCCAAGGCGCGTTCGCGAGGACCGGTGCGCTGGTTCAACCGCTGGCTGCACCGCAATAGGCATAATGACCGCAGCGGCGCGCGCCGCAATGTCGAGGCGCATTATGACTTGGGCAATGCATTTTACGCGGCGTGGCTGGACCCCAGCATGTCCTATTCGAGCGCAATGTTCGATCCGAAGGTTGAGGGCGTAACACTTGAAGCGGGGCAAAGGCGAAAGGTCGACGCGATTTTGAGTAGGTTGAATCTCTCGAAGGGTGACAGTCTGCTGGAAATAGGGTCGGGTTGGGGCGGGTTGGCCGCGCGGGCACTTGAGCGTTTTGGCGTGACTTATACGGGGCTTACGCTGTCGGCCGAGCAGGCCGATTGGGCGCGGCAAACGGTTGGGCAATCGGGTGGTGAGCGTGATGCGCAGTTCCTGTTGCAGGATTATCGTGATGCATCCGGACAATATAATGCCATCGCCAGCGTCGAGATGGTCGAGGCGGTGGGGCATGAATATTGGCCCGCTTACCTCGATGCCATTGCAAGGCTGCTAGGGCCAAATGGGCGGGCGGCAGTTCAATATATCGCCATCGATGATGCGCTGTTCGCGGATTATGCCGCCAATACCGATTTCATTCAGACCTATATTTTCCCCGGCGGGTGCCTGTTGTCAGCCTCGGAGTTTCGCGCGCTGGCGCGGGCGCGTGGGCTGGTATGGCAGGATCAAGTCGATTTTCCGATCGACTATGCACGGACTTTGGCAATGTGGCGGGCGCGCTATGATGCCGCGCGGGCCGAGGGGCGGCTGCCAGCCGCTTTCGATGCCGAGTTTGACCAGATGTGGCGCTATTATTTGATGTATTGCGAGGGCGGGTTTCGCGGTGGCGGGATCACGGTCGCGCAAGTGACGTTGGTGAAGAGTTAGGGCTAGGTTGACACTAAGCAAGGGGTGAATCGAGGGTGTCATCCAGCTTTTCTGCGGGTTTGCGGGAATTGCCTTAGGTGTGGTGTCAACTTAATACAGT
>JBBTFY010000051.1:4114-11133 GCA_038041635.1 Pseudomonadota bacterium
CGGTGGCCGACAAGCAGTGTACATAATTGCCAACGCTCCGGATTAAATCCGGAGCACAGATGGGATGTGCCGATTAACATGTTCAAAGAGCCACGGCCTGTTATGGCCCGCGCGCATATTACCATGGCCGAATGGCTGTAGGAAAGCAGTGATTTTGCCCTAAGGCCTGTCCGTTTCAAATTGAATCAGGACAGCCTCTATTTTTCTTGTTTTCCGCCTTTTCCGAGCCGCTCGATGTTTCCATCTCGCTCGAAAAGGCTCTAGCGCGGCAGTTTCACAAATGCCGTCGAGTCAAATCCGGCGAGGATCAATTCGAGCATCGCCTGTGCGACCACAGACGGCTCCTTGACCGTGGTAGCATCCTCACCCGGATAGGCACGCGCGCGCATTTCGGTCCGCGTTGCACCGGGGTCGATGATGGCGGTGCGGAGGTTTGAAACATTGCGCATTTCCTCGCCAAAGGCGGTGACGAGGTTTTCAAGCGCGGCCTTGCTTGCGCCATAAGCCCCCCAGTAGGCGCGCGGGGTGCGGGCAACACTGGACGTCAGCGCAATCAGTTTCCCCGCGTCGGCGCGGCGCAACAATGGTTCGCACGCGGCAATCATCGCTTGCTGCGCCAGCACGTTGAGCGTGAACAGGCGGTTGAACTCCTTGCCATCCACCGACGCAATCGGTGCCAGAGTGCCGAGCATGGCAGCGTTGAGGATCAGAATATCGAGTTTCTGCCAACGCTGCGCAATCGCCGCCGTCAGCCGCGAAATCGTGCCGCCATCGGCCATATCGAGCGGGGCGATGGTGGCGCTGCCGCCCGCTTCGTGGATGCGTTCCTCGACCGCTTCGAGCGCCGCCGCATCACGCGCAACCAGCACGACATGCGCGCCAGCATGGGCCAGCGCCTCGGCTGTAGCCGCGCCGATACCGCGACTTGCCCCGGTTATAAGGGCAATTTGTCCCGCCAATAGTGTCATCACATCGTCCGTTCTGCAAATAACACCAATTGGTTTTGAACATCCTGTTCTTCATGATCGGTGAGGCTGGTTGGATATTCACCGGTGAAGCAGGCGTCGCAATGTTGCGGGCAGGCGTTGTTGCGCGCATTTTCACCCATGGCGCGATAAAGGCCGTCGATCGAGAGGAATGCCAGACTGTCAGCCTCGATGAAATTGGCCATCGCGGCGACATCCATCTGCGCGGCGAGCAGTTTGCTGCGTTCGGGCGTATCGACCCCGTAAAAGCAGCTATATTCATAAGGTGGGCTGGCGATGCGCATATGCACCTCGGCCGCGCCCGCTTCGCGCATCATCCGCACAATTTGCAGGCTGGTGGTGCCGCGAACAATCGAATCGTCGATCAATATGACGCGCTTGCCCTCCACAATTGCGCGGTTGGCGTTATGCTTGCGCTTCACACCTGCGTGGCGTGCGCCATCGGATGGCTGGATGAAGGTCCGCCCGACATAGTGCGAGCGGATGATGCCCAATTCGAAGGGAATGCCCGATTGCTGGGCATAGCCAATCGCCGCCGGAACGCCGCTGTCGGGCACAGGCACCACCAGATCGGCGTCAATCATTGCCTCTTTGGCCAGCTCAATGCCGATCTGTTTGCGCACCGCATAGACCGATTTTCCGCCCATGACCGAATCGGGGCGGCTGAAATAAACATGTTCGAATATGCAGGGGCGCGGATTGGGCCTGCCGAACGGGCGGTGGCTGCTGATGCGGCCATCTGCGCGCACTTCGACCAGTTCGCCCGGTTCGATTTCTCGCACAAACTCCGCGCCAACGACGTCAAGCGCCACGGTTTCACTGGCAAAGACGGTAGCGGTTCCGATTTTGCCCATGACTAGCGGGCGGATACCCAGCGGATCGCGGCACGCTATCATGCGTTTGGGGGTCATACAGATCAGCGAATAGGCCCCTTCGACCATCCGCAAGGCATCGACGAAGCGGTCGAGCAGTTTGGGGAAACGGCTGGTGGCGATCAGGTGGATGATCACTTCGGTGTCCGAAGTTGACTGGAAAATCGACCCTTTGTTCACCAATTCATGCTTGAGGTGCATCGCGTTCGAGATATTGCCGTTATGGGCAATTGCGAACCCGCCGCGCGCAAGGTCGGCAAATAGCGGTTGGACATTGCGCAGCCCCGTCCCGCCCGTGGTTGAATAGCGGACATGCCCGGCAGCCATTTCACCCGGAAGTTCTGCTAACGCAGCGGGGCTAGAGAAATTTTCTGCGACATGGCCGAGGCCGCGCCGCGAATAAAACTCCGTTCCGTCAAAGCTGGTGATGCCCACGGCTTCTTGTCCGCGATGCTGGAGCGCATGGAGGCCAAGCGCAACAACACTGGCCGCAGAGTCGCACCCCAAAATGCCAAAGATACCGCATTCTTCGCGCAGTTTATCGTCATCGAACGGATTGGTGGTCAGCATATCCCTGCCATATCGTCGCTTACTATGGGCGGCCTATAGGCATAGTGCTCTCGTTTGTCGCCCACAGATTGCAGCAAATTGTTGACAAGCGATAGCATTCACACCTTATCGCTAAGATTATGGCAGACACTCCAGAATGCAGACGCAGTTTACAGCCCAAATATGACGATAAGGGCCTGATTACCGCCGTTGTTACCGACCGTATTTCCGGTACGTTGTTGATGGTCGCCCACATGAACGCCGAGGCGCTTAGCGCAACACAGGCAACGGGTGTGGCGCATTTTTGGTCGCGTAGCCGGGCGGCATTATGGCGCAAGGGCGAGACATCGGGCAATATATTGACGGTGCGTGAGATGCGTGTGGATTGCGATCAGGATTGCGTCTGGCTGATCGTCGATCCGGCTGGCCCAGCGTGCCATACCGGCGCAGCGAGCTGTTTTTACCGCATCGTCCAAAGCGATGGCAGCTTGGATGGCGAGGAATGAGAGGCGCGGCTGTGATGATAGCGCTGTTGTTGGCGGGCTGTGAAGGCCGCTCCCCCGATGCTGCGGCGATAGACAGTGGCAACCCGCTCGACGTTGCGGCGCGCGATGCCAATTTGATTGTTGACCCTGATGCGACTGCGCCGATGGGCCTTTACGAACAACAAGGTGCCGCCGGAACCGATGGCCTGTGCGTGTCGGGTGAGGGTGATGAAAATATGCGCTTTGGCGTGGTGATGCATTTCGGGCCGACATTGATCTGTGAAGGGCAGGGTAGCGCGGTGCATGACGGCCCGCATCTCTCGCTTCGCTTCGACAATGCAGACTGTGTGGTTGACTTGGCCTATGATGGCCGCTCGCTTCGCTTTCCAGGCAGCGTGCCTGATGGGTGCAAGGCATTATGCGGAGAGCGCGCGTCGATGGCGGGCGGTTCCATGACACGGGTTGGCTGGTCAAATGGTGATGCGCAAAGGTTGCGTTCGCGCCGCGACGCGCTGCACCAGCGACCCCAGCGTGCATTGTGCGGGTGATGCAACAGCAAAGCCATTGACGTTTACGTAAGGGTTGCATAGTCCCAAGCCATGCACAGCGAATATGGCCAATCGCATATCGACACGCACGACGAGTCCGGGCGCGATAATTTTACGATAACCGATCTTTCGGGTGAATTCGGTGTGACCGCGCGCGCGCTGCGATTTTACGAGGATGAAGGGCTGATCGCCCCGTCGCGGCGCGGTATTTCGCGTATCTATTCGCGGCGTGACCGTGCGCGGCTGGCGTGGATATTGCGCGCCAAACGGGTGGGGTTCAGCCTGTCGCAAATCCGCGAGATGATTGACCTCTATGACCTTGGCGATGGGCGGCGCACACAGCGCGAAGTGACGATCGACATGTGCCGTGACCGCATTGCCTTCCTCAAAGGGCAGCGCCGCGATATTGACAGCTCAATTGACGAGCTGGAGCATTTCATCATCAGAGTTGAAACGGCGACAACCGCAAAATGAAGCGACCGCGACGCGCGGCAGGAGTATGATATGCCCACCTATAAAGCCCCTGTAACTGACACATTATTCGTTTTGAATGATGTTCTTGATGTCGATCGCTACGCCAATCTGCCCGGTTTTGAGAACGCCAGCGCCGACATGATCGAAGCGATTTTGAGCGAAGGCGCCAAGTTCGTCGAGAATGAAATCTTTCCAC
This sequence comes from Pseudomonadota bacterium, assembly GCA_038041635.1. Classification (GTDB taxonomy): domain Bacteria; phylum Pseudomonadota; class Alphaproteobacteria; order Sphingomonadales; family Sphingomonadaceae; genus Sphingopyxis. Next base: position 8,225 of record JBBTFY010000051.1, read on the forward strand.
TCAACATGGTTGGCGACAAACAGGGCTGCACCCGCGCCGCCGATGGTTCGGTGACGACGCCGGATGGGTTCAAAGCGGCCTATGACGCCTATTGCGCCGCTGGTTGGGGAACATTGTCGGCGCCAGAGGAATATGGCGGGCAGGACATGCCGCACGTGCTGTCGATGGCATTCACCGAATATATGTCAGCTGCGAACATGGCCTTTGCCATGTATCCCGGTCTGACCCACGGCGCGGTGTCGGCAATATTGGTCAAGGGCAGCGACGAGCTGAAGGCCATTTACGCCCCCAATATGATTTCTGGCAAATGGACGGGGACGATGAACCTGACCGAGCCGCATTGTGGCACCGATTTAGGGCTTATCCGCACCAAGGCGGTGCCGGGCGCCGATGGCAGTTACGCAATTACGGGGACTAAAATATTCATCTCGTCGGGCGAACATGATCTGGCCGAAAACATCATCCACCTCGTGCTGGCCAAAACCCCCGATGCGCCCGACAGCGTCAAGGGTATATCGCTGTTCGTGGTGCCAAAGTTTCTGGTCAATGCCGACGGCAGTTTGGGTGCGCGCAACCCGCTGAGCTGTGGGTCGCTTGAGCATAAAATGGGGATTCACGGCAATTCGACCTGTGTCATGAACTATGATGGGGCGACCGGTTATCTTGTGGGTGATGAGAATAAGGGGTTGGCCGCAATGTTCATCATGATGAACATCGCGCGCCTCGGCGTCGGGCAACAGGGGCTTGGTGTGGCCGAGGTCGCCTATCAAAATGCCGCAGCTTATGCGAATGAGCGGCGTCAGGGCAGGGCGCTGACCGGACCGCAGGATGTATCGGAAAAAGCCGACACCTTGATAGTGCATCCCGATGTGCGGCGGATGCTTATCGACAGCAAAGCGTTGACCGAGGGGCTGCGCGCGCTGTGCCTATGGGGTGCGTTGCAGGCGGACCTTATCCACAAAGCGCAAAGTGAGGAAGAGCGCCAGATGGCGGACGATCTGCTTTCGCTGCTGACTCCGGTTATCAAGGGCTATGGCACTGACAAGGGGTATGACGTCGCCACCAACGCGCAGCAGGTGTTCGGGGGGCATGGTTATGTCGGCGAATCTGGCATGGAACAATATGTCCGCGATGCCCGTATCACCATGATCTACGAAGGCGCCAACGGCGTGCAGGCGATGGATCTGGTCGGGCGCAAGCTGGCGCAAAATGGCGGGCGCGCTGTGCAGGCGCTGTTCGCACTGGTCGACGGCGAATGTGCGGTGGCGAAAGGCGACGAGCGATTGGTGGACTTTGCCGGGCGGCTGGAAAAAGCCAATGGCGAGATGAAAGCCGCGACGATGTGGTTCATGCAAAATGGCATGACCAACCCCAATGCTATCGGTGCCGGGGCGTATCATTATATGCACATCATGGGGATTGTCGCGATGGGCCTGATGTGGCTCAGGATGGCGAGTGCCGCGCAGGCAAAACTGGATGCGGGGAGCGGCAATGCCAATTTCTATTCAGCCAAGCTGGTCACTGCGCGTTATTTTGCCGAACGTATCATGCCAGATGCTGGGTCGTTGCGCCGCAAGATCGAGGCGGGGCCGGACGCGATTATGGCGCTTGATGCGGAGATGTTTGCGGTGGCGTGAGCGGTCGAGCCTTTATCTGCGCATGCATTGCGCGGTCTGGCTGCGAGCATATTCGTCGCAATTCCATAGTGCGCGCTCAAGCCCACGTCCTTCGTCCCGCAAATAGCTGAAGCTCATCGATGCGCGCGCTATGGCGCTCATGTCCTCAGCAGCCGGGATGAGCTGTGGGTTCGTCCAGCCCATGACCTTGCAATAGGAGCGCGGCCCGCACGCCGCTTCGGCCAGCGCGGGGAATGTGTCTGGTGTCTGGCCGCGTTCCAGCACAAGGATTATCGTATCACCAAGCATCCGATTTTGACGTGGAACCACCGCTGCTATGGCCGCCGCAACCGCCGCGTCGGTGACAATTACAGTCGGCGTAGCATATTCTGGCAAGACGCCTGCGCCGGCGTGCGCGGATGACAGGTGCGCGAGGCGTGCCTCCATTGGTTCCTGCCCATTACCATTGCCGCGATAGGCACTGGGCGATCCCCAAAATCCGGGCCAGCGAAAAAACAGGTGTGTGCCGACCTGCGCCAATTTTTCCAGTGAGGGGCTCCAATAGGGGCGCACCCAGTCGGTGTGATAATGGGTGGCCAAGCCGACAGGGCGATAGACCGCCCCGTTCAGTGCGTCGATGGCGATGCCGCGCGCGCGTTGCCACGCGGGCTCGCTATAGCGGCGGCGCAGCGCGCCATCGCAGGTGAAGGTGAATTGACACCCTGTGCTGCGCTCGCTGCCCTGAAACACGACGCCGCAGATGCTCTTTGGAAAAGCAGGGTGGCGGGCGCGATTGATGATAACTTGCGCTACGGCGCGTTGCCCGGTTGCGTCATCGCCAGCCTCGTAAAGCACTGCAGCAGCCAAACAGTCGGCTGCGCGCGCGGCGTTGATGGCATCGCCCGTAAAGCGATACGGCGCGGCAGAAGGGAGGCTGCCGCCGACGAACGCTTGGCTAGTATTGGCTGCGCGCGCATCCTGCGGCGACATATCCATCAGCGCGACAGGCTCGACGACGGGCGGGGCAGGGCTTGCTTGCGGCAAATCGCCATGCGACGCGAGTAATAACACCATTACCCCAATGCCGATTGCCGATAATATTGCGACGATTGCTGCCAATATCGACAGGGCCCATAAGGGGGCAGGTTTATCGGGTGGCGCTTTGGTTAGCACTCATAATTCCGGCAGGAAATCCGGAACCGACAGATAACGCTCGCCCGTGTCATAATTAAACGCCAGCACCCGTGCACCAGCGTTTAGCAACGGCAATTGCTGTGCGAGCGGCAGCAGGCG
>JBBTFY010000052.1:0-13786 GCA_038041635.1 Pseudomonadota bacterium
GGATGCCAAACCCAAGCATAAGGCGGCGGCCGGCGACCAGCTCATCATCGACTTTGCCGGCAGCGTCGATGGCGTGCCGTTTGACGGCGGCACCGGCACCGACATGGCGGTGGAGATCGGCTCAGGATCGTTAATTCCAGGTTTTGAGGACCAGCTGATCGGTGCCAAATTGGGCGAAGATCGCACGCTCAAAGTAACATTCCCCGACGATTATACGGTCGATGCGTTGAAGGGTGCTGCGGCGCAATTTGCGATCACGGTCAAGGCGCTCAAGGTCGCGGCAGAGGCCAAGGCCGACGATGATTTCGCCAAACAGCTTGGCCTCACCAGCCTAGAACAACTGCGCGAAATCCTGAAAGGGCAGGTCGAACAGGAACTGAGCGGCCTGACGCGCACGCACATGAAGCGGCGCTTGCTCGATCAACTTGCTGCGAGCCACGACTTCCCGGTGCCGCCAACGATGGTCGAGGCCGAGTTTGACCAGATATGGAAACAGTTGGAGCAAGAAGCGGCGCAGGAGGACGATCCCGAAGCAGCCAAGGCCGAACTGGAACGCGACAAAGATGATTATCGCGGCATCGCCGAGCGTCGCGTGCGGTTGGGGTTGCTGCTCTCCGAAATTGGGCAGGCTAATAAAGTCACCGTCAATCAGGCGGAAATGAACCGATTGGCGGCGCAGGCGGCACAGCAATATCGCCCCGAGGATCGCCAGCGCTTCATGGAATATATCCAAAAGGATGCGCTGGCTGCGGCACAGATTCGTGCACCGTTGTTCGAGGACAAGGTTGTCGATTTTCTGTTCGACAAAGCGACCGTCACCGACCGCGAAGTGACGCGCGCTGAGTTGGAAGCCGCGATTGAAGCGGACGATGACGATGCTGGCCATGTCCACGGCCCCGGCTGTGGTCATGATCATGGCCCAAATGCTGGTGGGGCCAAGCCTGTAAAGAAGCCTGCGGCTAAGAAAGCGGCACCAAAAAAGGCCAAGGCTGACGACGCTCCTGCTGCCGAAGCTAAGCCCAAAAAGGCTCCTGCAAAAAAGGCAGCAAAGGCTTAATCATTGCGCGGCATAGGCTTGGGCCCGCTTATAGGACTTGAACCCGAGGCTCTGCCGCCCGATGTAATGGCACGGACAACAAGGATACGCCACATGTACGACCCGCGCGACACGCTTACCAACGCCCTCGTTCCCATCGTTATCGAGCAATCGAGCCGTGGCGAGCGCAGCTTTGATATTTTCTCGCGGCTGCTTCGTGAACGCATCGTTTTTGTGACGGGCGAGGTCGAGGATAATATGGCGTCGCTGATCGTGGCGCAGCTGTTGTTCCTCGAATCGGAAAACCCGGCCAAGGATATTTCGATGTATATCAACTCGCCGGGCGGCGTGGTTACGGCCGGCATGGCGATTCACGACACGATGCAATATATCCGGCCAAAGGTCGGCACGGTATGCATTGGACAAGCCTGTTCGATGGGTAGTTTCCTGCTGGCGGCGGGCGAACCGGGTATGCGGGTTGCCATGGGCAATGCGCGGATCATGATCCACCAGCCTTCTGGTGGCACACGCGGCATGGCGTCGGACATCGAGATTCAGGCGCGCGAAATCCTTCGCATCCGGGCACGGATGAACGACCTTTATGTCAAATATACTGGCCAGACGCTCGACGTCATCGAAAAGGCGTTGGATCGCGATAATTTCCTCGAAGCCGATGAAGCCAAGGCATTTGGCCTCGTTGACCATGTGTTTGACAAGCGGCCAGCGGCGGCGGATGCCAAGGCGGATTGATGCGGCATCGGCGTGGCAGGGCAAAAACTGTCCCGCTTAACCTTATGCATTCACGCAATTGTCTTATTGTATTTGCTACGCCGCTGCTTAACATGGGTTTTGGCGGATCCCTCCGCGCGTTGAATTGAGAGATTTATGACGAAGTTGAGCGGCTCAGACTCCAAGAGCACCCTCTATTGCAGCTTTTGCGGCAAGTCGCAGCACGAAGTGCGCAAGCTGATTGCTGGGCCTACGGTGTTCATCTGTGATGAATGCGTCGAGCTGTGTAACGACATCATCCGCGAGGAAGCAAAAGGCGTAAGTCCTGCACGCAAGGGTGGCGGCGTGCCTAGCCCGCGCGAAATCTGCGATGTGCTCGATGATTATGTCATCGGCCAGCAGTCGGCCAAGCGCGTGCTGTCGGTGGCGGTGCACAACCATTATAAAAGGCTCAACCACGGCGCAAAGGGCGATGAGGTCGAACTCGCTAAATCGAACATCCTGCTGGTCGGGCCGACGGGTTGTGGCAAGACTTTGCTCGCGCAGACGCTGGCGCGCACATTCGATGTGCCCTTCACCATGGCTGATGCGACGACGCTGACCGAAGCGGGCTATGTCGGCGAAGATGTCGAAAACATCATTTTGAAGCTGTTGCAAGCCGCTGACTATAATGTCGAAAAGGCGCAGCGCGGTATCGTCTATATCGACGAGATCGACAAAATCAGTCGTAAGGCTGAAAATCCGTCGATTACACGAGATGTTTCGGGTGAGGGTGTGCAACAGGCGCTGCTTAAAATGATGGAGGGCACGGTCGCAAGCGTCCCCCCACAGGGCGGTCGTAAACATCCGCAACAAGAGTTTTTGCAGGTCGATACGACCAACATATTGTTCATTTGCGGCGGAGCGTTTTCAGGACTTGAAAAGATTATCGGCGACCGATTGCAGGGTAAATCGATTGGCTTTGGCGCGCATGTCGCTGGGCCTGACGAACGCAAGACGGGCGAAGTGCTCAAGCATGTCGAGCCCGAAGATTTGCTCAAATTCGGGCTGATACCAGAATTTGTCGGCCGCTTGCCAGTCATCGCCACGCTCGAAGATTTGGACGAACCCGCGCTAGTTAAAATCCTGTCCGAACCAAAAAATGCGTTGGCCAAGCAATATGCTAAGCTGTTTGAACTTGAAGAAGTTGGCTTGAGCTTCACCGAGGACGCGCTGGGTGCGATCGCGCGAAAGGCGATCAAGCGCAAAACTGGTGCGCGGGGACTGCGGTCAATCGTCGAAGCGATCTTGCTCGATACGATGTTCGAATTGCCCCAGCTTGAAGGGGTCAGCGAAGTCGTGATCGACAAGGATGTCGTTGAAGGGCGCAAGGAACCGATTCGCGTTTTTTCCGATCTGCCGCGTGCCGAAGCGGGTGACGCAGCCTAAGACTATTAGAATCTTTCAAGCTGTTGCATTTTTGCATCGCCGATGAATCCCAGATTTCCGCGTGTTTTATACGTGGCAGCATAATCCATCCACAGGCAAATTTCCGCTTGGCGGTGACGTCGTGATTTTCTCCGACTAGAGGAAAACTATTGTAACAAATTAGTCGCGTTCGCTCGCCATAGGGTCAAGCGATTGTGAAGGGTTTGTCTGCACAATGCGCTAACTGTGAACGCCGCAAAGCGGCGGGGCGAGCAGCATTGGGTGATGAGGTCGGGTGGAGCGTGTTTGCGCTCCACTATGGTGTGACATTCGAATGCGCTGCTATATGCGCTAAGGGGATTTTACTATGAATTTGCGTTATTATCTTGCCGCCAGTGTTGCTGGCCTGTCGCTCGCCACAGCCATTGCGACGCCAGTGGTTGCTCAGGAAACTACATCCGCTGTTCGCGGTACGGTTGAGGGCAATGGTGCCCCCGTCGCTGGTGCCACCGTCGTTGTGACGCACGAGCCATCGGGCACAGTTTCGCGCACCACCACCGATGCTAATGGCGGGTTTAACGCCAACGGTCTTCGTGTCGGCGGCCCGTTCACCGTATCGGTTGATGCGGCAGGATTCGAAAATACGCAGGTTACCGACCTTTTTCTGCAAGCGGGCCAACCTTTCCGTTTGCCGATCATGCTTCAGAGCAGCGATGACATCGTCGTGACAGCCGCTGCACTGGGCGGCGCGCTGGAAACCTCTACGGGGCCGATTACCGCTTTGGGGCGCGAGGAAATTGAAGGCGTAGCCTCAATCAACCGCGACGTTCGTGATTTGGCGCGCCGCGACCCCTTTGCGACGATCGACCTGACTAACAACCGCACGATTGAAATCGCTGGGCAAAATGGCCGCCTCAACCGCTTTTCGGTTGATGGTGTTGCTTTTGGCGATGACTTTGGTCTCAACAATGGCGGCCTGCCGACCAACCGTGGTCCGGTGCCTCTCGACGCGATCGATCAATTCTCGGTCAAGGTCGCACCGTTTGACATTAGCGAAGGCAATTTCCAGGGCGGGGCGATCAACGTCATCCTGCGTTCGGGCGGCAACCGCTTCCACGGTAGCGCTTTTTACACCTACACCGACGACAGCCTGACCGGCGATACCACCTATGGTGTCGGACCGCTCAATATTGAGCTGAGTTCCAAGCAATATGGAGCGCATATTTCGGGTCCGATCATCCGTGACCGACTGTTTTTTGCGGTGACCTATGAGCGTACCGAAGAAAGCATCCCGTTCGACAGCGGCCCACAGGGCTTGGGCTTTGCTTCACCGATCCCGGGCCTATTGCAAGGGACGGTTGATCAGGTCAGCACGCTTGCTCGGTCACGTTTTGGATATGATACGCTTGGCGTCATCCGTAATGCCGAGGAAGGCGATGAAAAGCTGTCGGTCAAGCTCGACTGGAACGTTTCGGACGATCATCGCGCGGCGCTGACCTTTTTCCACAGCGTCGGCAGCAATGGGTTCCAGCGTAACACATCGACCAGCAACACGTCGCCGTCGCTGGGCCTGTTTTCGACGGGGTATGAGCTGACCGAAGAGATTAATTCGGGCGTATTCCAGCTCAATTCGCGTTGGTCGGACGCGTTTTCGACCGAAGTGCGCGCCAGCTACCGTGATTATAATCGTGGGCAGACGCCGTTCGGTGCGCTGACTGCGGGTCAGGTTTCGGTGTGCACCGATGCGACCTCGGTGGGAAGCACTTCATCCTGCACTACCGGCGTGCCGCGTGTTGTTTTTGGCCCAGATCAGTTTCGCCATTCGAACGCGCTCAACACCGACAATCTAAACGTTGAGTTCAAGGCGACATTGGAAGCAGGCGCGCATGTCTTTAAAATGCTGGCGGGCTATAACGACCTTGATACCTTCAACCTTTTTGTTCCCAACAGCCTTGGCACCTATTATTTCGACTCGATTGCCGATTTCACAGCGGGCCGGGCCGGCAGTCTGACGATTGCCAACGCAGTGCCAAGCCTTGACCCGAATGATGGGGCGGCCAATTTTACAGCACAAACCTATACCTTCGGGGTTCAGGATGACTGGCAAGTCACCGACAGCTTGCTGGTAACGCTGGGTGTGCGCTATGACTTGCTTGGTGACGATGGTTCGCCGACGCTCAACACCAATTTCCTCGCGCGGCATGGTTTTTCCAATCGCGCGACCTTTGGCGGGCGCGGGGTGTGGCAACCACGGATTGGATTCAACTGGGAAGCGACTGATCGTTTGATCGTGCGCGGTGGCGTCGGCGTCTTTGCCGGTGGTTCACCCAATGTGTTCCTGTCGAACAGCTATTCGAATACAGGGCAACTCACCAACTCGATCTTCATCAGCCGCAATTCAACGTGCGACACGACCGCGCTATGTGCTGCTGCATTGACTGGCATTACCAATCTGGCGACCTTCTCGCCACTCGTGACGACCGAACTTTCGACCAACATCGCATCACTGGCGCTGGCACCGGTTAATGCCATCGACCCTGATCTCAAACTGGCGAGCCAGCTCCGTGCAACGCTGTCGGTCGATTATGAGGCGGACCTTGGTCCTTTGGGTGATGGCTGGCTGTTCGGTGCCAACGTCCTTTATGGCAATGTCTTGCAGGCCTATCAGTGGACCGACATCCGTTCGGCACAGATTGGCACTTTGCCCGATGGTCGCCCACGTTATGGCAATCTGGCCGGCACCACGGGGACCAATCAGGACCTGTTGATGACCAATGACTCGCGCGGTCGTTCCTATATTGGGGTGCTGCGCTTCGACAAGCGTTGGGACTGGGGTCTGCGTATCGGCGGCAGCTACACCCGCTCTGACGTCAATGATGTCAACGCGATTACGTCTGCGACAGCATCGTCGCTCTATAGTGCCAATGCGATGATTGGCACCAATGAGGCGGCCTATGGGCGGTCGATCTATGAAATCCGCGACCAGTGGAAGTTCAACGTCAATTACAGCACCGAATTGTTCGGCGACAACGAAACGCGCTTCAGCCTGTTCGGCGAATATCGTTCGGGCCGCCCGTACAGCATCACCCTGCTCGATGCGACCGGCGGACGTTCGCCGGTGTTCGGCACGGTTGGCACCAGTGGTCAGGCGCTGCTTTATATCCCGACATTGAATGATTCGCGCGTATCATTCAATACGACGGCATCGGAAACCGCGTTCAATACCCTGATCACGCAATTGGGCTTGGACGGTCAGCGCGGCAGCATCGTAGCGAAAAACTCGCAAACGTCGCCTGACTTCTTCAAGGTTGATTTGCACGTCAGCCAGGAATTGCCGCTGTTTATAGGCGGAGCGAAGCTGCAGCTGTTTGCGGACATCGAAAATGTCCTCAATCTGATCGACAGTGATTGGGGTGCCTTGCGTCAGGTACCGTTCAACTACAATGCGGGTGTCGCGACGGTGGAATGCCTCAGCGTGGCAACACCGACCGGCACGGCACCGGGCGCAGGCGTCGTCAACACCAGTTCGACTGGGACGTGCGCGCAATATCGCTATTCTGGCGTGCGTGACCCCAATGTCAATTTGGTCTCGCGCCAGTCGCTCTACGGCATTCGTGTCGGGGTGCGGGTTCGCTTCTGATCGCCACCTAAACTGATAAGGGAAGGGCGTGGGACTTTAAGTTCCGCGCCCTTTTCTCTATATCTGTGCTCCGGCGAAGGCCGGAGTGTTGGTGTCAGAACATAGTGGTGAGTTAATTGGCCAATGCTCCGGAATAAATCCGGAGCACATCGATGGACTCGGTGTTAATTAGCGCAAGCAGCTATCCAGTCCGTTGCGCTGAACCACGCCAATCCGCGCGGCGATGCTGTTGCCATAGCGCCGCGTAAAGCCGTGTGGGTCAATCGCCCCGCGATGTTTGGGTAACGGCAGGATAGCGGCAATCCGCGCCGCTTCGCTGCGGCTCATGTGGCTGGCGTCGTGATGAAAATAGCGCTGTGACCCCGCATTGACGCCATAGGTGCCGATACCGGTTTCGGCGACGTTGAGGTAAACTTCCATGATCCGGCGCTTGCCCCAGACATTCTCGATCAACAGGGTGAACCACGCTTCGGGGACTTTGCGCGCATAGCGGCTCAGCGCACCGCTGCCCTGCCATAGGAATACATTTTTGGCGACCTGCTGGCTGATGGTTGATCCGCCGCGCATCCGCCCGCCACGCGCGTTGCGGGCAAGGGCGGCGGTGATGGCTTCGCTATCGAAGCCTCCGTGCTCACAAAATTTGCCATCCTCTGCGGCGATGGCAGCGCGCGCCATATTGGGGTCAATGTCGCCAAGCACCATCCAGTCGCGCGCCGCACCATTGCTGTCAAGCAACATGGTTGGCGTTATCGGCGGTGGAATGACCGCATAGAGTAGCACCCATGCCAGTGATAGGCCTGTAAACCATAGCAACGACAAAAAGAACCAACGAATGAGGCGGCGCATTACACTATCGTGCCCCGAATATGGGGGCGATTGCAAGCGGTTCGATTCAACCCGCAGGCAACAATTTGCGTTCGCCGGCGACAGTCATGATCGCCTTCTGCAGCTTTTCGAACGCACGCACTTCAATCTGGCGGATACGTTCGCGACTGACATTATAGACTTGGCTCAAATCTTCGAGCGTTTTCGGATCGTCGATCAGGCGGCGCTGCGTCAAAATGTCGCGCTCGCGTTCGTTGAGGCGCGCCATTGCGTCACCCAGCAGTTCGTGTCGTTGGCTTTGCTCTTGTGCTTCGGCAACGCGCTCATCCTGCAACGCGCCATTGTCTTGGAGCATGTCCTGCCACTGGCCGTCGCCATCCTCGCGCATCGGCACGTTGAGCGACGCATCACCGCCCATCGCCATACGGCGGTTCATCGAGATCACATCCTCTTCGCTCACACCCAAGTCGGTGGCGATTTTGGTCAGCGTTTCGGGGGTTAAATCGCCATCTTCGAACGCGGCAAGGTTGTTTTTCATCCGTCGCAGGTTGAAGAATAGTTTTTTCTGGGCTGCTGTTGTGCCGAGTTTGACTAGGCTCCAGCTACGCAGGATAAACTCCTGAATGGACGCGCGAATCCACCACATCGCGTAGGTGGCAAGCCGGAACCCGCGATCTGGGTCAAACTTTTTAACCCCCTGCATCAGGCCGATATTACCCTCAGAGATAAGTTCGCTGACCGGCAGGCCATAGCCGCGATACCCCATCGCAATTTTTGCCACCAATCGTAGATGCGATGTGACAAGCTGCGCCGCAGCATCTTGGTCCTGATGTTCCTGATACCGCTTGGCGAGCATGAACTCCTGTTCCGGCGTTAACAGCGGGAACTTGCGTATTTCGGATAGATAGCGGTTAAGTCCCGCTTCCCCGCCAAGGGCGGGCATCGTTGCCGGAACATTGCTACGCGATGTCTTCTGAAGACGTGCCATTGAAACTTTGTCTTTCCCTGAACATGGTTGGGAGATGCTATCCGTCTTATATGTGCGGATTATAGCGTCAGCCGGGTGAACAAATCCTGCATATCATTCGGCATATCGGTGTCGAAAGTGACACTTTTGCCTGTAACGGGGTGAATAAACCCCAGTCGCGCAGCATGCAATGCCTGTCGTGCAAAGCCGAGTTCCTTTAGCAGCGCATTGTGACGCGTGGCGCGACCATATAACGGGTCGCCGAGCAGGCTATGCCCGATGTGCGCCATATGGACGCGGACCTGGTGCGTGCGCCCAGTTTCCAGCCGACACTCGACGAGAGCGGCATTGTGAAGTGGCTGTAACATGCGGAAATGCGTCACTGCGCGTTTGCCGCGACCGCCCGTAGTGACGGCAATCTTCTTTCGGTCGCTGATCGATCTGGTTAGCGCGGCGTCGATTTTTCCACTGGGTGGAATGGGCACGCCGCCAACTATGCACAGATAGATTCTCTCTATGCTGTGATCGAAAAATTGTTTGGCCAGCCCCGCATGTGCGGCATCGGTTTTGGCAGCAACGATCAACCCAGAGGTATCCTTGTCGATGCGATGGACGATGCCGGGGCGTGCGACACCGCCGATCCCCGATAATTGCCCAGCACAATGGTGCAGCAGCGCGTTGACCAATGTCCCGTCAGGATTGCCGTTTGCTGGGTGAACCACCATTCCCGCAGGCTTGTTGATGACAATCAAATGCTCGTCTTCATATGCAATGACGAGCGGTAATGCCTGCGCCTGAGCAATGGCAGGGCGTAGCAAGGGAATTGCTAGGGTGACGGACATTGGATGGGTGACCTTTGCCGATGCTGATGGCAGAGGAATGCTGTCCGCACTGATGGCACCTTCACCAAGTAGCGCCTTTATTCGTTCTCGCGATAGCGACGGAACGGCGTCCGCTAGCGCGCGGTCCAGCCGCATGCCGATATGCTGCACGCCCAGCGATACCGAGATTATATTGTTCCCCCACTCCATTGGGCTAATAGATGGTGTAGATTGTTTGACTATCAAGAGCCGTTAGACTTGCCACTGAAGATGGCGCGTCCTAACAGCCTCGAAACATTTAGTATGTCATTACGGGGCGTTATATGGCGGATGAGACGATAGATTTTGCCAGCATGCTGTGTTCGCGCTTGTGCCATGATTTGCTAAGCCCCGTGGGTTCTTTTGGCAATGGGTTGGAATTGCTCACCGATGAACATGAACCTGAAATGCGCGCACGCTGTATCGAATTGCTCGAATCTTCGGCGCGGATTGCGATTAACCGACTGAAATATTTCCGTTTAACCTTTGGTTCAGCCGGCGGTTATGGCGATAGCTTGAACGTGGCAGATTTGCGTGAAGCTTTGGCCGGGCAGGTGCCAGACGGACGTGATGTGGCTATCAACTGGATTGGTGATGACACACCGCTCCCCAAACCTGCGGCGCGGGTACTGTTGCTGTTGGGGATGAGTGTCGTGGATGCTCTGGTACGTGGTGGGCGGATTGACGTTGCTGTCGAACGGCGCGGCACAACATTGGAACTGGCCTTGCGAGGCGAAGGGCCGCGTGTGGTCATCGACAGTGCATCGGTCGCGATGTTCGCTTCCGATGTAGAAGCCATTGCGCCGAAGACCGTGCCCATCGCGCTGGCGCGAAAAATAGCTCGTCAGCATGGGGGTGACGTCATGATGTCACGGCCATGTGATAATGAACTCGTCGTTGGTGCCATTTTGACAAGCTGAGTTTTTCCTAACCAAATCTTAACCATGAATGCCGCATTGCGGGCTGTCAAAACCAGCGGATGCGGACATTATGGACGATCTATTGCGTGAATTTGTAGGCGAAACGCTCGACATGATGGAAGAGGTGTCGAGCGACCTCGTTACGTGGGAAGCCAATCCAACGGATCGCGGAAGTTTGGATCGGATTTTCCGCACTGTCCATACTGCAAAGGGCAGTAGTGGCTTTTTTGACTTGCCTCGGGTTAGCGCCATAGCCCATGCCGCTGAAAATGTGCTCGATGTCCTTCGGTCGCGAAAACGTGATCCCGATGGCAAATCGGTGGCAGCCATCCTGTCGGCATTTGATCAGATTCGCATGCTGGTTCAGTCGATCGCCGCCACAGGGAGCGAGCCCGTTGGCGATGATTCCGCACTAGTTGCTGCTTTGGCGGACAATGTCCGATTGCATGATCGAGCTGTTGTAGCCGAGGAGGTGGCAGGCGACAGCTCTGACAGCATTGCTAGGCAAGGTGTTTCACCCATCGTCCCGCTGGAGTGGCGATCGGTTCGGGTTCCACTTGCGCTACTTGACGAAGTGATGGCCGGATTTTCCGACCTCGTTCTGGCGCGAAACGAGGTCGCGCTACAGCTACGCGCACGCGGGGTTGATTTGGACAACATGGCAGCCTTCGAGCGATTTTATGCCTTGTTGGGCGGACTGCGTGGCTCGATCAGTCAGATGCGCATGGTTCCATTGCGTCAAATGTTTGCGCCGATGCCACGGCTTCTTAGGCAGCTTTGCGACGAATTGGGCAAGAAAGCGACTCTGGAAACTTATGGCGGTGAAGTAGAAATTGACCGGGAAGTGATTGAGGCATTGCGCGACCCGATCGTCCATATCTTGCGCAATGCTATCGGGCATGGTGTCGAGAATGAGGCAGCGCGCGCCGACTGCGGCAAGTCTGCCGAAGCGCGAATATCCATTGGCGCACGCCAATCGGGAAACCGGATATTGATCAGTATCGAAGATGATGGTTCTGGTTTGAACGAGGCGGCATTGATCGAGCGCGTCGTTGCGGCTGGGCATTATTCACACGATCAGGCGTTGGCGCTATCAGGCGCGCAGGTTACAAACCTGATTTTCCTCCCTGGGCTATCAACTGCATCCTCCGTGACCGATATTTCCGGTCGCGGGGTCGGCATGGATGTGGTCAAGGCGAATGTGGAAAAACTTGGCGGGACCGTGGGAATTGAAAATCGCCCTGGGCAAGGCATGTCTGTCATAATTGATGTTCCGATGACACTGACCATCATTTCTGCCCTGGCCATCGAAGTGGGGGGGCAGGGTTTCGCCATACCACGCAGCGTGGTGGATGAGGTTGTGCTAGTGTCAAATGACGCTGTGCAACTGATTGATGCTGGCGGCGCACAAATGGTGCGCGTGCGTGGGCGCATGCATGCGTTGGTGCATCTCGAAGCATTGCTTGGCCAACAGACTAGGTTTGTCGAGAGCGAGGACCGCGCGTTGATTTTGTGCCGCTTGACGGGCTCGCGTTCGTTTGCGCTGAGTGTTCCTGATATTCGCGATCACGACGAGCTCGTGATAAAACCATTGCCACCTATGCTCGCGTCTATTGGACTTTATAACGGTTTCAGCCTGCCCGACAGTGGCCGGCCGATGCTGGTGCTGGATATAGAAGGCATTGCCAAACATGCCGCTGTTGAGAGGTCAGGAGTCGACAGCACAGAGCAAGTCGACGAAAATATGGAGCATGGACGCGGTAATATGGATCGTTGGCTGTGTTTCACACCGTGGGGCCGGAAGACAATGTCTGCGGTGCCAATGTCGACCGTCGACAGGCTGGTTGATGTGGCGCATGATCAATTGCAATTGACTGCCGGACGCATCGTTGCCTGCATCAATGGCCAATTGACGTGTGTGGAAAGTGACGATTTCGCTATCCCCCAAGAAGGCAGCGTCAGGATGATTTGTGTGAGCTTGGGTGATCACACGTCGCTAATTCCATGTCGTGATATTGCGCACCTTGCTCCCCTGACGATGCAATTGCCAGCACCAGACCGCGATAGCATCGTTGTTGGTTTGGCCATGCATGACAATAATCTCGTCGAGATGATCGATGTATCGCATATGATGAATCGCCCGTCCGCTGCATCGCGATCGCGGGGCGGAGGAGCGACCACTAAAGCAAGTTCTGAAGTCACAAAGAAGAGGCGCGCCAATGGCTAGTGAAGCATTTCTTGTCGGCCGGGTCGGTGAAACATGGATCGGGCTTCACGCCGAGTTTATCGAGGCGGTCGTTCCACTGGGAGACATTGTGCCTGTTCCGCACGCTCCGCCTGCAGTACGCGGCCTTGTTGCTGTTCGCAGTCGCCTGCTAACCCTAATTGATAGCGCAGTGGTTGCTGGCTGCGCGCTTGATATGCCGTCGGCTTTGATGGTTATCGTGTCGATTGATGGCCATGCTTATGGCCTCACGCTGGACCAAGCGGATGATGTGGTGACGTTTGACGTGTTGCATGCCGTTCCGGCCGCACTGGCGAATGGCTGGCAGGCGCTTGCCGATCAGATGGCCGACCATGACGGGCGCGTTGTTTTGATTGTGTCGCCAGCGCGTCTGGTCGCCGCAGCGCAAACAACATTGTCCATCGCAGCTTAACCACTCGTCTACTTATTGGCGCTACTACGAGAAAGAATAATAAAGGGGTCATTATGGCGCATTGTCTGGTAGTTGACGATAGCAAGGTCATCCGCAAGGTTGCTCGGCATATCATTGAAGGGCTTGGCCTTTCGGTCGAAGAGGCCGAAGATGGCAGCATCGCGCTCGACGCATGCCGCTCTCAATCCTTTGACATAGTCCTGCTTGATTGGAACATGCCGGTCATGAACGGTATGGAGTTTCTGACTGCGCTCAACGAAGCCAGTCTGGAGCATCGTCCAAAGATTATGTTCTGCACCACGGAAAATGGCACTGCCCATATCCGCGCTGCTATCGAAAATGGTGCCGACGAATATGTCATGAAGCCATTTGACCGAGAAACATTGGAACGCAAGTTTCAGCTTATCGGTGTTGCGTAAGTCGGACCGAAAAGCGTGTCCGCACAGCCACAACCTTTGACCAAATCACGGCGCAATCCCAAGATAAATGCGGCGCAAAATGTTCGCGTCATGTTGGTTGACGATTCGATTGTAGCGCGTGCCATCCTTGAGCGTATTCTGGATAGCGAGGAAGATTTTTCCATCGTTGCTTCGTTGCCAAACGCCGCCGATGCTATCGACGCGCTGACCCATATTGCGCCGGACATCATTCTGCTCGACATAGAAATGCCAGGAATGAGCGGTTTGGCCGCTTTGCCGCTTATTTTGAACAAATCACGCGGCGCGCGTGTCCTCATCCTATCCGC
>JBBTFY010000053.1:0-5724 GCA_038041635.1 Pseudomonadota bacterium
GTCCTTCTCCGGGCGCAGGACGAACGGCAGTTTGTCGCACATCACTCCGCCGACTCCTTCGTCATTGCGAGGAGCGTAGCGACGCGGCAATCAAGATGTTGCGCCATGCTGGATTGCTTCGCTTCGCTCGCAATGACGGATAGGGAAAATATCCTCATTCCGCCGCCTCCAGCATCTCTCCGCCAGCCCGCTCCGCAATCCGCCGCTCCAGCTCGGGCCGAAAATGCTTGATAAGCCCTTGAATCGGCCACGCCGCCGCATCGCCCAGTGCACAGATGGTGTGGCCCTCAACCTGTTTGGTCACCTGCTGCAGCAGGTCAATCTCGCTCAAGTCAGCCTCGCCGGTGCGCAGCCGCTCCATCACCCGCCACATCCACCCCGTCCCCTCACGGCAGGGAGTGCATTGGCCGCAGCTTTCGTGCTTGTAGAAATAGGACAACCGCGAAATCGCGCGGACAATATCGGTCGATTTGTCCATGACAATGACGGCGGCGGTGCCAAGGCCGGAGCCGACCGCCTTCAGCCCGTCAAAGTCCATCGGCGCATCCATGATGTCCGCCGCTGGCACCAATGGCACCGACGACCCGCCGGGGATGACGGCGAGAAGGTTATCCCAGCCGCCACGTATGCCGCCGCAATGCTTCTCGATCAGCTCGCGGAACGGGATGCTCATTTCCTCTTCGACAACGCAGGGCTTGTCCACATGTCCGCTGATCTGGAACAGCTTGGTGCCCTTGTTGCCCTCGCGCCCGAACGAGCTGAACCAGAGCGCGCCGCGTCGTAATATCGCGGGGACAACCGCAATGCTCTCAACATTATTGACCGTGGTAGGGCAACCATAAAGGCCTGCACCCGCCGGAAAGGGTGGTTTGAGGCGCGGTTGACCCTTTTTCCCCTCAAGGCTTTCGATCATCGCGGTTTCTTCGCCGCAGATGTATGCGCCAGCACCGCGATGCACGAACACGTCAAAATCATAGCCCGATTTACAGGCGTTTTTGCCGAGCAGGCCTGCGTCATAGGCTTGGGCAACGGCGGCGAACATCACCTCGGCCTCGCGGATATATTCGCCGCGAATATAGATATAGGCGGCGCGCGCGCGCATCGCAAAACCAGCGAGCAGTGCGCCCTCGATCAGCTTATGCGGGTCGTGGCGTAATATTTCGCGGTCTTTACAGCTGCCTGGCTCGGACTCATCAGCATTTATGACAAGGAAATTGGGGTGTTCCGGCGTCGGATTTTTGGGCATGAACGACCATTTCAGGCCCGTCGGAAACCCTGCCCCGCCGCGCCCGCGTAGGCCCGATGCCTTGACCACGTCGATAATCGCGTCTTGGCCAGCCGCCATCAATGCCTTTGTCGCGTCCCAATCGCCGCGCGCCTGCGCGGCCTCTAGCCCCCAATCCTGATAGCCATAGAGGTTGGTGAAGATGCGGTCTTTGTCGGAAAGGGTCATGCCGTCCACTCCCCCCGATAATCGTAGTTCGCGGTCACCATGTCTTGCAGCGTGGTCGGCCCGCCGAGCGGTTCGACTGTGTGGCGCCCCGGCTCCTGCGTCCCCGCCTTGGGTTGCTTGCCCTCGGCCAGCGCTTCCAAAATCGCGGTCATCCGATCGTAGTCCAAATCTTCGTAATTATCGTCGTTGATCTGGACCATCGGCGCGGACGAACAATTGCCCATACATTCAACTTCGGTCAGCGTGAACAGCCCGTCGGGCGTGGTTTTGCCCTTGTTCAACCCCTTATTCTTGCACGCGGTCATGACGTCATCGGACCCGCGCAGCATGCACGGCGTCGTCCCGCACACCTGCACATGGAAACGGCCAACGGGCGCGAGGTTAAACATGGTATAAAAGGACGCGACTTCGAGCGCGCGCATGAACGGCATGTCGAGCTGTGCGGCAACATATTCGATGACGGAGATGGGCAGCCACCCTTGCGTGCTCGTCTCCGCGCCGACTTGGCGCTGGGCAAGGTCGAGCAACGGCATGATCGCCGAGCGTTGGCGACCAGCGGGGTAACGCGCGATGATGACCTTGGCCTGTGCGGCATTGGCGAGCGTCCATGCGAAGGTGCCCCACATAGCGCGAACCTCTGCTTCGTCGGGAATGGTTGGGTTAGCCATTGTCAGCAACCCTCTTTGCCTTTCTAGCCTCAAACCAGTCTATGCAACTCAATAGACAGCGAAGTCCGTAAGACAGGAGCAGAAATACAAATGCGAAGGGGAATACCCGATCAAGTACAACGCCGCCGCCCGACCATTTGACGATGAAAGGTATCGCCATAGAGAGAAAAACCATCATCAAAATTGGCAGCACTACAAAGAGCCCAAAAATGCCGGCCTTCGGGAGAGGTCCATCCAGTCTCACCGATCACACTCCCCGCCGTTAATCGTCATTGCGAGCGTAGCGAAGCAATCCAGTACAGAATCTGGATTGCCACGGAGCCTATGGCTCCTCGCAATGACGGGATTTGGTTGCGCCCTCACCGGTCACACTCCCCGAATACGATGTCCATCGCGCCTAGAATCGCGGTGGCGTCGGCCAACATATGGCCCTTGCACAGGAAATCCATCGCCTGCAGGTGCGAAAAGGCGGTCGGGCGGATTTTGCAGCGATAGGGCTTGTTCGTCCCGTCCGACACCAGATAGACGCCAAATTCGCCCTTGGGGCTTTCGGTCGCGACATAGACTTCGCCCGCCGGGACGTGGAACCCCTCTGTATAGAGTTTGAAGTGGTGGATCAGCGCCTCCATCGAGCTTTTCATCTCGGCGCGTTTGGGCGGCACCACCTTGCGGTCGAGGCTGGCAATCGGTCCCGTCGGCATGTCGGCGATGCACTGCTTGATGATCCGCGCCGATTGATACACTTCCTCAACGCGGACCATGAAGCGGTCGTAACAATCGCCCTTGGTCCCCACCGGAATGTCGAAATCCATGCGGTCATAAACGTCATAGGGCTGACTTTTACGCAAATCCCACGCAATGCCGCTGCCCCGGATCATCGGGCCGGAAAAGCCCCACGCCAGCGCATCCGCTTTGCTCACCACCGCAATATCGACATTGCGTTGTTTGAAAATGCGGTTGTCGATGACTAGCGACATCGCATCGCCGAACAATTTGGGCAGCCGCGTCTCGCACCACTCGCCAATGTCGGTGAGTAGTTTGAGCGGCACATCCTGATGGACGCCGCCGGGGCGGAACCAGGCGCTGTGCATCCGCGCGCCCGATGCGCGCTCAAAGAAATTGAGGCAATCCTCACGCAGTTCAAATACCCACAGGTTGGGTGTCATCGCGCCGACGTCCATGACGTGCGACCCGATGTTGAGCATATGGTTACAGATGCGCGTCAGTTCGGCGAACAGCACGCGTAAATATTGCGCGCGCAGCGGCACCTCAAGGTCGAGCAATTTCTCGATGGCAAGCACATAAGAGTGCTCCATGCCCAGCGGCGAGCAATAATCGAGGCGGTCGAAATAGGGCAGCGCCTGTAGATAGGTTTTATACTCAATCAATTTCTCGGTGCCGCGATGGAGCAAGCCGACATGCGGGTCGATCCGCTCGATAATCTCGCCGTCCAGTTCCATCACCATCCGCAAAACGCCGTGCGCGGCGGGGTGCTGTGGCCCAAAATTGATGGTGTAATTAGTGATTGAGCGGTCACCAGCGGTGTTCGCATCATCGGGGGTAAGCGCGGCGTAACCCGTTGGGATGTCATAGGTTTCAGCCCTCATAGCTTACCCCCCTTTGGCGCACGCGGTTTGCGCGCGGGCTTAGGTTTTTCCGCAACGGGCGGAGGCGCAGCAGCGGGAGCAGGTGGTGGCGCGGGTGCGACATAGCGCTCATCGCCGGGCAGAATATAGTCCGCGCCCTCCCACGGGCTCATGAAATCAAAGCTGCGAAAATCCTGGGGCAGCGACACAGGTTCGTAAACTACGCGCTTCTCTTCCTCACTATAGCGCAGCTCGACATAGCCCGACAGCGGGAAATCCTTGCGGAACGGATGCCCGGCAAAGCCATAGTCGGTGAGGATGCGGCGCAGATCAGGGTGGTTCGAAAAAACCACACCATACATGTCAAACACTTCGCGCTCTAACCATCCCGCAACGGGATAGACACCAGTAACGCTGGGCACGGGCGATGCTTCGTCAGTGCACACACGAATGCGTAGGCGGTGGTTCTTGGTCAGGCTGAGTAGATGATAGACGACCTCAAACCGCTCCGCGCGGTCAGGATAATCGACACCCGCAATCTCGACCAATTGTTGATAGGCAAAATCATCGCGCATGATGGTGAGCACATCGGCGATACGCTCGCGCTTGACCGTGACGCTAAGCTCACCATGCGCCTCAATGCCCTCGACAAAGGCTTTGCCGATAGCCTTTTTAACAGCTGCAATGACGCCCTTATGGCCAGCGATGAGGGGAGCGGGAGAGGCCATGGATCAGCGCTCCACCGTGCCGGTGCGGCGGATTTTGCGCTGTAACTGCATGATGCCATAGAGCAGCGCTTCTGCGGTCGGCGGGCAGCCGGGGACGTAGATATCGACGGGAACAATACGGTCGCAGCCGCGAACGACGCTATAGCTATAGTGATAATAGCCGCCGCCATTGGCGCAACTGCCCATCGAAATCACATATTTGGGTTCCGACATCTGGTCGTAAACGCGGCGCAGCGCGGGGGCCATTTTGTTGCACAGCGTGCCCGCGACGATCATCACGTCGCTCTGGCGCGGCGACGCGCGCGGTGCAACGCCAAAGCGCTCCATATCATAGCGCGGCATGTTGACGTGGATCATCTCGACCGCGCAGCACGCAAGGCCAAAGGTCATCCACCACAGCGAGCCTGTGCGCGCCCAGTTAAACAGATCCTCGGTCGAGGTGACAAGGAAACCCTTGTCATCAACTTCGCTCGACAGGTCGCGGAAAAAAGACGCATCGGGCACGCTTCCGGCTGCGGGCGGGTGCGCGCCTTCAGGCAAAATCATGGCCGGGGTGTTCGTAAGACTTTGGGTCATTCCCAATCCAGCGCCCCCTTTTTCCACGCATAGACAAGGCCAAGCGCCAATTCGCCAAGAAACACCATCATCGTTGCCCAGCCCGCCCAGCCAATTTCCTTCAGGCTGACCGCCCAAGGGAACAGAAAGGAGGCTTCGAGGTCAAAGATGATGAACAATATGGCGACGAGGTAGAAGCGCACGTCAAATTGGCCGCGACTATCCTCGAACGCAGGGAAGCCACATTCATATTCGCTCAACTTCTCGGCGTCGGGCTTGTGCGACCCAGTCAGGCGTGAAACGCCCATTGGCAGGAATACGAACAGGGCTGACAGGCCCGTTGCGACAAACAGAAACAGCAGGATTGGCGCATATTGCGACAGATCGACCACGCGAGTCTCGCTTACATGTTGGGGGCAGGAAGCGCCCCGATTGGGCGCGCTGTAGAGCCTGATTGTTCAAAATGAAAGTGCCTTACGCTAAATATTTGAACGTGAATTAGAGTGATTTCAAGCCAGATAGAATCATCTGGCGACTCGGAAATCACGGCAGAACAAGAATCTAAAGCGCTCGCTTTGTTGCAATCAAAACCAGAAGCACTCTAGGGTCAGGACCCTAGGCTTTACGCCTTGGGTTTCGCGTTCCACGCCCGCCACATGCCCAAGAGAATATCATCCCTGCTTTCCTACAAGCATATTGCCATGATAATATTGCGCTGTTTCACGAATCCGGCT
>JBBTFY010000054.1:0-11095 GCA_038041635.1 Pseudomonadota bacterium
GCTTGGCTGCCCAAAGGCGCTGGTCGATAGCGAACGCATCCTTACCCGCCTGCGCGCCGACGGCTATGCCATGTCCGCCGATTATGCCGATGCCGATGTGGTGCTGGTCAACACATGCGGCTTTCTCGATTCTGCCAAGGAAGAGAGCCTCGAAGCCATCGGCGAAGCGATTGCCGAAAATGGCCGCGTCATCGTGACGGGGTGCATGGGCAGTGAGGCGGAGTTGATCCGCGCGCGTTTTCCCGCCGTGCTCGCCATCACCGGCGCGCATCAATATGAGGATGTGGTACATGCGGTGCACGAAGCCGCGCCGCCGACACAGGGGCCGTTTGTCGATTTAATCCCGCAGCTCGATGTCAAATTGACCCCGCGCCATTATAGCTATTTGAAAATCAGCGAGGGCTGTAACCACGCCTGTTCGTTCTGCATCATCCCAACTTTACGCGGAAAATTGGCGAGCCGACGCATCGACGCGGTGCTGCGCGAGGCGGAAAAATTGGTCGCAGCGGGCACGCGCGAACTGCTCGTCATCAGCCAGGACACGTCAGCCTATGGTGTCGATACGCGGCACGAGGAGCGCAACTGGCGGGGTAATCCCGTCCGCGCACACATGACCGATTTGGCACGCGAGCTGGGGCAGCTGGGCACGAGCGACCATCCGGTGTGGACGCGGCTGCACTATGTTTACCCTTACCCCCATGTCGATGCGGTTATCCCGCTGATGGCGGAGGGTCTGCTGACCCCCTATCTCGACATACCGTTCCAGCACGCAAGCCCTAGCGTCCTTAAGCGGATGAAGCGCCCAGCCAATGAGGCCAAAGTGTTGGAGCGCCTGAAAAACTGGCGTGCAATCTGCCCCGACATTGCGGTGCGCTCCAGCTTTGTCGTTGGCTTTCCGGGCGAGACAGAGGCGGATTTTCAATATCTGCTCGATTGGCTCGATGAGGCGCAGCTCGACCGTGTCGGCGCGTTCCGCTTCGAAGCGGTAGCGGGGGCACAGGCCAATGCGCTGCCCGATCCTGTACCAGAGGAAGTCAAAGAAGAGCGTTATCAGCGGATCATGGAAAAAACCGCTACGATCAGCGCCGCAAAACTATCCGCCAAAGTTGGGCGCACCATCGCGGTCATCATCGACGAAGTGGGCGAAGCTGATGACGAGGGAAACATCGGCGCGACTGGGCGCAGCGAAGCCGACGCCCCCGAAATCGACGGCAATGTGTTTTTGCGCGACGTGCCCACGACGCTGGCGGCGGGCGATATCGTCCGCGTCACCGTGGAAGATGCCGACGAGCATGACCTATTTGGTGTGCTATGCTAGCCGACCATGTCCTGTTCATCGACAACGAAGCGCTGATCGTTGACAAGCCTGCTGGCTTGCCCGTCGATCCGCCACGCAATGGCGGCCTGAGCGTTGAAAACCACCTGCAGGCGTTAATGCTCGGCTATAAGGCCTGGCCAAAGCCGGCACACCGCCTCGACCGAGACACATCGGGCTGTCTATTGCTGGGCCGCAGCGACAAGGCGCATAAACGCCTGTCGCGCAGCTTCGAGGAAGGCCAAGTCACCAAACGCTATCTGGCCATAATCGATGGCGTGCCAGAGGAAGCAAGCGGCACCATCGACATGCCGCTGGGTAAACGCTCGACGATAGAAGCGGGCTGGCGGATGGTCCCCGACCCCGGCGGCAAGCCCGCGCGGACGGCTTGGTCTGTGTTGGCTATTGCTGATGGCCGCGCTTTGTTAGAGTTGCTTCCCGAAACCGGCCGCACCCACCAACTGCGCGTTCATGCGGCCAGTGGCATCGGTCATGCGATAACCGGCGATCCCTATTATGGCACGGCGCATGCGGGCGGAATGATGCTCCACGCGTCTGACCTGTCGATTGCACGCGGGGCAAAACCAGCAATCGCTGCGCACGCGCCCTTTCCTGCGCGGTTCGCGGCGCTGGGCTTTGTTGACCCCGATTGCGCATGACATGGCGAACGAATCACCCTTCATCATCCCTGATCACGCGATAGCTGAAAAGTTTCTCGCGGCCAGCGGCCCCGGCGGACAGAATGTCAACAAGGTGGCAACCGCGTGCCAGATGCGCGTCGATATATTTGCGCTCGGCCTACACCCCGACGCCTATGCGCGGCTCAAGACATTGGCGGGCAGCCAGATGACGTCGGGCGGCGAGCTGGTGATTACGGCGCGGCGTTATCGCACACAGGAGGGGAACCGTGCTGACGCGCGGGTGCGGGCTGGATTGCTTATCGCCCGTGCGTTGATCCGCCCCGAAAGACGCATCGCCACCAAAGTGGGCAAAGCCGCCAAGGCGCGGCGGATCGACGCCAAGAAAGCACGCGGAACGGTGAAGGCGGCACGCGGGCGGGTGGCGCTAGAGTGATTGGCTGTTATGATAGGCGTTATGAACAGTTTTGATTTCGTAGCAACCGACCCCGCAATATTGTGGGCCGAGATCGTTGACGCCGCCGACGCGATTACAGCAGGCGAAGCGGACGCCATCGCCAATATGGCCAATGTCGCGGCGCTCATCTGGCAGGCGTTACCCGATATCAACTGGGCCGGATTTTACCGTTTTGACGGGCGCGAGCTGGTGCTGGGGCCATTTCAGGGCAAATCGGCTTGTATTCGCATAGCGCTTGACAGGGGTGTGTGCGGCGCGGCGGCGCGAACGCGGACGACGCAAGTGGTTGAGGATGTTCATGCCTTTGCTGGCCATATCGCCTGTGACGCGGCCAGCCGCAGCGAATTGGTGGTGCCAATTGTGGTAAAAGATCGGTTGATCGGCGTTCTAGACCTCGATAGCCCAACACCCGGTCGCTTTAGTGCCATCGACGCCGTGGGGGCTGAAACACTGGTCACACGCATCACCGACCGCCTTTCATCGCACAGTTAATAGCCGCCCCAAAATAGGACAGCGCAAATATGCACGCCAGCATCGCGTCTGCGGCCAAATAATGCTAACGCTTTATCAACCATGTTGTTGGTCGGCGTTTTGCCGTTGGAGGAATTATGATGCGGACGTTCTTGCTCGTTGGAATCGCTGCACTTGCTGCGATTAGCGCCGATGCCGCTTATGCGACTCACGATGGACACACATCGACCCGTGTCGAACGCCGTGTCGTTGTTATCGATGGCAACCGATCCGAAGATGCGCAGGTTTATCGCAGCGCCGATGACCGCGCGCCGACAGAGGGCGACTATCGCGGACGTTGGAACGGACAATGGAATGGCACTTGGGAAACCCCAGAGGGTCAGGTCTATCGCGGCCAATATGACGGCAGCTATGATGCTGAGGAGCAAGTCGAGCGCCATGTCACCCGTCCGCTGCGCCGTGACAGCGAAGGGCGCATGCGTCATGACACGCGCTGGTCGGACGATGACTTGTCCCGCATGTGCCGCCGCGATGATGGCGTCGGCGGCGGCGTGATTGGCGGCGTTGTAGGCGGCGTAGTTGGCAACCGTATCGCAGGGCGCGGCAACCGCACCGCTGGCACATTGATCGGTGCAGGCGTTGGCGCAATTGCAGGGGCGGTGATTGACCGCGCCGAAGACAGTAGCGCATGCGACGATTATTGGCAGCGCAGCGATGGTCGCCGTTACGAAGGTTATGGCAGCGACGATCGGCGCTACGACACCGGTTACCGCAGTGATGATCGGTACGAGGGGCACCATCGCGATGGCCGCTATGAGGAAAACCGTTACGCGTCAGGCTATTCGCGCGGTGGCTATGGCTATGATTATATCCCCGGACCCATGACCACCATCGTCATCCCCGGCCAGCCGATAATTATCGAAGAGACCGAGACGACATACGAAACGGTGACGGTTGCCGCGCGCGCCCGTGTGGCACCCCGACGCCGCGTTCATCGCGCTGCCCCGCGTCCTCGCGCGCGCTGCACCTGTCGCTAAGGTAGCGCTCTAGGCCATACATATATGCCGATCAGCGCGGCGGTGGCACCGCAAGTGGTGATGGCAATGGCGCGGGGTCGGGGTCGGTTTCCTCAGCCGTTTGAGCCGCCGCTTCACGCGCTATCCGCGCCGCTTCATCGCGGCGAACCTGTGCTTCGACTTCTTCAGCTTCGGCATCAAATCCCTCAACCCGTTCGCGCCGCGCCGCTGCTACGGCGTCGGTCCAGTCTGTTCCCGCCGCCTGTCGCCGCTCGGCATAGGCATTGTTAATCAGTTGAGATTGGCACCCAGTAAATCCGCCAAGCCCAGTTGGTGAGCAGCTGTCGGTACCAAAGCGGCCAACGCGTTCGAGCGATTCGACGCGCGCGGTCCAGCTTTCGCGGCGCGGATCATTGGGATTGCCGCGCAATTCGGTGGGGATGCGATAGCGCTCATCCTCCGCCAATCGACCGCACACGACAATATCCTCCCCATCCGAAGGCGGACAGGCGTCGTCGCCATAAACCGTCACTTGGTTGATGCGCAGCGTGCCGTCATTAACCGGCGCGGGCGGAACGTCGCTGGCTTGCGCAAAGGCGGGGGCAGACAGCAACAACGATGCTGTAGTGGCGAAACGGAGGGCGAGTCTGGTCATGGTCATCCTTATGGTCAGGTCCGATTACGCTTGGCTGAACGATTTATGCAATGATTTAGATACGCTCCGCCAACCGGATAGCCGCACGGCACCCCACGCGAATGACGGCGGAGAGGAAGGGATAGCCCGGCGTAGCTTCCGCCCCTGCGTTGATCGCATGGTCGCGGTGCTCTAGCTCTTCAACCTGAAACTCCGCGATAGCAGCGGACAATGGCGGGTCATGCTCGCCCAGCGCGCTAAGTTGCGCCGAATAATGGCGGTCAATCTCTGTCTCCACCGCTGCGGTACAGGCCATCGCCGCGCGCGGTCCCATTGCAGCCGTCACCGCGCCCAGCGCAAAGCCAGCAAAGTGCCAAAAGGGCTGTAGCGCGGTCGGGCGCGCACCGCTGCGCGCCATTTCGGTGTTAAACGACGCTAAATGTCGTTCCTCCTGGGCCAGCATATGCGCGATGTCGCGGCTGCCCGGACCATTGGTGCCGAGCACCGCCAATTGTCCGGCATAGATGCGCGTTGCGCCATACTCCCCCGCCTGATCGACGCGAACCATCCGTGCGCGCGCAGATGGAGAAAACGCGCGGTTGATGGTCACGCGCCAATCACGCGTGCGCGGCGCAGCAGCGTCAGAATAAGCCCCGCCGCGCCCAGTGAGACGATGGCGTTATAGCCCGCGAGCGAGATACCGAACAAATCCCACGCCGCAACATCGCAGCGGGTCAGCGGCGCGTTCATAATATCCGCCAGCGACCCGCCAGCCGGCGCGGTGCACCGCGTCAGCCCGTCCCACCAGCCATATTCGACGCCAGCATGAAATATGCCGATGGCACCGCTGAGCGCGATGGATAGCGCCGCCAGCGTCACCAGCGCGCGGCGCGCGGCATGGGCGCGCACAAGCAGGGCCAGCAGGGTAATGGCAAGTGCTGCATAATGTGGCCAACGTTGCCAATGGCACATCTCGCACGGCGCAAGGCCACCCCAAAGTTGGCTATACCAAGCCCCGCCGAGCAATGCAGCGGGAACCCAGAAAGCGAGCCAATGCGCGAAAAAAAAACTGCGCATCGACTATCTGTTTCGACGAACAGGAGCAGCGGCGGCACGTGGACGCATGCTCGCCGCCAGTCGCGGGTTGCGTGCCAGCCGCGCCACGGTTTCCAGGGCATAATGCATCTGGAAATCCTCTATCCCTTGTGCCCGCACTTGTTCGGCCGTTTGGTCGAAGCGCGGGTCAGGCGTGCTGTCCTGTTCGATGGCGCGCGGATCGGTGCGGGTTTGATTGACCAAGTGACGGCGCAAGTCGGCTTCACGGAATATGGGGCGGGTGCGATAATCGGGGTCAGAAATCTGCGGCACGCGGATGTCGGGGACAATCCCGCCCTCTTGCACGCTGCGGCCCGATGGCGTGTAATAACGCGCGGTCGTCAGCCGCAATGCGGTGGTTTCGCTGAGCGGAATAACCGTTTGCACCGATCCTTTGCCGAAACTGGTTTCGCCCATGATGACCGCGCGGTGTTGATCTTGCAGCGCGCCTGCAACAATCTCACTCGCCGATGCCGACCCTTGGTCGATCAAAACAATGATCGGCAATCCGCCCGCCGCATCGCCGGCATGCGCAACAAAATGTTCGACATCCCCCGCGCGGCGGCCGCGTTGCGAGACAATTTCGCCGCTCTCAAGGAACAAGTCGCTGACCGCGACGGCTTCGTCGAGCAAGCCGCCCGGGTTGGAGCGCAGATCAAGCACCCAGCCCGTCGGGCGGTGGCCAAGCTGGCGCTGCACCGCCGCCATGGCGCTGCGCATCTGGGCACCGACATTGTCTGAAAAACTTGACAGCGTCAGCACGCCAATATCCCCCTGCACTACCCATGTGACAGGGCGCAGGACGATGACTTCGCGTGTGATATTGGCCTGTATCGGCTCATCGCGGCCGGGGCGAACCACGGTCAGGCGGATGCTGGTGCCGGGCGTACCGCGCATTTTTTCGACCGCTTCGTCGAGGTCAAAACCGATCAGCAATTCGCCGTCGATATGGGTGATGAAATCGCCCGCCTTGATCCCCGCACGGTCGGCCGGTGTTCCCGCTTGCGGTGCAATCACTTTGACCGCGCCATCCTCCATCGTCACCGACAGGCCAAGCCCGCCATATTGGCCATCGGTCGTCGTGCGCAGCTGTGCAAAATCGCGCGCATCAAGGTAGCCCGAATGCGGATCTAGGCTGGCCAACATCCCCTGAATAGCCCCTTCGATCAGGTGGCTATCGTCCACAGGCTCGACATAATTGGACTTCACCTCCTGAAACACATCCATGAACCGCGCCAGTTCCACACGGGTTTGCGATTCAACAGTCGCCATCGCGCTGGTCGCCAATGGAATGGCGATAAGCAGGCTCATCGCCGCAGCGGGACGCGATAGGCGCAAAAAAGACGCTGCTGCTGGACGAGCGAGGCGGAATAGCGTGGTCGTTGAAACTATGGATGCGCGCGATGTTGAAACCATCAACTGGAAATCCTTGTCGTGTGAGTCTGTTGAACCCGCCTGCCTGTCGGGCAGCAATCTATGCGCAAATCACGCGTTTGCAAAGAGTTCTTAACCATCACGATACCAATGTGGCAATGTCCATGGGTTGGCCCCCACGGCGCAGTTCCAAGGTGATACGCGGGTGGCCCGGCCCTGCGCGACCAATTGGCGACCCCTGTGCCACTTCATCGCCAACCCGCGTCGACACCGCGACCATATTGGCGATCAGGCTGGTCCAGCCGCCACCATGGTCGATGATGACGATCCGGCCATAGCTGCGGAACAGGCCAGCATAGACAATGCGGCCATCGGCGGGGGCGACAATCTGCGCCCCGGGTGCGGCCAATATGGTCAGGCCGCGCGCGCGCGCGCCAACGCCGGTCAGTTCGCCCATGCCCTGCTCAACCGATCCGATAACCGGCAAGCGATAGGCGGGGTTTGCAGCGCGTGTCACGGCCACACTATCGCCGCGACTATCGGCCACGCTGCCGGGGCGTGCCATGGGGCCGCCCAGCCGGACCAAACGGTCGCGAACCGCGCCTGATGCTTCCAGATGCCCGACCAGATCACTGATGTCGCTCGCATCCTGTGCCAATGCGATGGCATGATCCGCCTCTAGCCCAGCGCTGCTGTTCAGTGCCGCCGCGCGAATACGCCCCTCCGCTGCGCTGCGGGCCAAGGCGTTTCGCTGCTGCGCCAATTGGGCATGGGCGCGCTGCACCGCCGCATAGGTCGCTTCCCGCGCGCCGCGCAGTGCGCGGCTGCGCTGCAATTCGCTGCGTAAAATTGCGGTGTGGGCGCGAACATGTGGCAGAACGGCCTCTATCATCGCGCGGCTGTGGATAAGGTCGCTGGTCGCACCGGGCTGTGCGAACAGCGCCAACGGCGGGCGCCGGGTGAGCATTTGCAGGCTGGCGACCAGTTCAAGCAGCGGGCGTTGCTGTGCCGCCAGTCGCACTTGCTGTTGCTGTTCCATCGCGCGCGCGATAGCGAGCCGCGCCTGCGCCGCCGCAAGCCCCGCCTCGGCCGACTGGATACGCAGGCCCAGCTGCGCAAGCGCTATTCGGTCGCGCGCGGCAGCATCGCGGGCCCGCGCGGCGCGTGCCGACAGCGCCTCTGCGCGCGCTTCGGCTGCAGCCGACTGGCGGGTCGCACGGGCATATTCGGCGCGCTCGTCGGCAATGCGATTGGCAAGTACATCGCCGCTCGTCACGGTTGCGTGCGCATCTGGCAACAGCATCGCAGCCGCCAGTGCAATCGCACCATATTTGAAAAAGGAAGCCCTGTGCATCATCCGGCGCGATGATAGGGATGGCCAGCCAGAATGGAAGCCGCGCGCCACAATTGTTCGGCCAGCATCGCGCGCGCCATCATGTGCGGCCATGTCATTCGGCCAAAAGCGATGAGCCTGTCCGCGTCCGCACGTTCGGCATCGTTAAATCCGTCAGCAGCCCCGATGCAAAAACGCAATTCGCGCACACCATCGTCGCGCCAGCGCCCTATCTGCGCAGCCAGTGCAGCCGAATCGACATCGCTTCCCCGTTCGTCGAGCAAGATGGTGCGGCTATGATTATCGGCGGCGGGAATCGGCGGGCCGCCTGTGTCGGGGCGTTCGATGATGTCAACTGGCCACGGCAGACGCTTGATATAGCGCTCCACCAGATCCGCCTCAGGCCCGCGTCCTATTTTACCGCGCACATAGAACCGGATGCGCACCGTTTGCCCTCAGTCGCCGATTGGCTTGGCTGTGGAGGGCCGTTCGCCCGCCGCGCCTGCAGCTCCGCCCCACATCCGTTCAAGGTTATAGAAACTGCGCACTTCGGGGCGGAACAGATGGACGACGACATCGCCCGCGTCGATCAGCACCCAGTCGGCGGTCGGCAGGCCCTCAACTTTGGCAAAGCCCATCTCCTCCTGCTTCATGCGCGAGGCGATTTTTTCGGCCATTGCCGCGACGTGACGTGATGAGCGGCCCGACGCCACGACCATATAATCAGCGATACTGCTGATCCCGGCCAACGGAATGGACACCACATCGGCGGCCTGATCTTCATCGAGCTGGTGCATGATGAGCGCGTGCAGCGCGGTGTTGACGGGACTTGCTGCGGCATGGTCCGAAGCGGGCTTGTCGGAGGTCAAAATCTATCCTTAGGTAATAGACGGCGCATGACCGGGTCGCGCGGATGGCGCGAACGAACAGTCATGGGCCAATCGGGGTTGGCGGCACGCGCCTGTGTGGCGGAACGCGGGTCGGGCGGAAAGCGCAAGAACACAAGCGCCGGCACACTCCATTTCGTCCAGTCATATTTCTGGGCTTCGGGGTGGACGAATCGCCGCAGCCAACCCATCGCGACAGCCGCGCGGGCGTGGCCATCATAGCCGGGCCGTGCAATAACCGCAATCGGCATCATCCGCGCAATCGCCCGCCACTCGCGCCAGCGGTGCAGCTGGCCCAAATTGTCCGCGCCCATCAGCCAGATGAACCGCCGTTTGGGATAGCGCCGCACCAAAGCGCGCAGCGTATCGACGGTGTACCGCGTGCCCAAAAATGCCTCAATCGCGGTGGGGCGAATGCGGCTGCGGCGCGTCTGTATCCGCGCCGAGGCGAGCCGCGCAGACAGCGGCGCCATCCCCGCTTTGGGTTTGAGCGGGTTTCCGGGCGATACCAGCCACCATAATTCATCCAGCCCCAGCGCCGCCATGCTCTGCAGGCTGATCGCGCGGTGCCCGCCATGCGCAGGGTTAAAACTGCCGCCGAGCAGGCCGGTTGTTACCATGAGTTTACCTGCCAATCCGTACGGCTATGATGCAGGCGCAATATGTCGATCTCGTCGCCTGCGACCAGATACAGCAGCAGATAGGGCAACCGGCCCAATCGCAGCTTGCGATGGCGCGATGCGTCATCGACAGGCGCAATACGCGGGTGCCGTTTCAAAATGGCCTCGACCCGCTGGATTTCGGCCAGCAAGACGTCAGCCCAATCGGTGTCCAGTTCGGCGGCTGCCGCGACCGCTAACTGCAAGTCGGTCAGGGCCGGCATCGACCAGATGATTTTCACGCGGCACGCGCCGCCTTGCGAGCCTGTAATTCCAGACGCTTTTCAGCGACCCACTGCATCACTTCTTCATGCGGGATCACGTCGCCGCGTTCAACGGCGTCGATTCCCTCCTGCACAAAGGCGAGATAGGCGGCCTCGTCCTCGGCCATACGCTTGACCGCGCTAGCCACCAGCCACGCTCGGCTGCGGCCCCGCACCGCCGCTATACGGTCGATCAGCGCCAATGTTTCCGCATCAACGCGCGCCGAGATGACCGCCAATTTACTCGTGATTTCTTTGCCCATGCCGCTCATGTATCATTTGTATACAAATGATTCAAGATGCGTGACAGGCCGTCACGGCCGCACCTGCCCGGTCCCACGCACCAGCCATTTATAGGTCGTCAGCCCTTCGAGCGCGACCGGCCCGCGCGCGTGCAGCCGCCCCGTCGCTATGCCAATCTCTGCGCCAAGGCCGAACTCGCCGCCATCGGCATATTGGGTCGATGCATTCCACAGAACGATAGCGCTATCGACCGCGTTCAGGAAATGCTCCGCCACGCCAGCATCCTCGGTAACGATGGCGTCGCTGTGGTGGCTGCCGTGGGCGTCGATATGCGCTAGCGCCCCATCCAGCCCATCGACGATGGCGAGCGAAACGATGGCGTCGAGATATTCTGTGTCCCAGTCGGCATCGCTTGCAGCCGCTACGCGCGCATCAAGCACCTGCACTCCCTCATCACCGCGCACCGCGCATCCGGCATCAATCAACGCGGCGACCAGCGACGCCGCTTCGCCAAAGGCACGGTCGATTAATATCGTTTCCGCTGCGCCGCATATCCCCGTCCGGCGCATCTTGGCATTGACGACAATAGCGCGCGCCATCACGGGGTCAGCCGCGCCATCGACATAGACATGGTTGATGCCGTCCAGATGCGCGAGCACGGGCACCCGCGCTTCGTCCTGCACCCGCGCAACCAGACTTTTGCCGCCGCG
>JBBTFY010000054.1:11195-51026 GCA_038041635.1 Pseudomonadota bacterium
GCCGCGCCAAGCACGCGCGATGCATCGCGTGCAGCTGCTGCCATATTGGCTATCAATGTTTGTGCGTCATTCATGTCGTGCCGATAACATCACCGCCCAAAAACTGCAAAGCAGGCGCTCCACTTGTGCGCGGCAACCAAGCTGGTATCACCCCGTGCCATGGGTAGCGAAGCGAATGAAGCTGACATGACGCTGAGCGTCGACGCGGCCAGCGCGGCTGATCCGTGCCTGAACTGCGGGGTTGCCCTAGTCGGTCGCTATTGCCACGGCTGCGGGCAAAAGGCGCTGGTTCACCGCTCGGTCACCGCCTTTGGCCACGATCTGGTGCACGGCATATGGCATTTTGATGGAAAATTATGGCGGACGCTGCCGATGCTCATGCTGTGGCCTGGCGAACTGACGCGCGCCTATATCGATGGTCAGCGCGCACGGTTCCTGTCGCCCTTGTCAATGTTCCTGTTCGCGGTATTCCTAACCTTTGCGGTGTTCGGTATTTTCGGCCTTGGGCAATCCGAAAGCCAACCGGGCGACCAGGTGACGGCTCGACCCCCCGCGCGCAGCGCGCAAGGCGCGAATGTCAACATCGACCTGGGCGGCGAGGGCGGCATTGTCCCGCGACTGCGCGGCAATTTCAGCATATTGAACGCGACGAGTGACATCCCGCTCATCAATGACGTGCTTGCCAAGGCTCGCGAAAATCCGTCGCTGATGTTCTATAAACTCCAAAACTCCGCCTATAAATATGCGTGGGCCATGATTCCGCTTTCGGCACTGTTCCTGTGGCTGCTCTATCCGTTCAATCGCCGATTCGGCCTTTACGATCATCTGGTATTCGTTACCTATTCGCTGTGCTTCATGCTGTTGCTGCTGGTCGTGTTGCGCCTTGCTTCAGCGCTCCTCGCCTCTGGGTGGATCGTCGGCGTGATGACGTTAGTGCCGATTGCCCACATCTATCGCCAATTGCGCGGCACCTATGGCGATAGGCGGTTGGCTGCGGCCTTGCGCACGGTGGCGGTGCTGATTGGCGCGCTGATCATCCTCATTGCGTTCATGGCCGCACTGCTGGCGCTTGGCGCGTGGGATTGACGAGAAGGGAAGATTACGATGACGATGACAACTTCTTGGTGCCCCGACCGCCGATTGTTGCTGCGCATGGGGGCGCTTGGGCTTGGCGGACTGGCGACGCCCGGCGCGGCGCAAGTGGTGCTGGGCGCGCGCGGTTTCACCCACGGCGTCGCGAGCGGCGAGCCGGGGCCGACGTCGGTGCTGCTCTGGACCCGCTATGTTGGCAGCGCCGCTGAGACACTCCTGACCCTCGAAGTCTCTGACACCATCACCTTCTCGCGCATCATCAGCGGCGGGCAAGTGACGGCAAAGGCGGCGCGTGATCATATCGTCAAACATGTCGTGGAGGCTCTGGAGCCGGGACACTGGTATTATTACCGCTTCATCGCCGCCGATGGCCACAAATCGTGCACAGGCCGCACCCGCACGCTGCCCGTGGGCCATGTCAGCCTATTCAACTTGGGTGTCTTTTCCTGCGCCAATATGGGCTTCGGCTGGTTCAACGCCTATGCCGATGCGGCGGCGCGCGGCGACATCGACCTCGCCGTCCATGTCGGCGATTATCTGTATGAATATCAGGCGGGCGGCTATCCCGACGCCGCGCATACCGTAGTGGGCCGCGACTTTTTACCGACAAGCGAAGCGATCCACCTGGCCGATTATCGGCTGCGCTACGCCAGTTATCGCGGCGATGCGGCGCTACAGCGATTGCATCAGGTGGTGCCAATGATCGCGATGTGGGACGACCATGAGCTTGCCAATGACGCATGGATGGACGGCGCGCAAAACCATACACCTGCGCGCGAAGGCGACTGGGCAGTGCGCAAAGCGGCGGCGTTGCAAGCCTACCGCGAATGGATGCCGGTGGCGGACAGCGACTATCGCAGTTACGAGATTGGCGACCTTGCCACCATCGCGCTGCCCGAAACGCGGATTACCGGGCGGATGAAACAGTTCGAGCTGGGTGACATCATCGGCGGCGGCGATACGGCGGCGGCGCTAGCGGCGTTCCGCGACGGGCCGTGGCAGGCAGCGGACCGCAGCTTGTTAGGGCCGACCCAAGAACGCTGGCTGAACGGCCTGATCGCAGGGTCGGTCGCAGCGGGCAAAAAATGGCAAGTCATCGCGCAACAGGTCATCATGGGCAGCGTCAACGTCACGCCCGACATCGGGACATGGGTGGCGGACGATGCGCCCGATTATGTCAAACGCCGCTCCGCCACCGCCGCCGCCGCCGCGCAGGCGGGGTTGCCGCTCAACTTCGATGCATGGGATGGCTATCCTGCGGCGCGCGCGCGCCTGCTTGGGGCCGCGCAATCGGCGGGCGCGAATATCGTCACTTTGTCGGGTGATACGCATAATGGCTGGGCGTTTAACCTCATCCACGACGCGCGCCCGGCGGGAGTCGAGTTTGCCGGGCACAGCGTGACCTCGGCGGGATTCGAAGCCTATGTTCCGCGCGCGCCAAACGTCATCGAGGCGATGCTGCGCACCGCCAACCCCGGCCTGCGCTGGGTCGATGCGTCGCGGCGCGGCTATATGACGGTGGCGCTGACCCCGACCCGCGCGACATCGACGTGGCGGATGTGGGACAGCGTCCGCACTGCCGATGCAGGCATGACCGCGCAGACCAGCCAATCCACCGAGCATGGGACCAACAGATTGACATGAATATGTCACGATAGAGTCTTGTCTCTGTCATCAAAGTGACGCCGCAGCGTAACAGCGCGCCCCTATTGGCCCATTCAGGTCAGGGGAAATGCTGCGCAAAACACGCAAGTGATTCTCAGGCCGAAACCCAATTTTCGGATCCGGAGAACCCCAAATGGCCATATTTGTCCCCGCGCGCACTGCATTGTTGATCAGCGTCGCCTCCCTCACGCTTGGTGCATGCGGTGCAGAAAATATCGCCTCGCCGGGCGAGGGCTTCATCGTCTTGCCCGCGCCGACGCCAACCCCGACACCAACGCCAACCCCGACGCCAACCACGGTCACGCCTGCTGCCGCTTGTCCCGCCATCGCCGGCGCTGCGCAATTGAGCGACCTTGGCACGATCAGCGGGCCACAGGGCGCTTGGCGTAACTGCGCCTTCCCCGCGCGCTTTACCGCTTCGACCGCGATCCCCAAGGTCGCTGGCGTGCTCTATTCGCTGCCCGGCCGCGTCGATGTCGGGTCGGATCAGGGCGCGGTCAGCACCAATGTCGATGTGACGCTGACCATCGACCCCGGCGTCACCGTGTTTGGCGCGACCGGCGTATCCTATCTGGTTGTCAATCGCGGTAACCGCATCAACGCCATCGGCACGCCGACCCAGCCGATCGTCTTTACCGGACGCGGTAATGTCGTCGGCACCGCAGATGACCAGACATCACAGCTGTGGGGCGGGGTTGTCCTGCTTGGCCGTGCACCGATTACCGATTGCCTTGCGCCGGGTGCAGCCGAAGGCACAGCGGCGTGCGAACGCGATACCGAAGGGACATCGAACGCGCTTTATGGCGGGGCGCAGCCAGCCGACAATTCGGGCCGGATGAGCTATGTCCAATTCCGCTATTCGGGCTTTGTCCTGTCGGCTGACAAGGAATTACAGAGCCTGACGCCAAGCGGTGTCGGCAGCGGCACCCAGATCGACCATATCCAGTCGCACAACAGTTCCGACGACGGCATCGAAGTTTTCGGCGGTCGGCTGAACATGAAGCATGTGGTCATCACCGGGGCGGAGGATGACAATCTCGACACCGATGTCGGGTATAAGGGCAATATCCAATATGTCATCGCGGTCCAGCGCAGCGGCGGAGCAGTTGGCGATTCGATGATCGAGGCGGATTCGAACGGCAATGAAAATGCGGTGCCGCGCCAGTCGGTCAACCTGACCAACTTCACCTTCATCCAGCGCAACAATGCCGCAACTAATGGCGCGGCGATACTGATCCGTGGCGGTGCCGATTATAATATGTCGAACGGCATTGTCGTCAGCCCCGGCCTGCCCTGTCTGCGCATCAACAGTGTGACAACGACACAGGCCGCCGGCGCGGCGACCGATGAGCTGGGGCCGCCGATTTTCAATTCGGTGCAGATGCAGTGCAGCGGCGCAAGGCAATTTGTCGGCTCGGGCGGCGTAACCGATGCTGCTATTCAGACCATCTTTACCGCTGGGACCAACAGCAGCTTTACCTACACCCCGTCGCTGGTCAGCCTGTTCATCAACGGTGCGACCGAAACGGCGGTCAGTGCGTTCAATGCGGTGCCGATCAGCAGCTTCTTTACCGCCGCCAATTATATCGGTGCGGTCAAGGACGGCAGTGACACTTGGTATGCCAGCTGGACGTGCAACAGCGCGACCGCGAACTTTGGCACTACCAGCGGCGCCTGCACGGTGATCCCGACCACATAAGCTCTCTCTGAACTGAGGGCGGAGTGCACCCAATATGCTCCGCCCATTTTTTCGTAACCTATCTCAATCTGGGGAACACCCATGAAACCGTTACTGTCCACGCTGCTACTCACGTCAGCTCTGGTGTCGCCCGCTGCGTATGCCCAGACGGTCCAGTCGGATACCCCGGATGCCACAGCGGTTCCTGCCGAAGAAAGCGGCGGGAGCGACGCCACCGACGTCTCGATCCCCGGCGCGGATAATGGCGACATCATAGTGCGCGGGCGCTTTTCGCCCAACGCGGTGCGCTCGACACCCGAAGTCGTCTCGGTGCTATCGACCGCCGACATCGCCCGCACCGGCGAAGGCGACATCGCGGGCGCGTTGCAGCGCGTCACCGGGCTCAGCATCGTCGGCAATGGCTATGTCTTTGTTCGTGGGCTTGGCGACCGTTATTCGCTAGCGTTGCTCAATGGTTCGCCGCTGCCCAGCCCCGAACCGCTGCGCCGCGTCGTCCCGCTAGATTTATTCCCGACCAATTTGATCGCCTCGACATTGGTGCAGAAAAGCTATTCCGCCAATTTCCCGGGCGAGTTTGGCGGCGGTGTCGTCAATCTCACGACCCGCGCCATTCCTGACGAGAGCTTCCTGACCATCGGCGGCGGCATTGGTTATGACAGCGAAACCACCGGACAATTGGGCTATACCTATTATGGCAGCCGGACCGACTGGAGCGGCTTTGACGATGGGTCGCGCGCTGTGCCGCCGCTGCTCGCCGCCGCCTTTGCCAGCGGTAATCCTATCCTTGAGGGCGCAGATTTCAGCGCGGCGCAGCTTGGCGCCATCGCCATGCAGTTCGCCAATGCATCGACCAGCCTGCTGCAAGGCAACACGGGGCTCCCCGTTAATTTTTCGGGCAATGTCACGGGCGGCGCGTCGTTCGACATCGGCGACTCCCGCGTCGGCCTCATCGCCACGGCGGGTCTTTCGAACAAATGGCGCACCCGCGACACGCTCCAGCAAAGTTCGGTCAACGACGATCTGTCGGGCGATCCGCAAAGCAGTTTCCAGCGCGTCATCACCGACAATCGCGTCGTCGCCAACGCCATGCTGGGGGTGGGCGCAGAGTTTGGCGAACACCGCCTGCGCTGGACCAGCCTGTTCATCCGCGACACACTCAAACAAGCGCGTCTCGGCCTTGGCACCGACCAGAATGCATCGGGCCGCGACATCCTGCGCCAAGACACCGCTTGGTATGAACGGCAACTTATCAACACACAGCTGGTTGGCGAGTTCGACTTTGGCCTGCTCGACCTCGACTTTCGCGGCAGCTATGCCAATTCGCAGCGCGAAGCCCCCTATGAACGCGGCTTCACCTATGTGCGCACCAATTTGCCAACCACCCAAGACCCCACTGGCGATCGCTTCGTCAATGATCTTGGCGGGAACAAGGGCGATGCCACCATCGCCTTTTCCGATTTGAACGAAGATTTGTGGTCGCTCGGCGTTGACGCCTCCTATGAACTGGCCCCGCACATTACGGGCACCATCGGCTATGCCTATGTTGGCACATCGCGCACATCGGTGCGCCGCGCATTCCAGTTCCGCGCATCAAACCTGCCCGTCGCCGTAACGCAATTGCGCCCGGACTATCTGTTGTCTGATGCGACGATCCAGCTGTTCCACATCACTTTGCTCGAAACATCGGCGCAGGACGGCACCGCCGCCTTTGCTGCCGACCTGACCACCCATGCTGGCTATGCACAGCTACAGGCGCAACTGGTCGAAGGCGTCACGCTCAACGCGGGTGTGCGATACGAGGACGCGCTTCAGACCGTTGTTCCGATCGACCTGTTCGGCACGGGCGCAGGCGCGATTGCCGCGACCAACCTCGACAACAATTATTGGCTGCCCGCGCTGACTCTGACATGGGAAGCCGCACCCGACATGCAAATCCGGATCAACGGATCGCGCACCATCGCCCGCCCGCAATTCCGCGAACTGGTGGCGCAAGTCTATCAAGACCCCGAATCAAACCGCCTTTTCCGTGGCAACCCGTCGCTGAGGGACAGCATGTTGTGGAACGGGGAGGCCCGCTTTGAGTGGTATTTCGCGCGCGATCAGCGCTTCACCCTCGCCGGATTTTACAAACGGATCGATAACCCCATCGAAACCTTCACCTCTATTTCGGACTCGAGCGTCAATAGCAGCTTCGCCAACGCGCCCAGTGCGGACCTTTACGGCGCAGAGATCGAACTACAGAAATATATAGGCACCGATGGCTGGGACGGCGCATTTTGGGCCAATCGCCGATTTGTGCTGGTTGCCAACTACACCTACACCCATTCGCAGATCAAAGTGGCGGCGGGCGACGTGACCGTCATCAATGGGCAAAATCTGGTCGCCAGCGATTTCTTTTTGGACGGCGCGCCGCTGACGGGGCAATCGGACCACCTCGTCAACCTGCAATTGGGGCTGGAGGATACAGAAACAGGGTCACAGCAGACCTTGCTCGTCACCTATGCTAGCCCGCGCGTTACCAGCCGTGGCCCATCCGGTCAGCCCGACGTCGAGGAGCACCCCGGATTTTCGCTCGATTTCGTTGCACGGCAAAATATACAATTGTTCGGGCGCGAACTGGGCCTGAAGCTGGAGGCACGCAACCTCACCGGACGGCAATATCAGGAATTGCAACAATCGGGCGGCAACCGCATTTACCTCAACCGCTATGACCTCGGCACCACCGTGACTTTGGGAGCGACACTGACATTTTAGGGCATATTGCCTAAATCCGTTCGAGCTGAGCCCGTGCGCCCCATCCCCGTTCGTCCTGAGGAGGTAATGAAGCTGCAGGCTGAAACACCGTCTCGAAGGAGAGCGTGCTTCGAGACGGGCCCTCAATCTTTGATTTTGGCTCCTCCTCAGCACGAACGGATTTCTGTCAATGCCATGTCATACCTCACTAAGAGACCGACTTCATATGCCTCTGCACTTGCGCCAATGGTGCCAAAACGCCAGACGAAGGCCATGAGTAGCGCGTCACTTGCCGAGTCGATCTATGGGCTGCCACGCCGCGCGTGGAACGCATTGCGTCAACATGGGCTGGCGGGCATCCTGCTGTCGCTGCTCGCGGGGGCGCTCATCATCCAAATCGTGCGTCTGGCCTATGTCATACTGACCCCCGTTGGCACTGTCGGCAATTGGGCACCGACGCAGCCCACGCGCCTGTCAGCCGAGGAACGCGCAGCGCTGTTTGCGCGTGTCGACCCCTTTTACCGCAGCCTTGCCAGCGCGGATGCGGGGCCGGGCAATGTTACTGGGCTGCCGCTGCAACTGTTCGGCATCCGGATTAACGAGGGCGCGGGGACTGGCTCTGCGATTATCGCGGGTGAGGACGGGTTACAAAACAGCATTGGCGTCGGCGAGGAAATCCAGACCGGGGTTCGCCTTGCGGCGGTCCATTTCGACCATGTCGAGATTGACAATGGCGGGCGGCGCGAATTGCTTTACCTTGATCAATCTCAGGGGACGGGCGCCGCCCCAACTGCGTCGGCGCAGGCCCACACACCCGCCACCGCGTCCCCGCCATTGGTGGCCACCACGAACATCAGCCCCGCCATACCGTTAAGCCCCGCCAGCCTGCGCGCCGGCATTGGCTTTACCCCGCGCACCGAGGGAAACCGTGTCACCGGCATCATCGTGCGCGAAACCGGCGACGGCAGCGCTTTTCAGGCCGCCGGATTTCGCAGCGGCGACATCATCCGCAGCATCAATGGCCGGGCGATAGCTTCGCCGTCGGATCTTTCGGCGCTATCCAGTCAATTAACCCCCGGCGCGCGGCTCAGCCTGTCGGTTGAACGCGGCGCGGGGACCATCCCCATCGCCATCACAATTCCGCAATCCACTCCATGAGAACAACACCCCATGACATCCCTTAACCCTCTACGCGCTGCGATATTGGCCGTGACGGCAATCGTTGCTTATGCTGGGCCTGCGATGGCGCAGCATGTGCTCAATGTCCGCGACGCCGACATTCGCGCCTTCATCGCCGATGCCGCGCGGGTGACGGGGCGGACATTTGTCGTTGATGGCCGGGTCCAGGGCCGCGTGACGGTTGTCACCGAACGCCCATTATCACGCGCAGAATATTTCGAGATTTTCCTCTCCACGCTGCGCGCCAATGGCCTGATCGCCATCCCGTTGCAGAACGGCAGTTACCGCATCCAACCTGTCGAGGGTGCAGCGACCCAGCCCAGCCCCATCGGGTCGCGAGGCGTCGCCAATAACCAGCTCGTCACCGAAGTCGTCCGCTTGCGCTATATTGATGCGGCGCAGGCGGTCGAAACATTGCGCCCGCTGGTCAGCGCACAGGGATCCGTCACCGCCAACCGCAACGCCAACAGCTTGGTCGTCGTCGATTTCGCCGACAATGTCCGTCGCGTGCGCGCGTTGGTGCAATCAATCGACCGCGACGCCACCGCCACCCGCCTCATCCATCTGCGCAACGCGGGCGCACGCGAAATGGCGGCCTCGCTCCAGCAATTGGGTGCCAGCGCCGCCGCCGCCAATGGCGCGCCTGCCGCTGGCGGGGTTAGCGTCGCGGCGTTTGACGCATCGAACAGCATCGCCATTCGCGGCGATGCCGGGTCGGTTGAGCGTTTTGCCGCGATCGCGACCGAACTTGATGCGCGCGCCGCCTCTGCCGCCGAAATCCGGGTCTATTGGCTCGACCATGCCGATGCAGCGCGGCTGCTGCCCACGCTGCAACAGCTTGTCGGCGGCGGCAGCGATCCGGTGATCGCCGATGCCGCTACGCCCCGCGCGGCGAGCGCCGCAGGCGACGGCGCAGACCGCACAGCGCCCGTTGCCTCTGCAACCACAACAAGTGGCGGTGGCCAAGGTAGCATTGTCAATCGCGGCCCCGCCATCGTCACGCGGTACGAGGGGGCCAATGCGATCATCGTCGCCGCCAATGCCGATGTGCAGCGGATGCTGGGCGAATTGATCCGCCAGCTTGATGTCCGCCGCAGGCAGGTGCTGGTCGAGGCGGTGATTGTCGAGATTAGCGACAATGCCGCGCGGCAATTGGGCGTGCAATTCCTGCTTGGCGGCGAAAATGTGCCGTTCGCGGGCACCAATTATTCCAACGCCAACCCCAATATTTTCACGATCGGCGCAGCCGCAGCGGGCTATGAATTGTCACGCCAAACGACGACGATCAACGGCAATATCGTTACCACCACCAACAGCAACCCGTTCGGCAGTGCGATACAGGACGCAGCAGCGGCTTCGGTCATCGGTGCAACCGGGGGCTTTGCGGGCTTTGCGGGCGACATTGGCCGCAACACCATATTCGGTGCGATCATCAATGCGGTGCAGTCCGATACCGACAGCAACCTGCTCGCGACCCCGCACATCGTCACCCTCGACAATAGCGAAGCGCGCTTTCTGGTCGGCCAAGAAGTGCCGATTACCACGGGCGAAGCGCTGGGTGACAATTTCGACCGCGCGTTCCGCACCGTCCAGCGCGAAGAGGTCGGCATCAAGCTGACCGTGACACCGCAGATAAATGCCAGCGGCGAGATTAAGCTCTATCTTAGCCAAGAGGTGTCGAGCGTGGCAGGGCCGGTCAACAGCCGCTCCAGCGACCTCATCATCAACAAACGGCTGTTCGAAACGGTGCTGACCGCCGACAATGGGCAAATCCTCGCCATCGGCGGACTGCTCAATGATGATGAGCGCGAGACGATCGAGCGCATCCCCTTGCTGTCCGACATTCCGATCCTCGGCGAACTGTTTCGCTCGCGCTCGCGCAGCCGCGCGCGGACTAATTTGATGGTGTTCATCCGCCCGACCATCCTCGCCGATGCGTCGGACAATGCCGCGATGACCGCGCAGCGCTATAATTTCATCCGTGGCGAACAATTGCGCCGCAACCCCGAAGCCGAACCGGAGATTGACTTGTTGGTCCGCGACTATCTGGGCATCACCCCGCCCAATGCCGCGCCGCAAGCCGACGATGTGGTGATTGGCGCGGCTGATCTTCCCGCACTGCGCGCGCCCGATGGCAGCGTGGACAGCGCCGTCATCCCGCCGAGCACTGCGGCTCCGCCGCCACAGGGCTGATGACCATCATGGCCGTGGCCGACATCCCTTATGCTTTTGCCAGACGCCACGGTGTGTTGCTATCCTATGACAGCGATGCGCCAAAGGTGACGCTGCGCGACGGGGCCGACCCTGCGATACTCATCGACCTGCGCCGATATATTGGGCGCGAAATGCGTGCGGTGCGCATTGAACCTAGCGCCTTCGACGCGCTGCTCGCCGAACGTTACGCGATGGATTCGAGCGCCGTGATGGCTGGCGCGATAGCCGTCGGCGAAGACAGCCTTGATATATTGGCGAGCGATCTGCCAACGGCCGAAGACTTGCTGGGCAGCGCCGATGACGCCCCCGCGATCCGCCTGATTAATGGCATTATCGCCGACGCCGCGCGCCAAGGCGTGTCGGACATCCACATCGAACCCTATGAAAGCGCTCTCGTTGTGCGGATGCGGATTGATGGCGTGCTCAGCGAAGTGTTGCGGATGCCACCGCATGTCGCCCCCGTTCTGGTCAGCCGGATAAAGGTTATGGCGCGGCTCGACATCGCCGAGCGCCGCGTGCCACAGGACGGCCGTATATCGTTGACACTGGGTGGGCGGATGATCGACGCGCGCGTCTCCACTTTGCCCGCGCGCGGCGGCGAACGCGTGGTGCTGCGCCTACTCGACAGCGAAAATGCGGGGATTTCGTTCGACGAACTGGGCCTGACCGGTGATGCCGATACGGTGCTGCGCGCCGCACTGGCGCAGCCTAACGGTATCATCCTGGTCACTGGGCCAACGGGGTCTGGCAAGACAACTACG
Source organism: Pseudomonadota bacterium (assembly GCA_038041635.1). Classification (GTDB taxonomy): domain Bacteria; phylum Pseudomonadota; class Alphaproteobacteria; order Sphingomonadales; family Sphingomonadaceae; genus Sphingopyxis. Next base: position 22,539 of record JBBTFY010000054.1, read on the forward strand.
CTCTATGCCGCGCTCAAAACATTGAATGATGGCAGCCGCAACATCCTGACCGTCGAAGATCCGGTCGAATATGCGGTCGATGGCGTCGGGCAGACACAGGTCAATCCCAAAGTCGGCTTGACATTCGCGGCGGGCCTGCGCGCGATCTTGCGCCAAGACCCCGACGTCGTGCTGGTCGGTGAAATCCGCGACCGCGAAACCGCCGACATTGCGGTGCAGGCGTCGCTGACCGGGCACCTGGTGCTTTCGACCGTCCACACCAATGACGCGATTGGCGCGATCACACGGTTGCGCGATATGAAGGTCGAGCCGTTCCTGATCGCATCAAGCCTGCGCGCGGTTGTTGCGCAGCGGCTGGTCCGCCGCTTGTGTCCCGATTGCCGAGAGGCCGTTCCAGCCGACGCCGCTCTGGCCCGCGCATTGGGCGTGGCGGCGGGCACAACAACATGGCGCGCAGCCGGGTGCACGGCATGCAAGGGCAGCGGTTATGACGGGCGCATCGGCGTGTTCGAAGCGATCCGTATCGATGATGTGTTGCGCGCGATGATTAACGATGGTGCCGACGAAGCGGCGATAGCGGCGCATGCCTTTGCTGCAACACCGACTCTCGGCGAGCGGTCGCGCGCGATGGTCCTCGCCGGCGAAACCACGGCAGAAGAGGCGATCCGCATCGCGCGGCATGATGATGCGGAGGTGAACCTTGGCTGAGTTTCGCTATCTCGCCATTGATGCTGAGGGGCGTGAAAAGCGAGGGGCAATTATCGCCGATGATCGCGTCGCTGCTGAAACCAAGTTGGCGGGGCGCAAGCTCTATGTCGTCGAATGTGCTCATGGTGGCCCAGCGCAAACCAAGGCTCCGCTGCTTCGCCTGACGCGGACCAAGTTTAGCCCGCGCGAGCTTGCGCTGTTTACGCGGCAATTGGCGACGCTGAGCGAGGTTAGCCCGCTGGAGGAGGCGCTGCGCACCACCGCGCGCCAATCCGAAGCGGATCATGTTCGCACTATCATCACTGCCGTCCATGGCGGCGTGGTCGAGGGACGCCGCTTGGCCGACGCGATGGCGCGCGAGCCCAAATCTTTCCCGCCACTCTATCGTGCGATGGTCGCTGCGGGTGAGAGTTCTGGGACGCTGGCCACCATATTGGAAAGGCTATCCGCATTGCTCGAACGACAGGCGGAGGTACGCGGCAAGCTCATAGCCACACTCGCCTACCCCGTCGTTCTGGCGTTCGTTGCGCTCGCGGTCATTGCCGCACTGATGATCTGGGTGGTGCCAAAGGTGGTCGAGCAATTCGACACGGTGGGGCAACAGTTGCCGTTGCTCACCCGCATCATCATCGCGCTATCGGGCTTTGCCGCAAATTGGTGGTGGGCGGCGCTGATGGGCATCAGTTTAGTTGGTGTGGCCACCACATGGCTGCTGCGCCGTCCCGGACCGCGACTCGTCTTTGATGGCTGGTTGCTCCGCCTGCCGCTCATCGGGCGGTTGATCCGCAACCTTCATGCCGCGCGCTTTGCCCGTACATTAGGCACCATGGTCGCCAGCCGGTTGCCACTGGTCGAGGGGCTGAGCCTGACCATCCCGACCATTCGCAATAGCGTGCTGGCGGGCGCGACCGCCAATGTCCGCGACAATGTGCGCAGCGGCGGCAGCCTGTCCGCCGCGATGCGCAGCGCCGCTCTATTCCCCCCCCTGCTCATCTATCTGACCGCCAGTGGCGAAAGCAGCGGGCGGCTCGACACCATGCTCGAACGCGCTGCGGATTATCTGGAAAGCGAATTCGACCGATTCACCAGCACAGCGATGGCTTTGCTCGAACCGCTCATCATTGTCGTGATGGGGGCCATCGTCGCGCTTATCATCCTCGCTATATTGTTGCCGATACTGCAACTCCAGCAACTGACCGGAGCCTGATATGAAACGTAGCCGCCACCCCAGCGCCCATGAAGCGGGCTTCACTTCCTCCGTGCGTTCCGCCGAACACGGCTTCACTTCCCCAAGGCGTTCCGCCGAACACGGCTTCACGCTGACCGAATTGATGGTCGTGCTGTTCATCATCGGGCTGCTTTCAACCATCGTTCTCATCAATGTGCTACCCAGCCAAGACCATGCCATGGTGACCAAGGCACGCGCCGACATTGCGACAATGGAATCGGCGATGGAGCAATATCGCCTCGACAATTTGGCCTATCCGTCGGGCGGTGACGGGTTGGAGGCTTTGCGCACGCCTCCTGCCGGCCTTACCGACCCCAGCCGCTATCGCCGGGGCGGCTATATTCGCCGCCTACCCGAAGATCCGTGGGGCCGACCCTATCAACTCGTCGCGCCCGCCCCTGACGGAGCACCCTTTGCTATCTATTCGCTGGGGGCCGATGGCGCACCCGGAGGTAATGATGAGAATGCGGACATTTATGGCGGAGAGAACTGAGCGCGGCTTCACGTCCCCACGGCGTTCCGCCGAACACGGCTTCACGCTTGTGGAAATGATGGTGGTGCTCGCTATCCTTGCGCTCGCGGCGACGGCGGTTATCCTCACCATAGGCCCCGGCGGTGCCAATGCTGATCACCAAGCCTCACGCTTTGCCGCACGCGTAGCGGCATTGCGCGACCGTTCGGTAATCGAAGGGCGCGGGCTGGGCCTGTGGGTCACGGCGTCGGGTTTCGGTTTCGAACAGCGCCGCGATGGGCAATGGCAACCTTTGGATGAAGGACGACTGGCCCCGCGCGATTGGGATGTGGGCACCGCCGTCTCGGTCAATGGTGGGGCCCAAGCGCGCCTATCCTTCAACCGCATCGGCCTTCCTGACCGCGCGCTACGTGTTGATCTAACGGCGGGCGATGACAGCGCCAGTGTCCACGTGGACGCTGCTGGCGATGTGGTGGTCGAATGACAATGACGCGGCAAAACGGCTTCACGTCCTCATGGCGTTTCGCCGAACACGGCTTCACGCTCCTAGAAATGCTGGTCGCATTGTCGGTGTTGGCAATAGCCGCGCTGGCCCTAGTTCGGCTCGACGCCTTTACCTCGCGTTCGACCGCCGCACTAACCAGCAATGCGGTTGCACAAATTGTCGCCAATAATGTCGCCGCGACTTTGCTGAGCGACCCCGCACCGCCGACCATCGGCACGAGCAGCATCAGCGTCACTAACGGCGGGTTGGCTTGGCGCGTTGATACGCGAATCGCGGCCACCGCTGACCCTAGCTTGCTGCGCATTGACATAGGCGTCAGTGGAGCAGGAGAAGGGCGTGCCATGCTGACCACAATCAGGCCCGCCGGATGACGTGCGCATCATGCCCAGAATACGGCTTCGCGTCCTCCTTGCGTTCCGCCAAAAACGGCTTCATGCCTTCTTGGCGAACCGCCGAAAACGGCTTCTCGCTCGTCGAAATGATAGTCGCGCTAAGCATCTTTGCGATTGTTTCGACCGCAGGGGTGATGCTGCTCCGCTCCAGCATCGACACGCAAATGGCCGTTTCTCATCAATTGACCGACGCCAGCGGGATTACTCGCCTGCGCGCGCTGCTCGCATCCGAACTGCTCGCCGCCCAGCCGCGCCCGACCCGCGCGCCCGATGGCAGTTTGCGCCCCGCACTGTCGGGCAGCGCCGCCATGATGAGCGTCGTTTCAGCCAGCGAAGGCACTGGCAGCGAAGCCGGAGTTATGCGTGCAACCTATCGCTTGGACGGCAACAATCTGGTCCGCGATGGCGAGGGTCGCATCGACGGTGAAACGAGCGGCGAACCCGCTATCATCGTCCGCAGTGTTGCATCGCTTGGTTGGCGGTATCGCAGTGCGGAAGGCGGCTGGAGCGAAGTCTGGGCCCCCGACCGTCCCGATCGCTTGCCGCGCGCGGTGGAGCTTAGCATAACCCGCACAGGGCAAGCGCCGTTGACGATACTATTTCTTGTCGCCCCAGATGGCCTGCCACCAGCATGACCCCGCGCATCCTCCGATGCCACGAACGCGGCGCGGCCTTGCTCACGGTCCTGTTGATCGTAGCGGTGATGGCAGTGGTTTCTGCGGGCGCTATCGAGCGGCTAACGCTGGCAACGCGGTTGGCGCAAAGCAGCAACGCGATGGACCAGGCGCGGCAATTTCAACTGGCGGCAGAGGCGCTGGCGCTGCGGCGCATCGATACGCTGATTGCAGGGTCGCGCAGCCAAGTGACGTTGGAGGGCAATTGGCTTGATCGCCCCTATACGCTCCCCCTACCCAACGGTGGGAGTGCCGAATTGCGGCTGAGCGACAGCGGTAATTGCTTCAACCTCAACAGCCTCGTTGCCGATTCTACCGTTGGCGGATCGTCCCAGCGCCCACTCGCCATTGAACAGTTCATGACGCTGATGCTGGCTCTTGGCCTCCCGCGTGAAGGGGCTGCGCGTATCGCCGGGTCTGCGGGGGACTGGATCGACGCCGACCAAAATGCAGCGAGCGGCGGTGCGGAGGACGCGGCCTATGCCAGTGCCAGACCTTCCTATCGCACAGGGAACCGCCCGCTGACCGATGTATCGGAGATACGTGTGATGGCGGGGGTCACGCCGTCGCACTGGTCACGGCTCGCACCATGGCTGTGCGCGCTGCCGACCAGCGATTTATCGCCAATCAACGCCAACACCTTGCAGCCCGAACAGGCACCATTGGTGCAAATGTTGCTTCCCGGAAAAATAGATCCTGCCCGTGCGCGCGCGCATATCGCATCGCGCCCCGCAAATGGTTATGGCCGGATTGAGCGATTCTGGCAGGGAGCAACAAACGACGGCACCCCGCCGACGGGCGATGCCGCGTCACAGGTTAAATTAACGACGCGCTGGTTTCGGCTACGCACTCGCATTACCGTTGATAATGTTACATTGAGCGTAAGCAGTCTGATTGACGCTGGTGACGCGAATCAGCCCGCGCGCATTGTGCGGCGTGCGTGGGGGCCGGAAGCATGAGGATGAAGCTCAAGTGAAATCGGACAATGCCATTGCGATTGCGCTTCCTCCAACAGGAGCGGTTGACGACGGCTGTGCATTTTGGTGGCGGATTATCGGTGGCCAAGTCGTGGAGGCGGGTAGCCGCATAGATTGGCTGAATCCGAGCCGGGGGGGCGCTGCGCCCAGCCGCGCGGCCCATTTGATCGCCATTGCGCCAACTAGCGCGATTGGGCTGCATCGGCTCGATCTCCCCGCGTTAGGGCCAAAGCAAGCCACCGCCGTGGCTCGGCGGACCATCGCTGCCGATGGGTTGTTCGTCGCCGATGCGCTTCATGTTGTAATGGCGAGCGATGGTAATTTCGTCAGCGTTACCAATGGTGCGATGCAGGAGTGGCGAGGCTGGGCGGCGGCGCATGGCCTTGCCTTTGACAGCATTGTTCCGGCTCCGCTTTTGATTGAGGGTGGAAAAAACGAAGCCAGACGCGCCGCCATCGGCCCCGAAAGCCTCGTCCGCACCAGCCGCAACGCCTTTGTCGCTGAACCTGCGTTAGTGACAGCAATGGTAGGTGATGCAATCATCACCGATGTCCCACCCGACACTATAGAACGTGCCATTGTGGCGGCGTGCGATGAACCTCCAGCCGAATTGCTAACTAGCCAATGGGCACGGCGCACTGGGCCGCTGTTCGACACAAGTCGCCTTGCTCTCATGGCTAAACTCGTCGCCGCCATCCTGCTCATATCGTTGGCGATACCGCTGGTGCAATGGGTCAAACTTTACAGCGACACCACGGCTTTGAACGAGCAATCGCTCAGCGTAGCGGGCCGTATTTTGTCCCCGACCCCGGCGATTGAGCAGGTCAACAATGCGCTCGATACGAAACTTGCGGCGCTGGGCGGCGGCGGGGCGCTGCTTTCCACCCCACTCGCTGCATTGACCAAGGCGATGGAGCGCGCACCCACTGTCGCCATCGACGCGCTGGCTTGGCGCGGTGACAATGTTTTGAGCGTAACATTGGGTGCGCCGCGTAATGAGGACATCAACCCCGTGTTGATTGCTCTACAGTCCGCTGGTTATCGCATTACGGCACAGCCCCGTGCAGGCAGCGACGGCCGGTCGTTAGCCGATGTCACCATAAGGAGCGCGCCATGATGAGCCGCATCACCAACTGGTGGTCAGAACATTCACCCCGCGACCGCCTCATCATCAGCATTCTGGGGTTGGCGGCGGTAATGGTCATCGGCTGGCTTGGGGTATGGCGGCCCTTGGTCGGAGCAGTGGACTCCATACGCGAAAGCCATGCGCTCGCGGTTGAACGTCACGCGGGCATTGCGGCGCGTGTAGATGAATATCAGGCGCTGCAAGCGCGCGGGGCACAGGTTGCTGCGTCATCTTCAACGCGCCTTGACCTAATCCTATCGCAATCGGCGGCGGAACAGGGCTTCATCCTCTCACGCAACGATGCGGCGGGGGACAATCAGGCGAGTATCGCGATCGCCAGCGCGACCGCCACGGCGCTGTTCGTCTGGCTTGGTGCCTTGGAGGCGCAAGGCATCATCGCCGCCGATCTTGCCATCCGCCCCAATGCCAATGGCACCGTCGCCCTGACCGCGACACTAGGGAGGACGCGATGAGCCGCATGAATTGGGCTTTGTTGACCCTAGCGATCATCGCTGTGCTGATCGTCTTTTTTCCGTTGCGACTGGCTTTGGCGATGGTGGGCACGGAAGGCATTTCAGCGCGCAACATCAGCGGTACCATTTGGGGCGGGCGCGCAGAGGCAGCGCGCATCGGTGCGTTAGGCCTCGGCTCGCTCGATATTGGGTTAGACCCACTGGCCTTATTGGCGGGGCGGGCACGCCTGTCCTTTCACCGCAGCGAAGGCGCGGGAGAGCCGCTTTCCGGGGCTGTCTCGGTGGGGTTTGGTGGGCGCTCTCTCGACCATCTGAGCGGCGTCGTGCATGGATTTTCACCGCCAGTCGAGGCTATGCGTTTCGACGATTTCTCCGTTCGCTTTGCCAATGGCCAGTGCCATGAAGCCAGCGGCCGGGTGCAGGTCAACCTTGCGCTCAATATTGCTGGATTTGATCTGCGCCATGGCCTTTCTGGCGATGCAACATGCCGGGGCAGCGCATTGTTCGTGCCGCTGGTTGGTCAGTCGGGGATGGAACGGATCAATCTGTCGGTGAACGAGGACGGCAGCTACACCGCACAGCTTAGCATCCGCAGCCCCGACCCCATTCTCGCCGCCGCACTTGTTGCCGCTGGATTGACCGCGACCAATGATGGCTTTGGTATGACGATGCGGGGGCGGTTCTGAGCCTCGCATCGCTCACTCTGTCGCCCTATCTCGCTGCTGGCTTGGGAGTGGTGGCTGGCGCTATCTTTGGCAGTTTCATCGCAACTCTGGCGCTGCGATGGCCACAGGGGCGCAGCATGGTGCATGGCCGTTCGGCCTGTGATGGCTGTGGACGAACCCTCGCCGTGATTGATCTCGTGCCGCTGGTCAGCTGGTTGGTCTTACGTGGGCGCTGCCGAACATGCGGCGCGGAGATTGCGGGGGCACATATCGTTATCGAATTGGTGGCGGCAACCATTGGCGGCGTTGCGCTGGGTTTCATTCCCAACTTGGGAGGCGCGGCACTGGCGCTTTTCGGTTGGCAATTGCTGCTTCTTGGCTGGCTCGATGCGCGGCACTGGTGGTTGCCACATGCATTGAGCGCCATTCTTGCGGTGAGCGGCCTCATGTTCGGCGGTGTTGCCATGGCGGCTTTAGGGCTGGATGCAACGCTCATCGACCGCGTGATCGGGATGGTGGGTGGTTTTGCGGCGCTGGCGCTCATCGCGCTCGTCTATCGTGCGCTGCGTGGACGCGAGGGCCTTGGCGGCGGCGATGCGCCGTTGCTTGGCGCGATTGGCGCATGGGTCGGCTGGGCGGTATTGCCGCTCGTGCTGCTGCTCGCGGCGTTGGCGGGGATTGCGGTGGCATTGATGCACTTCGCGCGCAAGCCCGTGGGCGATGCTGGCGAGCCTATTGGCCAAATGCGCCTGCCGCTTGGCACGTTGATGGCCATGGCAACGCCATTTGCTGTGATAGCGATACGGGTACTGGCGCTGGATTAGCCGAAACTGGTGCGCCCGGCAGGATTCGAACCTGCAACCGCCGGAGTAGAAGTCCGATGCTCTATCCAGTTGAGCTACGGACGCACATGCTCTGCCCTCTAGCGATATTTGCGCCGCCCGCAAACAAGGATAGAAGGGCATATGACCACATCGCATGATACCACACCCGCACACACCAGCGCCAAAGCCATCGCCGGACGGCCCTTGCGCTATTATGACATCGTCATGGCCGCATTCGTCGCGGTGTTGCTGCTGTCCAACGTCATTGGCGCGGCAAAGTTGAGCCAGATAAACGGCTATGTGTTCGGGGCCGGAATCCTGTTTTTCCCGGTCAGTTACGTGCTTGGCGATGTGTTGACCGAAGTTTATGGCTATGCCCGCGCGCGCCGCACTATCTGGGTCGGCTTTGGCGCGATGCTGTTCATGGCCTTCATGAGCTGGGCTGTGGTGGCGATGCCGCCCGCGCCGGGCTGGAGCGGTCAGGGCGCTTATGAGGCCGTATTTGGGCAAGTGCCGCGCATCGTCATTGCCTCGATCACCGCATTTTGGGCGGGAGAGTTCGTCAACAGCTATATTTTGGCACGGATGAAAATATGGACAGGCGGGCGGATGTTATGGAGCCGCACCATCGGTTCGACTATATTCGGCCAAGGCGTCGATAGCCTGTTATTCTATCCCATAGCCTTCTGGGGTGTCTGGTCAGATAAACAGTTGTTGATGGTGATGGCAACCAATTGGGCATTGAAAGTGGCTTGGGAAACGGCGCTGACCCCCGTTACCTATGTCGTCGTCGGCGCGCTAAAACGCCGCGAAGGAATAGACCTCTATGACGAAGGGACCGATTTTTCCCCGTTTAAGGCTAAGGTCTAGCGCGACCGATTTACGCTAAAACCGCCAGCAGCCCCTCGAACAGCCTAAGTCCATCACGGCCCCCATGCGCATCCTCTACCGCGCGTTCTGGGTGCGGCATCATGCCCAGCACATTGCCCGCATCGTTCAACACACCCGCAATCTGGCGGGCCGAGCCGTTGACACTATCGAGGTAACGCAGCGCGACGCGCCCTTCGTCCTCAAGTCGGTCGAGCGTGGCATCATCGGCAAAAAAACAGCCGTCATGATGTGCGACGGGCATGCTGATTTCTTCGTAAGCAGCATAGCGGCTGGTGAACAGGCTTTGGCTGTTTTCTACCGCGAGCGGCACGTCGCGGCAGACAAAGTTCAGCCCCGCGTTGCGCATCAATGCACCGGGCAACAGCCCCGCCTCGGTCAGCACCTGAAACCCGTTGCATATGCCAAGCACGGGCACGCCGCGCGCAGCGGCAGCAACCACAGCCGCCATGATCGGGCTGCGCGCCGCCATCGCACCGGAGCGCAGATAGTCGCCGTAGGAAAAGCCGCCGGGTAGCGCGACAAAGTCGGTCCCTGCCGGTAAATCCGCGTCGCCATGCCACACCATATTTGGCGCACGGCCACTAACCAGTTCGATCGCGCGCGCCATGTCGCGGTCGCAATTTGACCCGGGAAAGACAATGACGGCGGCGGTCATGGTCAATCGAACCCGGTGATGCGGTAATTTTCGATGACGGTGTTGGCGAGCAGTTTGTCGCACATCGCGCGGACATCAGCCTCGCTCACGCCCGCCGCCAGTTCCAGCTCTATGAACCGTCCGGCGCGAACATCCGCAACCCCCGCAAAGCCAAGCCCGCCTAAGGCATGCTGGATCGCGCGGCCCTGTGGGTCGAGCACGCCCGGTTTCAACGTTACGAATATTTGCACTTTCATCATTTCATCCTGCATATTGCCTGTCCGGTTCGCTAGCCTTTGCGCCGGGATAATGGAACCCGCAATCCGCCCGATAAGCAATTTCTTTACTATGATGCGCTATTGTCGGCGGCATGGGTATGATTGCGCTCGCCATGTTCATCGGCCTGTGGGGCTGGGGCCACCAGATGTTCGGCTGGTCCGACCCCGATGGTCAGATTCAGCTCGCGCTGTTTGCGTCCTTCATCTTTGGCATCATCTGCGGTTACCGCGTCAAGGACTAGGGGTGGTCGCAACCGCTGTAACTTTTCAATCATCGCGCATATCGCGTTTCGTCCGAGGCGCGTGTGTGAAGATGCGCCCTGGGGTTCTGGTTGATGCGCCGCGCACGGGGAAACAACGGCCGTCTGCGGGTTACAGAGCTGTGGTATCAACTTAATACAGTTCGTTCTTTATTGTTCCCCTGCGAAGGCAGGGTCCAGCTGATAAGGCCGGAGATAGACCCCTGCCTTCGCAGGGGAACAGGAAAGATATTTCACGCCAAGACGCGAAGACGCCAAGAGCCGCGAAGAAGAGAATATCCCCCTCCCCCCTTGTGGGCGTTCGACAATGTCATAAGCATGTTCTGAGCGAAGTCGAAGGGAGCCGGAGTCGTGAAACAGAGCGCATCATACCATGGCGCAATGCCTGTAGGAAAGCGCGGCGCGGAGAGGGAGGCGTGGCAAAACGAAGTGCAGGGGGCCGCAATTCAAAACAACCTATTGACTTTTACCCTAGAAAAGCCGATAATCATCGTAGTCACTGGATAGTGACTGAAACATTGATCCGCAATGATCATGGTTATAGAAGAAATAGAACGGCACAGTTTTGCGCTGCTGTATACACCCTAAAATCATGTCTTCATTGCCTTTTTTGAAAGGCAGTTAAATGACAAATACCTTAAATAATGTAATCCGCTTTGAAGAAGTTGCTTCGCAAACGACTGGCGATATCACACGCGTAATTGGATTTGTTCCAAGCCGCCATGTCTTTGCGCTATTCGATAACCCTGCAATTGATGCCAATCCGCGTCGACCAAAGGTTAACAAGGTGACTGCGGATATCTTAAATACCCTGAACGCATCGCCAGATTTGTTCCACTTTAAGTCAAAAGGTGTCTTACTCGGCACTTCATCATATGAGGCGTTACAACGTAATCGCTACCAGTTGAATTTTTCCGATCCCACGTCCGAAGGCATTTTAGACGGCGGTCACAATATGTTGTCGATTGGGTTATTTTTCCTTTCCAAAGTGATGGATGAAAAAAACTGGAAAAAAATTAAAGAGTGGGATGAAATGCTTGAAGCTTGGAATGATAACCGCTCCGAGCTGAATAATATTCGAGACACCGAAAATTTCTTGATCCCGGTCGAGCTGCTGATCCCATCAAAGTCTGAGGACGATACGGTTGCAAGGTTCAAAATTGCGATCATTGATATTTGCGCTTCCAGAAACAACAACGCGCAACTTGCGCAGGAGGCCAAGGCAAACCAACGCGGTCTTTATGACGAGATCAAGCTCCGGTTTGAGCATGCAGAGGATGACTTGGCAAATAGAGTAGAGTGGAAAACTAATGAGTGGGATGCTGATACAAAGCGGTCCATCAAAGTTCGGGACTTGGTCGCCTTGGCATGGCTACCACTAAACGTGCTTGCCGAAGATGGCTTTTTGGATGGCCAGCATAGGGTGAATCCGGTTCAGATATACAGCGGGAAAGGGGCTTGTTCAGTCGCCTATGAAAGGTTGTATGAAGACGAACGGGTTTCAATGCGCACGACTGTTGGAAAGTACGAGCTGAAAAGCACTGCAATTGGCAGTGCTCTCGATATTTTGGTTGATCTGCCTTGGCTTTTTGACTGGATTGTTGAATCCTTACCCGAGGCATATAATAAAAATAATGGGAAATTCGGTCGGATCGATGCTGTCAAAATGGGGAGTTTTTTGACGCCATTTTACGAAAATGAAGTGGAATACAAAGTTCCCGACGGGTTTGCGGTGCCCTTGTTTTACGGGCTTACCGCTTTGATGAAAGTGAACAACAAAAGCGTAACATGGATAACTGATCCCGAAGCCTTTCTAGACAAGCACTTCAAAGACATTGTCGGCGGCTATAAAATGGCGCTGGAAATGGCTCAGTTTGACCCTCAAAAAGTAGCGAAAAGTGAGCACACATATAATTTGGCTGTTTCGCAATTTAAGTTTGCGATGATGAGTGACGGCTTGTTGAAAGCATAACCTTATGTTGAGCGCCGCCTGTCATCGCAGGTGGCGCTCAAAGATTGCAGAATTACGGTGGCCGTCCAAACATACCAGTTTACTTAATTCGCTCCTCACAGAGTTGTTATCTTACAGCTAATTGCTTGGCGAATTTTTGTTGGGCCCCCACCCCAACCCTCCCCACAAGGGGGAGGGGTATAGTCTGCTCCACCCTTCGCGCGCCCCCGCTTATTTGCCCTTTTTCTTGCGGTGGCTATCGAGGTCGAGCACTTCGGATTCGGCGTCTTCGGGCATCAGGCCCAGTCGCCGTGCAACCTGTTGATAGGCCTCTGCCTCGCCGCCCAAATCCTGACGGAAACGGTCTTTATCGAGCTTTTCGTTGGTCACCATATCCCACAGACGGCAACCATCGGGGCTGATTTCATCGGCAAGGATGATCCGCGACCATTCGCCGTCCCACAGGCGGCCAAACTCGATCTTAAAATCGACAAGGCGAATGCCGACGCCGCCAAACATGCCGCATAAAAAGTCATTCACGCGGATCGCCAGATCCTGCATATCGTGCAATTCTTCCTGGCTGCACCAACCGAAACAGGCGATATGTTCCTCGCTGATCAACGGGTCGCCGAGCGCATCATCCTTGTAATAATATTCGATAAGGGTGCGCGGCAATTGTGTGCCTTCTTCGACACCCAGCCGTTTGACGATGCTGCCCGCCGCGACGTTGCGCACGACCACCTCGATCGGCACAATTTCGACCTGCCGGATCAATTGTTCGCGCATATTCAGGCGCTTGATGAAATGCGTTGGCACGCCGATATGGCCAAGCAGCGTGAAAATATGCTCGCTGATGCGGTTATTGAGCACGCCTTTGCCGCTGATCGTGCCGCGTTTCTGCGCGTTGAACGCGGTCGCATCATCCTTGAAATACTGGATGATCGTCCCGGGTTCCGGCCCCTCATAGAGGATTTTGGCCTTGCCTTCATAAATCTGACGGCGACGAGCCATATCCTGTCCCCTGTTCGATGGTGAGGCTGGCGCATAGCGTAACGCTATCCCGAACGCCACACCCTATAGTTCGCTATTGCTCGGCGGCGCACACTTGAATAGCGTCAGGTTCGGGGCGAGTGCGGTTGCGGGCAAAGCGCACCAGATAGCCGCCCGCATTGGGTTTTTCGATAAACTCGACGGGGCGATAGCCAACCGCCTGAAACTCGCAAATCAATTGCGGCAATGGTGTGCCGTGCTGCGCTATCGGGCGGTTGCCATCGACAACGATGACCTGACCGTCCGCCCGCAGCGCGGGCCATAACCGCCACAGGAACGCATAGGGTTCCTCGATCTCGTGATACATATGGACCATCAATACGCGATCAAAACTGCCTGCTGGCAAGCGCGGGTCATCCGCTGCGCCAAGGCGGATAGAGACATTTTCCAGATGTTCCCGCGCGATGCGGTCGCCCAAACGTTCGATGACCTGCGGCAAGATGTCCTGTGCCAGTACGCGTCCCTCCGCGCCGACGCGTTGCGACAGGCGCACCGTATAATAGCCATCGCCCGCGCCAATATCCGCCACAGTCATACCGGGGCGAATATCCGACTGGTCCATCACATCCTCGCTCTCGCCCAAACGGTCGCGGACATCTTCGTCAGCCCAGCGTGTCGCCACCGTTGGTGCGACGGGGCGATTGGCGCGCGGGAAATCCGCTGCGCTATCGGGCCGACTGACGAGGTCGCAACCGCTCAAAGCACAATATGCCAAGAGTGAAAGGCCGACCGCGCGTATTCTCAATCGACATCCTCCACCGATACCGCCTCACCCGTAACACGTTGCGCCAGCGCAGCGGCAATGAAAATATCCAAATCGCCGTCGAGCACATTTGCGGGTGCGCTGGACGTTGTGCCGGTGCGCAAATCCTTGACCATCTGATAGGGCTGGAGGACATAGGATCGTATCTGATGGCCCCAGCCGATTTCGGTCTTGGCCTGATATTCGCCCGAAGCCGCTTCTTCGCGCTTGCGCATTTCCGCCTCATACATCCGCGCTTTCAGCATCGACATCGCGGTTGCGCGGTTCTTGTGTTGCGAGCGATCATTTTGGCACGCGACGATGATGCCCGTCGGCACATGGGTGATGCGAATGGCGCTGTCGGTGGTGTTGACATGTTGCCCGCCCGCACCGGACGCACGGTAGGTGTCGATTTTAAGGTCGCTCTCGTTAATCTCGATCTCGACATTATCGTCGATCACCGGATAGACCCAGACGCTCGAAAAACTGGTGTGCCGCCGCGCCGATGAGTCATAGGGCGATATACGCACCAAGCGGTGGACACCGCTTTCGGTCTTGGCATAGCCATAGGCGTTTTCGCCCTTGACCAGCAATGTGGCCGATTTGATGCCTGCGGTTTCGCCCGGCTGTTGCTCGACCAGATCAACCTTATAGCCATGGCTCTCCGCCCAGCGGCTATACATGCGTTGCAGCATTTCGGCCCAGTCCTGGCTTTCGGTGCCGCCCGCACCCGCGTGGATTTCGATATAGGTGTCGTTGGCGTCGGCTTCGCCCGCGAGCAGCGCTTGGACCTTGTCACGGTCAGCGCGGTCTGCGAGCGCGGAGAGGCTCAACGCCGCTTCGTCGGCCAGCGCTTCGTCGCCCTCCAACTCGGCCAGTTCGACAAGTTCGACCGTGCCGCATTTTTCGGCGTCAATTTCGCGCACCGTGCTGACCGCCGCATCGAGCCGCCGCCGCTCGCGCATCACTTCTTCGGCGGCCTTGGGGCTGTCCCACAATTTGGGGTCTTCCACTCGCGCGTTGAGCTCATCAAGGCGGCGCAGCGCTTGATCCCAGCCAAGCGCCTGCTTGACCAGCGCCAACGCCGCATCAATGCGTGTCACAAAGGCTATGGCATCGGCGCGCATTGACTAAAAACTCCTTGGGTGTCGTTAAAGTGGGTCGCGCGTCCGATACGGCGGCGCTATCCGCTTGTCGAGCGGGCCGACCCTAATATATGCCGCCGCCACCCTGCCGATCAAGGAACTCTTCGTCACGGTTGCGGGTTTCGGTGCGTGCTGGCCCAGCGGCGCTTGGTGCTGCCCTTGCCGCCGCTGGCAATTCGTCGCTGCGGATCGTGCGGCTCGGCTCGGTCTCGGGCTTGAACGCTTCCCATATCACGGCTGATTGCGGGTCATTGCCCGGCCATGCCCCATAGACGCGCTGTCCCGAACGCCGCTCTATCCGCACCATCCGCACCCCTTCGGGCGCGACGAACGGCAAGGCAGGCTGGCCGCGCGAGGCGACTATCGCAAACTGGCGGAAAATCGGTGCGGCCATCGTCCCGCCAAACGCCCCGCCACCCAGATTGCGCGGCTGGTCATAGCCCAGATATACCCCCGCCACCCATTGCGGGGTGCCGCCGACGAACCACACATCGGTCGGGCCGCTCGTCGTTCCGGTTTTGCCAAACATCGGTCGGTTCAAATCGCGCAGCATCGTCGCGGTTCCGCGCTGGATAACGCCTTCGAGCATATGGACAGTCTGATAGGCGGTAATAGGGTTCATCAATTGGCGGCCAGACGGCGCAAAACGCGGCATTGCCCGCCCGTCCCAGTCATTGGCGTTGCAGCCGCTACATGGGCGCCAGTTCGCAGGAAAAATCACCCGCCCGCGCCGGTCTTGCACATAATCAATCATATGCGGAGTCAGCGAACGACCATGGTTGGCGAGCATCGCATAAGCGTTTGTCAGACGAGACACCGTGGTTTCACCCGCGCCCAGCGCAAAGGCCAGATAGGGGCGGTATTCGCCGATACCCATGGTGCGAAACGTTTGAACAACATGCTCCATCCCCACCGTGCTTGCGGTGCGCACCGTCATCAAATTACGCGATTGCTCAAGCCCCCAGCGCATCGTCTGCGGCCCCGACGCGCCGCCACCGGAATTGCGGAAACATTTGCGTCCCAGCGCCGCCGATTGATCGACGCAAAAGGGGCCATCAACGATGATCGTGGCCGGGGTCATCCCATAATCAAGCGCGGTCGCATAAACGAACGGCTTGATCGTCGAGCCGGGCTGTCGGCTGGCCTGTGTTGCGCGGTTAAAGCTCGACAGTCGCGAGTCAAACCCACCCTGCATCGCAAAGACGCGGCCCGACGTCGGGCTTTGCGCGACGAAACCACCCGAAATGCCGGGCACGGTTTTCAGCGTATAGACGCTTCCCCCAAGCGATTTTACCAATATGATGTCGCCAGCGCTCATGGCGTTAAACGCCGTCCCGCCGCCGGGGGCCGCCATGACGGCGTTGCCCGCAGGCAAGCGGCCGATCTCGCCGTCCGGAAGGCCGATGCGCGCGCCGCCCGCTTCCTTGTCTAGCACGACCGCAACGCGCCATTCATCGAAATTGATCCCGATAAAAGTCGATTGCAGGCGGTTTTGCCACTGAGCATCAACCTCGATCGTGCCAAGCGGCCCTGCCCAGCCGCGATTACCATGGTAGCGCAACATGGCGCTACGCATCCCCGATTCGGCGGCCGCCTGTAGCCGCCCGTCATAGGCGGTGCGTACCCACAGCCCGCCGCCATAGACGCTGTAGGGACCATCGGCTGGATTCTCGCCAAAGCGACCAATCAATTCGCGCCGGACCTCCTCCATATAATAGCCGCCGACTGCCTCGAACTGTGCGCCGCGCTGCGCAACTAGCCCCAAAGGCATCGCCGCCGCTGCTGCGCGTTGCGGATCGGTAATCCAGCCGTTGCGCAGCATTTCACCCAAAACAAAATTACGTCGGGTGATCGCTGCCCGTTCTTGCCCGCGCCTTCCGTAACGCTCTGGAGCTTTGGGAAGCACCGCAAGGAACGCCATTTCATGCAGCGCAAGGTCGGCCACATCTTTGTCGAAATAGGCGCGCGATGCGGCCTGAACGCCAAAAGATTGTCGGCCAAGCGGAATTTCGTTGAGGTACAGTTCGAGTATCTGTTCCTTGCTCAGCACGCTTTCGATGCGGTATGCGACCAATATCTCGCGCAATTTGCGAGTGATCGAATATTCATTGCCGAGCAGGATATTCTTGGCCACCTGCTGGGTGATGGTCGATCCACCGACCGCGCGTTCGCCCGAACCCATTTTGGAAATATAATCAAACACAGCCCCGACAAAACCTGGATAATCAACGCCGCCATGTTCAAAAAAGGTGCGGTCCTCCGCCGCCAGATAGGCGCGGACCAATAGCGGGGGATATTCGTCATATTCGAGCTGCACCCGCCGTTCGCGAGCAAAACTGTGCGTCGGCAGGCCGTTCACGTCGCGCACAATGGTCGGCAAGGGGGGCTGGTAATTCACTAATTGCTGTGTGTCGGGCAGGTCGCGCGCCACCAGCACCCATAGCGCAATAAACAGGGCGAAACCCGTCGCCGCCGCGTAGGTCAGCCAGCGAAACCAGCGGCGCGGCCAATGGCGGACAAAAAATGCGGAAATGATCGCAGCAACCTGTTTCGCGGTTTGCCACAGGCCCGCGCCAACCCCCTGCGCCTCGCGCGTCAAACGCAAACGTAACGAGGTGACAGCGGCGCTGTTATCAGTTGCGGGGGCGGTATCGTCGGTCATTGCCGACGGGCTTTAGCATGAATTGGCTATGGTGCCAGCCGCTTTGGACAATTATCAGCGTGCAGCGTTAACCGGTGCTATCGTCCTGTTGCCATTGGCAATCCGCCGCGCAAAATGCGTCAGCACCGCTTGGCGAACGCCGCGCGCTATCGCCGCTTGGCCATCGGCGCTGGCTATGCGCTGGGCATCCGTTGGATTGGTAATAAATCCTGTTTCCAGCAAAACCGATGGCATATCGGGTGCCTTTAGCACAACAAAGCCCGCAAAATGGTGCGAAGCGTTGCGAAAGGGAATATCAGCGCCGCCCGTGCGTTGCAGCGTGCGCGCAAAATCGGACGACAGGTTCATCGTTTCGCGCTGGGTCAGGTCAATCAGGATAGACCGCACATCATCGGTCTGTCCGCCCATATCAATGCCGTTGAGGATGTTGGAACGGTTTTCGCGCGCCGCAAGTCGTCCAGCCTCCCTGTCGGATGCCGTTTCGGACAATGTATAGATGGATGCGCCCGTCGCCCCTTCATTTTCTGCGGCATCGGCATGGATCGACATAAAAAGGTCAGCATTCAGACGGCGCGCCAATCCGTAGCGCTCCTCCAGAACCAGATAGCGGTCGGAATCGCGGGTTAATGCCACCCGCACGCGCCCCGACGCCACCAGCGCGTCGCGCACCCGGCGGGCAATCGCCAACGTCACATCCTCTTCACGCAGCCGTCCATCGGCAGATAATGCGCCCGGGTCATGTCCGCCATGCCCTGCATCAATAACCACTAGCGGCAATGCAGGATCGTTGGGTCCAGCAATTTGTGGCAAGGCCAACCCATCCCGCGCGCGGCCAATCGGCACCGACACCTGATAACGGCGCTGGGGTGCGCGGGCCATCGCCAGCGTCGGCATGCCGCCAATCGGCGAAGTGACAGAGCGATTGCCGGCACGGACAGCCTCGGCAAAGGCGTTGGCCGTTGCGGACCCAAGCGTGACCGTCAACGTTCGGCCATCGGGTGAATAGCGTAGGCTGCTCACCACCGTCGGCTGCGCCAAGTCAACCACAAGCCGCAAACCAAGCCCTGCTAATCGCCCTTGTCTGACTCTCAGCACAGTATCGTTCGACACCATGAGCGGCGCGCCGGGTTCCTGGCCCGCGACATCAACGGCAATCCGGCGCGGTCCATCGAGGACAAACCCTGCGGCTTCACCACCGGGGCCGGAAAATTGCAAAACCAACTCATTGCCGGCGACATCGACACGCTCCAGCGTGCCAGCTGTGGCGGGCCCATAGCCAGCAAGAGCGAATAAAATGAGCAACAGTTCAATCACGCGGGTCTTATTGCGCGATTTACCCTGTCTGGTCCAGTATGACATTGCCGCCTTCATCCACCCCGACTCTTCGTGACAGCGGTGGATTCCGCACGCCATTAGTCAAGGTGAACAAGGGATTAGCCAGCGACCTGCAAATCCCCGCTCAAGATAATCAGTTAACGCACCATAAGCCTTGATCGCAAACCATGATCCTATCACGAATGCACCCCGTGTGGGTTGCCCCTGTGCGATGGCAGTGCTAGCATGGCGCTATCCCCGAATTGGAGCGGCTTCGCTGTGCCATCACGGGTGACAAGAATTGCGACCCAGTGCTACGCGTTTTCGCGCGAACATGGTGGTCCAGACCAGGTTGAAGCTTAATGCAAAGCATATCCCCTTTTCGCGATCGCCCTACTGGGGTCGGTGCGATTGGGCTTTGTGCGCGCCTTATTGGCCTAAACTCTTTCGAAGCGGGTGACGGGGAAACCTCGGCTACCACCATCCATCCAACCCAACGGGCCGATGTGCGCGCATGCTCTATGCCGCCATCATCGCCCTTTATAATATCTGCGGCCGTGCATGCGAACAGCGAGCGCCGCCGCTTGTGGAGAATATATAATGACTACGCGCATGTTGATCGATGCGCGGCACCGGGAAGAAACCCGGGTCGCGGTCATCAAGGGAAACCGTATTGAAGAGCTTGATTTCGAATCGGCTGAACATAAACAGATAAAAGGCAATATCTATCTCGCCAAAGTTATCAGGGTAGAACCCTCGCTTCAGGCGGCGTTTGTCGAATATGGCGGCAATCGCCATGGGTTTTTGGCGTTCAGCGAAATCCACCCCGACTATTACCAGATCCCCAAGGAAGACCGCGACGCATTGCTGCGCGAGGAAGCCGAATATTCTGCTGCCGAAGCCGCCATGCGCGCTGAGGAGGAGATTGAGTCGCTCGAAGGCGAAGTCGAGGATATTAGGCCTCCCGCGCCCATGGACGACGATAGCGATTTTTATACGTCGAACGACGCCGACACTGATGGCGTGGATGATCGTGACGAAGGCGAGGATGAAGGCGGAACCGAAAGCCCGCCCGAAGCGGATGACGAGAGCGATGGCGACAATCGCGAACGCGGTCGTGGCCGCCGTCGTGGCCGAAGCGGGCAATCGCGCGGACAAGACCGCAGCGAGCGCGACGAAGCGCGCGATTTCCGCAGGTCGCTCCATCGACGCTACAAAATACAAGACGTCATCCGTCGCCGTCAGGTGTTGCTTGTCCAAGTGGTCAAGGAAGAACGGGGCGGCAAGGGTGCAGCGCTGACATCCTATCTGAGCCTGGCGGGCCGCTATTGCGTGCTCATGCCTAATTCGAGCCATGGCGGCGGCATCAGTCGCAAAATAGCCAATGGCGCAGATCGCAAACGGTTAAAGAGCGTCATCGACGACCTTGGCCTGCCGTCAACCATGGGCTGTATTGTCCGCACGGCTGGGCTGGAGCGCACCAAGACCGAGATTAAGCGTGATTTCGATTATCTGGCGCGTTTGTGGGATGAGATTCGTGAGCAAACGCTGAAAAGTGAGGCGCCCGCGCTCATCCACAGCGACAGCGATCTCATCAAACGCGCGATCCGCGACATTTATAATAATGAGATAGAGGAAGTCGCGGTTGAGGGCGATGAAGGGTATCGCGCCGCCAAAGACTTCATGAAATTGCTCATGCCCAGCCACGCGCGCAAGGTGAAGCAATATGCTGATGTCGTGCCATTGTTCCAACGCTATGGTGTCGAGGACCAGCTTGGCGCGATGTATCAACCGCTCGTCACGTTGAAATCGGGGGGCTATCTGGTCATCAATCCAACCGAAGCGTTGGTGTCGATCGACATCAACTCCGGTCGGTCAACGCGCGAACATAGTATCGAACAAACCGCGTTTAACACCAATATCGAAGCCGCCTATGAAATCGCACGCCAACTGCGCCTGCGCGATATGGCGGGGCTGGTCGTCATCGACTTCATCGACCTGGATCAGGGCAATCATATCCGCAAGGTTGAACGCGCGATGCGCGATGCGCTCAAAAACGATCGTGCACGTATTCAGGTCGGGCGTATTTCCGGTTTTGGCCTGATGGAAATGAGCCGTCAGCGTCTGCGCACTGGCGTGCTGGAGGCGTCCACGCGCGCCTGTCCACATTGCGAGGGCACGGGCCTAGTTCGCACCGCCTCATCCGCTGGCTTGTCAGCGCTGCGGCTATTGGAAGAAGAGGCGGCACGCGGTCGCGGCAGCCGCCTTGTTCTGCGCGCCAGCCAGGAGGCGACCATCTATGTCCTGAACAACAAGCGTTCTGAGCTGAGCGATATCGAATCGCGTTATGGCGTGGTCATCGAAGTACAGCCCGACGGGCATACCGAAGGTGCCCGAATGACGGTCGAAGCCGCTGGGCCGCCACCGGCTAACATGCCGCGCTTCGAGCCTATTATCGAGCCAGAAGATGAGCCGGAAGACGCTATTCCTGCTTATGATGATGACGATGAAGCCGAACAGGAGGAGCGCCCCCGCCGCGACCGGGCACGCCGTGATGAAGGCGACGAAGGTCAAGCGCGACGTCGCGGACGCCGCCGTCGTGGCGGGCGTGACCGCAACCGCGAAGAGCAGACTGGCGAAGTCGGCGAAGATGCAAATGCCCAGCAGGGCGAAGCTAAAGCGGACGATGCCAGCGCAGGCGCAGGCGAGCGTGGCAGTGGTGATCGCGCCGGCGAAGAGGGCGGCGACGCGGCTCGTCGCCGTCGCCGTGGCCGCCGTGGTGGTCGTGGCCGCCGCACTATCGAGGGTAGCGAAGCGCGTTTGGACGAAGCGGGCGAGCAAAGCGCACCCGATACGGTCAGCGATGATGGTGCAACAGAGCGAAGCGACGAAGGTGCGGCAACTGCTGACAAGCCCAAACGTGCCAGCCGTGGACGCAAGGCGACCGAATCGGTTGTGGAGGAGTCGCCAATCGCCGCCCCCGTTGCCGAAGAAGCACCCGCCAAGCCAAAGCGTCCAAGTCGTGCGCGTAAGGCTGTGGAGCCTGTTGAGGCTGTAGTGCCAGCAGTGGCGGTTGCCGCCGAAGACGTTGCTGCAAAACCTAAACGCGTCAGTCGCGCACGCAAGCCAGCCGATGCGGCCACAGCCGGTGCCGACCCTGCGCCATCACAAGCGGACGACACCGAAGTTGAGGGCGACGGTGGCACACGCCGCCGTGGCTGGTGGCAGTCAACGTTCGGCCCTAAATAGAGACAAGCGGCGGCGCGGGGGGCGCTTGCTTCGCACGCCGCCGCTTAACGAGAGGTTCAGCCGAGAGGGCGCTTAGGAGAGAGCAATGATTGCCTTCGCTTCCCCATTCCGCCGTAGAGCGTCAATTGTAACGCACGCGGCTTTGCTGATCATGGTGACGCTGGTGATGGCGTCAACGCCCGTGCAAGCGCAGCAAATATTGCGCGACGCCGAGACCGAAGCCCTGCTGAACGCCATGTCAGAACCGCTGGTCCGCGCGGCTGGTCTTCGCCCCGCAGACGTGCACATCGTCATGATCAACGACCGCAGCATCAATGCTTTCGTTGCGGGTGGACAAGTCGTCTATATCCACAGTGGGCTGATCGAACAGGCCGACAACGCTAATCAAGTGCAAGGCGTCATCGCGCACGAACTAGGGCATATCGCGGGCGGGCATGTCATTCGCACCGATGGGCAGACGCGCGCCACAGGGATTTCGCTGATAAGTTTACTGCTTGGTGCTGTGGCGATTGCCGCTGGGGCTGGCGAGGCAGGCGCTGGCATCATGGCCGCAGGGCAACAAGCGGCAATAGGCAGTTACCTAGCCTACTCACGGACACAAGAAGCGACGGCGGATGCGGCTGGCGCGCGCTATCTCTCCGCCGCTGGGATTAGTGGACGGGGCAGTGTTGATTTTTTCATGAAGCTGCAAAATCTTGAAATGCGATATTATGTGCCGCAGGATGACGATCAGGCCTATGGTCGGACGCACCCGCTGTCTGGGGACCGCGTGCAATATCTGCGCGACACTTATTCCGCCGATCAGGCTTGGGATCATCGGACTGATCCAGAATTAGAGGCGTGGTTCCAGCGCGTTCGTGCCAAGCTGATCGGTTTCATCAGCGAACCTGGGCAGGTGTTACTGCGCTACCCCCAAAGCGACCAGTCGACCCCAGCACGTTATGCACGTGCCTATGCCTGGCATCATAGCGCGCATCCAGACCGCGCGCTGGCGGAAGCAGCGGCGCTGGTCAGCGCATCACCCGACAACCCCTATTTCCTTGAATTAGAGGGGCAGATATTGCTGGAATCAGGACGTCCTGCCGAAGCTCTTTCGGCGCTACGTCGGGCTACAGATTTATCGAACGGTCAGCCCTTGATAGCCGCCCTGTTTGGACATGCCCTGATTGCGACAGAAGATGAGCAGAATTATGCCGAGGCCGAGAGCGTCCTGCGCGCTGCTGTTGCCCGCGATAATGAAAACCCCTTCGCTTGGTATCAGCTGGGCGTGGTTTATGCGCATAATGGCGACGAACCGCGCGCCAATTTGGCGACCGCAGAGCGATATTTACTTACGGGGCAGGTTGGTTTGGCCCTGCCAAGCGCTGAATCAGCCATGCTTTCCCTGCCCCCCAGCACACCCGATTGGTTGCGAGCCCAGGATATTGCACTGGTTGCACGTGCGCGCTTGGATGAAGCGCGAAGGCGCGGTAGAGGTGGTGGAGACAGAAGCTAATCGCACCTAGGCCAATAGGGCCGAGTTCAGCGATTGCAGTTGAGGGACGCATGCCAGAATCCAAAGGCCCAACTGAGGGCGATGCCCATTACCAGCCGTGGCTTCGTAATCAATCAGCGGGCAAACCAATGGCAAGGCCAGAGCCACTGCCCACACGCGGCCCGCCAGGACTGACGCCTGCTCAACCCGCGCGTGTCGCCAGCGGATTGAGCGCCGATGAGCTGCTAGCGCGGCCAATTCCCAGACCAGAAACGACAACAGGGCACGAAGCGACAACGGCGGCGCGGCTGCGTGCTGGAGCAGGGCAATTGACCGGACGGGCAAGCCAGTTGATCGAACGAGCGGACATAGCAGGGCGTGTTGAAAAACTGGAGCTGGGCCGCCGTGTCCGCGCTGCGGCGGTCATAGCCAAGCGCTTGATTGCACAGGGTGCCGACGCCACCGCCAATGCATCGCGTGTGGCCGTCCGAACGAGCATGAATACCGCAAAGCACGCCATTGGAGCCGCATCACCGCGCATCCGTGACGCCAGCGAACAAGTGAAGCAAGCTGTGTCGGGTAATAGTGCAAAGGCCGTCTCTGCCATTGCAGCTGGCACCCGTAGCGCTGGAGCTAAGGCTCGAAAATTGGCCGAATCATCTCCTGCGGCTGCTCTCATCCCTGCAAAGCCCACCATGCCCGCATCACAGCTTGATGTTCTGATGGAAGCAGAAGGCCAGCATATGCCACATTCCGGTTCGGGCTTGCCGCTATTTGCGTCTGCACAGCCGCAAACGAACGCCGAAACGCCGCCAGTCCCTATCGCACCGCATATTATCGCCGCATCTTCGTCGCCTAGTTATGCCGGGCGCAGCGACGGCGGGGGAGGGGGCGAAGGTTCGGATCATTCGGCATCCGACCCATGGCACCGCCACCCCGCAAGCTGGATAGTCGGGGGTATAGCACTTGCGATGAGCGGTTTTATCGGCGGCATGGTGTGGAGCGGCGGTATCAGCCAGCGCGCCGTTACCGAACGCATAGTCCATGATTATGTGCTCAATCACCCCGAAATCATCCCGCAAGCGATGGAGCGGTTACAGGCCACGCGTGTTGCCGAAACGATTGGCCGTCAGCGCGCGGCCATCGAACGGCCATTTTCCGGCGCTTGGGCGGGGGCGGCAGACGGCGATGTCACCTTGGTTGTGTTTACCGACTATGCCTGCACATTTTGCCGCGCCAGCGAAGCCGATATCGAACGCCTGTTGCGCGAGGACAGGCGCGTGAAAATCGTGTTCCGCGAATTGCCAATCCTGAGCCGGGAAAGCGAGGCTGCAGCACGACTGGCGCTGACCGCTGCACGCAGTGGGCGCTATATGGATGTTCACCGCGCATTATTCGCCAGTGGCAATCCCGATGCTGCCGCGCGTAGCGCGGTTGCACAGCGTTTCGTCGTCGCCACAGATGCGGCGGCTCTCAGCAACCCTGCCATTACCGGTGAGCTGCGTGCCAATGTCGCGCTGGCCCGCGAACTAGGTTTCGATGGAACGCCAAGCTGGGTTATCGGCGACAAAGTGCTGACCGGCGCGGTTGGTTATGACGCGCTCAAGGCCGCTATTGCCGAGGCGCGGGGGTAATAACTTTACCTAGGCTTCAACCCTTGCGCGACCACAAATAATTCTGGGCTACCCTTGCGGCTGGATGGCGGTTTGGCATGTTTCACACTGGTGAATGCCTGCTTGAGCCGCGTCAACAGGCCCTGATTGGTGCCGCCTTGAAACACCTTGGTCACAAATGTGCCGCCAGGAGCCAGCGTTTCAATCGCGAACTCCGCCGCAGCCTCCGCCAGCGCAATCGTCCGCAGATGATCGGTCTGTTGATGACCAACGGTGTTCGCTGCCATGTCTGACATCACCAGATCGGGGGCACGGCCCAAATGCTGTATCAACAGATCGGGCGCAGCATCATCCATAAAATCCATCTGCAAGATATGGACGCCCTCAATGGCATCGACTGGCAACAGGTCGATGCCGACAATCGCCGCATTGGGGCGCAGGCGGCGCACCACCTGGCTCCACCCGCCCGGTGCAATCCCCAAATCAACCACTGCTGAAACCCCACGCAAAAAGGCAAATTTTTCGTCGAGTTCGATCAATTTATACGCGGCGCGTGACCGATAGCCCTCCGCCATAGCGCGTTTAACATAGGGGTCGTTCAACTGGCGCGACAACCAGCGTGTTGATGATGCGGTGCGCCTGCGCGCGGTTTTGACGCGGGTATGCCCGCCGACGCTGCGGCCCGTCATCCTCGTGCGTTCCGCTTTGGTCGAACAGAATGTGCGCGCATCATCTGGCGCAAAACGCCCTCCCTTATGCCGCGATCCGCCACGTCTATGCTGTGCGCTGGCCAAATATCACATATCTCCTCCAGCGCTGCGCAGCCTGCGACGACAAGGTCGGCACGATCACGCCCGATACAGGCCAGCTGTGTCAGGTCCGATAAAGACATGCCGGCCAATCGCGCGCATTGATAACGCATGTCCGATGCGGCGATATTCTGCCCGTCAACCTGCGAACGATCATAGGAAGCAAGGCCCAGATAGAGGCTGGCGAGCGTCGTTACGGTGCCGCTGGTCCCCAATAAACGGATGTCGCCATCATTGCGATTGGGGCAGTGGTGATCGATCCGTGCTGAAAAATCAGCCAGAGCGAAGCGAACCCGCGCGCGCATCGCGGCATAGGCTGCGGCGCGGCTGTCGGCGTTATCGCTGTCATGGCGCTCGGCTTCGGATAATGTCACCACCCCCCACGGGATGCTTTGCCAGTCGAGAATTTCGGGTTGGTCGCCGCTGTCGTCGAGCAGAACAACTTCTGTTGACCCGCCGCCAATATCAAACAGTAGCGCGGGGCCTTCGCCTTTGCTCAAAGATTGATAACAGCCAAGCACCGCCAGGCGGGCTTCTTCTTCGGCTGAAATGACGTCAAGTGCGATGCCCGTCTCGTGGCGCACACGGTCCCAAAACTCCCGCCCGTTCGCAGCCCGTCTGCATGCCTCGGTCGCCACTGCCCGTGATAAAATGACCCGCCTGCGGCGCAATTTGTCGGCACAGACGCTGAGCGCATCGAGTGCCCTGTCCATAGCCGCCTCGCTCATCCGGCCACTCGCCGTCATCCCTTCGCCCAAGCGTACGATCCGAGAATAGGCATCCACGATGATAAAATCATCGCCGCTGGGGCGTGCGATCAACAAACGGCAATTATTGGTGCCAAGGTCGAGCGCGCCAAATGTTGGACAATTTTGGAACTGGCCGCACAGTTCAGTGGCTTGTGGTGTCGGGCGACATTCTAAGGCGACACTTGGTGTCGATGGAAGCGCAGAAACAGGTGGTGCTCCACGCCGCATAATATCAACAGCACGGCCGTCCGTCCGCGTTCTACCCTTGCCCCTCATGGACAGGCCCTTGCAATTCTATTCTCTAGCCACAGAAGCTTCCGAGCCAGTACTTGGTGCCCCTGCTAGTGCGCGGCGGCCGACAACACAAGGGGGCCATTGATAAGGCTAATGACAAGGGGGACATTTGCCCCCCTTGTCATTATACATAGCCGAAAATTACCTGTGCGTTTCTGAGCATTTAGCGGCGGCACCGATCATCGCTGCGATCAATAGCGCGTCCTGCCAAGGCACCCGAAGCGCCGCCAATGATCGCGCCAGCCGTGCGATCGCCACGGCGACCGACAACGGCACGGCCAGCTAAAGCACCAACGACGCCGCCAATAATCAATCCAGTGGTGCCGTCACCACAACGTCGATTGTCGCGGCGATCATCATAGCGGCGATCATCGCGCTGGTCGTCATAACGACTATCATAACGACGATGATCGTGCCGATTATAACGGCGGTCGTGGCGACGGTCATCGCGCCGATCGTAACGGCGATCATAACCCCGATGGTCGCGGTCATCATCATTGTCATAGCGCGAATCATGATCGTAACGATATTGGTCATGGTTGGCATATTGGGCCGCAGCGGGGACCGACGCGAAACTGGTCAGGGCGGTTGCGGCGGCGGCGATGGCCAGTATGAATTTGCGCATCTTGTCTCTCCTCACTTTGCCCTCGGGAATGCTGGGCGTTGTAGAGGGTTAAGCGCGCTGTCATGATTGCTTGCTGAACGCGATTGTTGCGTGACGTTCATCAAAACACAAAAAAGGCGGCTCTCTCAAGCCACCTCTTTGGTGCATTAGTTCTGATGTATCGAGCTTAGGCCGCTATGGCGAGCTTCTTGACAATGTCACGCTTCAGGCGCCGCGCGCGCAAGGACAGTAGCTCATCCTTGGTCTTGACCAACCAATTGTCGAGCCCGCCATTATGTTCAACCGAACGCAGGCCATGCGTCGAAACCCGCAAACGATAGCTTTGCCCCATCGCTTCGGACATCAACGTCACATTGTGCAAGTTCGGCAAGAAAGTGCGCTTGGTCTTGTTGTTGGCGTGGGAAACATTGTGTCCCACCTGACGGCTCTTGCCGGTCAGCTCGCAAATCCGCGACATGTTTGAAAACCCTTGAAAGCAATTGATGCTGGAAAGCATGCGCGACTAACCGCCCTTGGGGGATTCGTCAAGCGCGACAAGCGACTTTGCTTCAGTTAGGGTCAGGACTCACTAATAGCGCGAACTGAGATGCAAGCGATTTCGTTCAGTGCAAGGAGGAAGATGAAGTGAATAGTATTGCTATTTCAAAGATTTCCGACGCAGCAATGCCTGTCCTGAGCGCCTGCAAGGCAGTCGAAGGGGACGA